>DASYXF010000106.1:0-19957 GCA_035935335.1 Candidatus Acidiferrum sp.
TGTGCTGGGTTCGCTGGTTTCGAGCGGATTGCAGAGCGGATTTAATTTTTGGGGCGCTTTCCTGGTGGCGGGAGCGCTGCTGGTGGTGTCGCTGTTCATGACGACGAGATTTTCGTTCAGCGGGGCGCATGCCTGGGCGAGTAGTTCCAAGGGGCCGCTGGGGAAGATCGAGAAGATCGGGATTTTGCAGCGGGCGCAGGCTCGTTGGGAGGACTGGAGGGAAGGGCGCGAGCAAGAGCGGATGCGGCGGGCGGTGGAAGAGCGGCGGATTGTAGGACGGAAGCCGGTGGCTTCGCAGGTAGCGAGCAAAGAAACCGCGGAGAAGGAAGAACCGAAGGGAATCAAGCTGGAGGATTTGAGCGACATTTTCAAGAGGAAGAAGGCCACGGCGGTGGAGGAGGAAGAAGAAGAGACGAAGCACAAGGCACCGATTATGGTGCTGAACAAGGAGAAGCCCTTCGCGGGCGCTCAGGGTAAAGGTGACCCGAAGATTGCCAAGGGCAACGCGAATTACAAGCTGCCGCCAATCAATTTGCTGCGGGAGGGCGAGGGCAGCCACAAGCTGGATGAGAACGAGCTGAAATACCGGGCACGGGCGATTGAGGAGAAGTGCCACGAGTTCGACGTGGAAGGGCGGGTGACGCAGATCAACCCGGGTCCGGTGGTGACGACGTTTGAGTTCAAGCCGGAAGCGGGGATCAAGTACAGCCGGATTATCGGGTTGACGGAGGATTTGTGCCTGGCCCTGCAAGCGGAGTCGATCCTGATTGAGCGCATACCGGGTAAATCGACGATCGGCATCGAGGTGCCGAATGACCGGCGAGAGACGATTGCGCTGCGGGAGATTATTGAGGCGCAGGAGTTTGCGAATTCGCCGAGCAAGCTGACGCTGGCGATGGGGCGCGATTTGCACGGGCGAATCCGGGTGACGGACCTGGCTTCGATGCCGCACTTGCTGATTGCGGGGTCAACGGGCACAGGCAAGAGCGTGTTCATCAATTCGCTGATGATGTCGATTTTGTACAAGGCTACGCCGGACGAAGTGAAGATGGTGCTGGTGGACCCGAAGCGGCTGGAACTGAATTTGTACGAAGGAATTCCGCACCTGATCGCGCCGGTGGTGACGGATCCGAAGATCGCGTCGAACGTGCTGCGGAACGCGACGCGGGAGATGGAGAACCGGTTGAAGTTGCTGGCGCAGCGCGGCGTGCGGAACATCGACCAGTACAACCGGACGTTCCAGAAGCAGCAGCCACTTTCGCTGTTTGAGAATGTGGAGCCAACGGAGCACAAGCCGCTTCCCTATTTGATCATCATCATTGACGAGTTGGCGGACTTGATGATGGTGGACACGAACAATGTGGAGGAGTCGATTACGCGACTGGCGCAGATGGCGCGCGCGGTGGGGATCCACTTGATATTGGCGACGCAGAGGCCGTCGGTGGACGTGATTACGGGGTTGATCAAGGCGAACTTCCCTGCCCGGATTTCTTTCCGGGTGGCGAGCAAAGTGGATTCGCGGACGATTCTGGATTCGAATGGGTCGGAATCGTTGCTGGGCAAGGGCGACATGCTGTATTTGCCAGCGGGTTCGGCGCGTTTGCACCGGATTCATGGGCCACTGGTGAGCGAGGACGAGATTACGAGCGTGTGCGACTTCTGGCGGCAACAGGCGCAGGCGAAATACAACGAGGCTTTGCTGGAGGCGCCAAAGGACGAGGACGGGAAGCCCATTGGAAATACCAAGGGTGGGAGTTCGCAGAGCGCGGGGGATGCGGAGGCCGGCGGCGAGGATATTGATGATGATTTGTACCAGGATGCGGTGAGGATTTGCTGCGAGATGGGACGGGCGTCGACTTCTACATTGCAACGGAGATTGCGGATTGGGTATGGGCGTGCGGCGCATTTGATTGATTTGATGGAGAAGGACGGGATTGTGGGGCCGCCGGATGGGACGCGGCCGAGAGAAGTGCTGAAGGATCGGAGTTGGATGAAGGAGTTTGATGAGGCGCAGGGGTGAGGCAAGTACGCGTTCGATTTAAGAGAGAAAAGAAAGCCAGAGGAAACGCAGAGAAGAAAACCAAGAGCACAGGCAAGAATGCCTGTGCCACAACCGCAAGAAAAAACCCAAGAAGGCGGCCTAAAGCCGCCCCTACACCGGCAGGGCTCGGATTAATGGGATTCGAGGAATTTGCCGAGAGTGGCGGCGGCGTGTTCGCAGAGTTTGCGGTCGTCGGGGCCGAAGGCGGCTAGGAAGTGGGAGTCGATGTCGAGTTCGCCGACGACTTTGCCGCGGACGAAGACCGGGACGACGATTTCGGATTTGGTTTCGAGGGAGCAAGCGAGATAGCGAGAGTCGGAGTTGACGTCGTCGACGACGATGGTTTTGCCGCTGGAGGCGGCGGCGCCGCAGATGCCCTGATTGAGGGGGATGCGGGTGTGGGGAGTCATAGTGCCCTTGAAGGGGCCGAGGACGAGGGTGTCGCCGCCTTCCCTTTCGAGCATGTAGAAGCCGACCCAGTTGTAGCGGGTGAGCTTTTCGTGGAGAAGGGCGACGATGGATTTCATGAGGGCATCGCCGGATGGGGCGGATTTGGCGAGCGCGTCGAGTTGGGGAATCAGATCGGTGGATTTGTGTTGTGTGGTGGTCATCGAGATTATTTTAGCGTGGGGGTCGGGGTTGGCGCAAAAAATGAAAGGCGGACTCCCCGGAGAACCATTCGGGACGGACAAAAAAGCGCCCGCCTCAGAAGGCGGCCGCTACAAAGGAAAGAAGGCGGCGTAAAGCCGCCCCTGCAAAGGCAAACCCACAGATTTCGCAGGCTCAAAATTGGAAGTAATTTTGGGTGAGTTTGACAGCGATTGGAGTGGACACTAAACTACTAAAGTTGAGTCGCCGGGGTAGCTCATTGGTAGAGCGCCGCCCTGAAAAGGCGGGCGTAGCCAGTTCGATTCTGGCCCCCGGCACCATTTTTCCTGCCTGTAGTTGGTTTCCCCACAAAAACTGAAAGCATATCCCTTAATTTAGAGCGTCCAGGATTTCGGGGAGGCGTTGATTTACTTCGGGGCGAAACGGGTAAGAGGCGAGGGTTTCACGCTTTTCGGTGGAGAGCGAAGCGGCGGTGATGCCGAGCGCGATGGAGTGGGGGACGGATTCGCCTTCACTGAGGCCGACGGCGAGGCCCGCGTTGAAAGCATCGCCTGCGCCGACGGTGTCGATGGGATTTACTTTGAGGGCGGGGATTTTTGTGAGGCCATTTTTGGAAGCCCAGAGGACGCCTTGGGCGCCACGGGTGAGCATGACGTGTTCGGGGCCGAGGGCGAGGAGGGCGGAGGCGAGTTCAGCGTCGCCGGTGGGATCGTCGGAAGGAAGGCCGAGGCAAACCCGAGCTTCGGTTTCGTTTGGCGTGAGGGCGAAGACGGAAGAGAGATCGGTTTTGCGGAGATCGCAGGCTGGGGCGGGATTGAGGATGGCTTTTGCGCCGTGTTCCTTGGCGAGGCGGGCGCCGGCGAGGGCTGTGGCCAGGGGAATTTCCAGCGGAGAGATAATTACAGAGGATTCGCGAATCGTGTCGAGGTGATCTTCGAGATCGGCGGGGGAGAGTTGGGTGTTGGCGCCGGGATCGATGGCGATCAGGTTTGTGCCGATGGAGTTGAAAAGGATGATGCCGACGCCGGTGGGGAGCGTTTCGGAGTAGAGAACTTTTTCGCGGTGGACGCCTTCGCGGTCGAGCATGGTGATGAAATCGGCGGCGAAGGAGTCGCGGCCTACTTTGCCGAGGAAGAGGGTTTCGGCGCCGAGGCGAGCGGAAGCGACGGCGGCGTTGGAACCTTTGCCACCGAAGGTGGTGTGGAAATCGCGGCCGACGACGGTTTCGCCTTCGATGGGGAGGCGGTCCATGTCCATGACGAGGGCGACGATGTAGCTGCCGATGATGGTGACGGGGCGGTGGGGCGTGGGCACGGGGGAAATTAGAACATGGATGGGTTGAATCAGAAAATGGAAATTGGACAATTGAAAATGGGAAGAAAGTGCCGCGAGATTGGTTCGCGCCGTTTTTGTTTGGAAGAAAAGATTTCACCACAGAGTTAGCAGAGGAGAATAGAGGGCACAGAGAAGAGAGAGTAAAGAAAAGAGTAAAGAGAAGAGAATTGATGGCGTTGGATCGTAAGAGCGTTAAATTCGAAAATGGGAATTGGAAAATGGGAGGAGGAGAAAAGAGAGTTTGTGGATTTAGATCGTAGGAACCGAGCCTTTCCGCGCGCGACGGACGAAAGGTGGGCCACGCCCCAGAGCAGGTGGTGGGAGTCTTAATGAGCGATCGAAGAGGAAGGCGCCCGCTTCGGAAAGCGGCCGCTACAAAGGCAAGAAGGCGGCATAAAGCTGCCCCTACAAATCAAAGCGGGGCCACTTGAAAGTGGCGGATTAGATCAGGTTGTGGCGGCAGGCGAAGGTGCGGATGGCGTTGACCGGGACTTGGGACAGGGGTTCGTAGTTACCGTAGTCGCGGACGCGTTTGTAGGGTTTGTTGGCGACGGTGTTGTAGGAGGCGATGTAGTTCCAACGGCGATGGTCGGAGCGGTTGGCGTCGGAGCGATGGAGAAGGTTGCAGTCGAAGAAGACGGCGTCGCCGGGATCGAGTTCCAGATAGACGAGGGGAAAGCGGGCGAGGGCGGCTTCGACGTGTTCGGGATTGGCCATGGTCTGTTCGTTGACCCGGTCGTGGTTGACGCGGCCCATGGCATGAGAGCCGGAAAGAATTTGCAGGCAGCCGTTTTCTTTTGTGGCGCGGTCGACGGCGATTAAGCAGCTGAGCATGGACGGAACGAGGCAGCCGTAGTCGTACCAGTAGCCGTAATCCTGATGCCATTCCCAGGCGCCGCCTTCGCGGGCGTTCTTCATGATCATTTTTGCGCTGTAGAGATAGACTTCGGCGCCGAGAAGCGTTTCGACGTTTTTCACGATGCGTTCGTTGCGAGAGAACATGCTGTAGATGTCGTCCTGAGGGCGGTCCCACATGGCGAGATTGACGGGATTTCCCGCGCGGTCGGCTTTGTTGAGGATGTTGGCGCCGGCGAGATTGCGCTCGGCTTCGCGCTTCATGATGTCGATTTCGTCGGTGGCGAAGAGGGAGGGCTGGATCAGGTAGCCTTGGGATTTGTAGTTGGCGAGATCGGCGGGGGAGAATTTTGGATAGGTTTCGGTTGCGGTTTCAGGATTTGTGGGCATGGGTGCCTGCCGTTGATTGAGAGTGATGGGGTTAGTTTATGACGGGTTGGAGGTAAAGCAAAAGGGGGAGAGTTACAGCGACGCGCGTGGATGAATGGTTGTGAGGGAATGGGGAGAAAGATAACGCAGAGGCGCGGAGGACGCAGAGGTTCGCAGAGAAGAAAAAACAAGAAGGCGGCGTGACCCTTCGCATACGCTCAGGGCAAGAAGCCGCCCCTAGATTGGGCGGAGAGGGGGCGGGTCGCTGGTGGATTCGCCGGTGATGAGGCGGGCGCTGCGGTTGAAGGAGAGATAGAGGAAGCCCCACTGGATGAATACGATGACGCGGCTTTGAAATTCGACGATGTAGATGAGGTGGATGAAGAGCCAGATGCACCAGGCGATGAAGCCGGAAAGGTGGAGGCCGAATACATTGGCAACAGCGGCGGCGCGGCCGATGACTGCCATGTCGCCTTTGTCGAAATATTTGAAGGGAGGAAGGGTGCGGCCGGCAAGGCGGGCTTGGATGAGTTTGGAGGCGTAGCGGCCGCCCTGGATGGCGACCTGTGCTACGCCGGGGAGCGGATTTCCTTTTGCGTCGTAAGAGATGGCCAAATCGCCGAGGACAAAGATTTCGGGATGATTGGAGACGGTGAGATCGGGTTGGACTTTGAGACGGCCGTTGCGATCGGTTTCGGAGTCGAGGCGTTCGGCAACTTTCCGGGCGAAAGGCGTAGCGGTGACGCCGCCAGCCCAGAAAACGGTACGGGCTGGAAGGGTCACAGAGGTTTCATTTTGCTGGTAGCTGACGCACTCGGCGTCGATGTTGGTGACGAAAGCGCCGAGCATAATTTCAACGCCAAGATCTTTGACGAGTTTTTCTGCTTTGGCGGAGAGGTCCTCGGGATAAGGGGGAAGAACGCGCGGGCCGCCTTCCATGAGGATGATGCGGGCCTCCTGGGGGCGGATGCGGCGGAAGTCGTGTTTGAGGGTGTGGTGGGCAATTTCGGCGATGGCGCCGGCGAGTTCGAGGCCGGTGGCGCCGGCACCGACGATGACGAAGGTGAGCCAGGCGCGCTCCTCGGCTTCAGTTTCGGCGCGTTCGGCGCGTTCGAAGGCGTAGAGGAGTTTGTGACGCATACGGGTGGCCTCTTCGACGGATTTTAGGCTGGGAGCGTTTTCACGCCAGTGGTCATTGCCGTAGTAGGAGGTTTGGGAACCGGTGGCGATGATGAGGGTGTCGTAGTGGAAGGCTTCGCCGTCGGCCAGGAGGATTTTCTTTGCAACGGGATCGATGTCCACCGCTTCGCCGAGGAGAACTTCGACGTTTTTCTGGCTGCTGAGGACGGCGCGGATGGGAGCAGCGATTTCGGCGGGGGAGAGCGAGCCGGTGGCGACTTGATAGAGGAGGGGTTGGAAGAGGTGGAAGTTGCGCTTGTCGAGGAGGGTGACATCCACGTCGGTGCGTTTGAGGGTTTGCGCGGCGACCAGGCCCGCGAAGCCTCCGCCAAGGATTAGGACGCGGTGTGGGGAGGACATGGAGGCGAGTTCTCCTTTGGTGCGTGATGGGATTTAGATGATTTGTGGGAGCCGTTGATACCATGGATAGTAGAACATATTTGGTGGGAGTAGGAGCAGGCGGGTAAAAGAAAGGGATTTAACCCAGAGGACACGGAGGCGGGCTCAGAGTACACAGAGAGAAGAAAGAAACGGCGCCCGCTTCGGAAAGCGGCCGCTACAAAGGACTAGAGGAGATGGGGAGAGAAGAAGAGCTGAGGAGGGAGCGGCAGGCGTTGCGGCTGCTGTGTTCGAATTTGATTCGGGCTGCTACGCGAGTAGAGTTGTGCGGGTTGCTGGACAGTTCCCTTTTTGAGGATGAGCTGCACCGGGTGGCGTTTGAGGAGATTCGGGCGGCGGGGGCTGTGCCCGCAAAGAGATTGCGGGAGGAATTGCCGGGGCGAATTACGAACCGGGGATTTCCGGATTTTGAGTTGATGGAATTTCTGGGTAAGGACCTGGCGTCGGAAGGGGAAATCGAGCAACTTTTTGTGAGCGTGCTGCGGCTGATCAAAGAGCGGCATGAGAGCGACGGGAGCGAATTGGAGAATTGATGGCGGTGGAGCGTGCGGGAAGGAACTGGTATCTGGCGGAGGCGCTGGCGTTCGCGGCGCTGGTGGGCGTGTATATCTGGTGGTTGCAGGCGGCATCGGCGAGGTCATGGTGGGTGTTGGCGGCGTGGATGGTGATCAGTGCGGTGGCACGGCGCGATACACCGAAGACGTTAGGGTGGCGGGCGGACAATTTAGGACCGGCGACACGAAGGGCAATTCCCTTTTTTGCGGTGGCGTCACTGGGGATTTGCGGGGCGGGACTTTTTTTGGGGATGTTGCAACGAGTACCGGCGCATCTGATCGAGCCGCGCCGGTTTATCGGGTACCTGTCGTTTTGCCTGATGCAACAGGTGGCGCTGAACTCATTTTTGACGAACCGGTTGCTGGGCTACTTCGAGAAGACGTGGCAGGCGGCGGTGCTGGCGGGGGCGCTGTTTGCGGCGCTGCACTGGCCGAATCCGGTGCTGGTGCCGTTGACGCTGGTTGGTGGAGCGGCAATGGCGTGGCTGTTCGGGCGGGAGCGAAATATTTTGCCGCTGGCGTTAGGGCAGGCAATTCTTGGAGCGCTGGTGTGGTGGGCGTTTCCGCTGGCGTGGCAGCACTCGATGAGAGTGGGGCCGGGGTATTGGACGTTTCGCCCGTAGAGGAGTAAGGATGGCGATGGAGAGGGCGATGGAACCGGAATGGGAAGGGAAACCAAAGCGGTAAGGAATCACAGCTTGGAGTGATGAATGTCACACAGTTTTGTGCGATATGACGCAATTTTCAACAGTGATAACTGGGGCAAGTTGGGACGAGTTGTGCCACAAGCGAATTAAGCTCTTCTAATTGAACATTTTACAGAACAGGGGTGGTTTTTGGCCCGGCAGTCACAATTGGCATGTGATTTGCCTTTTGTCCTAGTGTCCACAGCGGAAAAAACTGGACAGCGGTTGAGAAAGGATACCGAGCATGGCCAGCACAATGGTTGCGGAAAGATTGCAGTCGATCAGCTACCGGGCAGTAACAGCACCGGTGAGAAGGCCTAATTCGCCTTATGGATTAGGTGCGGCAGAAAACTGCTCGACCTGCAAGATGCAAAGGGACAATTTCTTCTGCCGGCTGCCGGAGAAGGCCATGCGGGAGTGGGACCGGATCAAGCATGTGACATCGTATCCGGAGGGCGCGCTGCTGTTCATGGAAGGCGAGACGGCGCGGGGCGTGCATATTTTGTGCCAGGGACGGGTGAAGCTGCTGACGGCGAATGCGGATGGGAAAACGTTCATCCTGAAGATTGCGCAGCCGGGACAGGTGTTTGGATTGAATTCGATCGTTACGGGACGGCCGCATGAGGTGACGGTGGAGACGATGCAGCCCTGCCAGATCGCGTATGTGAGCAAGGAAGATTTCCTGCGGTTCATCAAGGATAACGGGGAGGCGTGTTTGCGGGTGGTGCAACAGCTGGGCCAGGAGTGCCACTCGGCCTATGAAGTGATCCGGTCGCTGGGGCTGGCGAGCTCGGTTTCGGAAAAGCTGGCGAAGTTTCTGGTGGGCTGGTCGGCGGAGGGTCGTGAGAGCGAAGGCGCGGTACGGGTGAAGCTGGCGCTGACGCATGAGGAGCTGGCGCAGTTGATTGGATGCTCGCGGGAAAGCGTAACGCGGACGTTGAGCGATTTCAAACGGCAGAAGCTGGTGGAGTTGAACGGGTCGACGCTGCTGGTGTGGAATAAGACGGGATTGGAGACGCTGGCGGCAGTGTGAGGGGATAGAAGAACGATAAGGAAGCTAGCGAACAGGTGGCGGGAGTCGGGATGAAGTGGCTTCATGAGTCGCGACGAGTAAGCTTGGTTGCCAGGGTCCCTCTCTCCGTGGCCGGCGCGCCGCAGACGGCGCGGAGGAGAAGACCGGCCACTCCGGTCGGGATGACACACTCTTGCTGCGGTCGGCACAGAATGCCCCCGTGAGGGCTTACTCCGCAAAAGCCCTTTTTTCAATTAGATAGTCGTGTTCGGACTTGTAGCGGTGATGCCGCAGGCGATGGCTTCAATAATCCTTATATTCTCACCGGGGCAAGGCTTCAGCACTGCGATTCCCTGCTCAATATAGGTTGGAACTTTTGTATGCTCCTTGCCGTATTGGTAGACAAGGAGCGTGCCATGAAGACTCTCAGGGGAACCCTCGGATTTGGTTTGGCGGCGGCGTTTGCGGCTGCCACCTTGCTGCCGGCTCGAACGCTGGCGCAAGAGACGACATCCACCACGACAACCAGCGCCAAGACAACGGAGCAGTGGATCCACGTGCGCGTGGAGAGCAAGGAAGACAACGGCGAGACGGTACGCGTGAATGTGCCGGTGGAAATGGCGGCGAAGGTGATCCCGGCAATCAATAAGGACAATTTGCATGACGGCAAAGTGCGCATTGACTCCAAACGCATGAACGATGTGGATTTGCGAGCGATTCTGGATGCGGTGCGGACTTCGCGTGACGGCGAGTATGTGACCGTGCAGGGCGGCGGCAACGACGTGCGAGTAGCAAAGAGCGCAGGATATCTGTACATCCATGTGACGGACAAATCCGAGGGGAAGAAGGCCGCCGCGAAGGACGGGAAGGCCGAGGCGAAGGCCGCAAGCGGGCATGAATCGAAGGTTGAGATCAAGGTGCCGATGAAGGTGGTGGATGCGCTGTTTTCAGCGGGCAAGGATGAGCTGGACATCGTGGCGGCGCTGAAGGCTCTTTCGGCACATGGGGACACGGAACTGGTGACGGTGAAGGATAGCGAGAACACGGTGAGGATCTGGGTCGATTCGAAGAACGTGGCGGACTGAACCAGAAATTCGAAATTGGAAATTGAAAAATCGGCTGGGTGAGGGCGCTGGGATTGGCCACCCATTCGTTGCTTGGGGCAATCTGACCCTTCACATGCGTTCAGGGCAAGAAGTGGCCGCTAACGGAACCGGAGGAGAATCATGTTGATATTGGCTAAAGTGGCGATGGGATTGGGCGCGACGATGGCGATGGCCGGCATGTATGTGTTTCACGAGGGAGTGATCCGGGTGGATGTGGATGAGCACCGGGAGGGGGGAACGCACGTGCATCTGTGGGTTCCGGCGACGGTGGTATCGGTGGGAATGCATCTGGCGCCGAAGGAACAACTGAACCGGGTGACGACTGATGCGCGGCCGTTTTTGCCGGTTTTGCGCGAGGTGGCGAAGGAGTTGGAGAAGTATCCGAATGTGGAGCTGGTGGATGTGACGGACGCGCAGGATCATGTGCGGGTGGCGATGGTGGACGGGAAGTTGCAAATTGATGCGGTAAGTGACGATGGAGACGTGGTGCATTTGAGCGTGCCAGCGCGCGTGCTGCAGGATGTGGCGGATGAATTGGAGGAGAAGGCCGGAGTCAGAAATTAGAAATTAGAAATTGGAAATTGGACACCAGGCAGGCACGGCGGCACAGTTTTGACTGTGCCGTTTTTTTGTGTGGACGAGAAGAGAAAGGATAACGCAGAGGCGCAGAGATCGGAGGAGAGGAGGAACCCAAGATAATAGCCAGGAATCATGCCGTAGAAGACGCGGGATGGTGCGGCGGTGCCCGAGTTTTGGGAGGCAGAGAAGGGGGAGAGGAGAAGAGGGCACGATTTATCGTGCCCCTACAAGGCGGCGCGTCAGGTGCCGGGTTGGAAGTAGACTTCGTCCTGGATGGATGTTTTGGACCAACCGGCGCGGAGGAGCATGCCGCGGCCGGTTTCGACCATGCCGGGATGGCCGCAGAGATAGGCAGTGGTATCAGCGGGCGAAAGATTCCAGACTTCGATGTATTTGCGGACGAGGTCGTCAACGCGGCCGAGTTCGCCATGCCAGCCGGGATTGTCCCAGGGGCGGCTGATGGTGGGGACGTACTTCAGCCAGGGGACTTCAGCGGCGATTTTTTCGAGTTCATCGCGATAACCAAATTCGTGGACGTGACTGGAGCCTTGCACGCAGAAGAGGCGATGCTCCCCGGGCATAGGTGTGCCGCCCTTTTTCCAGTCCTGATAGATCGTGCGAATGTAGCTAACGTAAGGAGCGACGCCGGTAACGGTGGCGAGGAGAAAATGATTTTTGCGGCCACTGCGGAGATCGAGGGTGAAGCGGCCCTTGGCGAAGCGGCGGAGGAGAAGCGGAGTTCCGGCCTTCATCTCGTAGAGGATGGGAGTAAGGTTTCCCTCTGGAACGCGCTCGACAAAGAATTCGAGCACGGGTTCGTAGGGAGAGGAACAGATGGAATAGGCGCGTTCGAGGCGATTTTCGCCGTTTTCGACGCCGAGGGTAGCGTATTGTCCGGCGAGATAGGTGAAGGGGCCGCCGGGATCGATTTTCAAGATGAAGAGATCATCGGCGATATCGCGGCGATCGAGAATGCGCGCGGGAAGGAATTTTTCCGGATTGGCGACCAAAGGAGCCCCCGAGGATAGGATGCCTGACCATGAGAAATGTCACCAGCGGAAGGCTGAGGCCCGCCGCTGGTGAACGAGTGTAGGAGTATGGACTAAGAGGGGAAATTTTTGGAGAGATATTGGGGGTGCGCGCGGAGAATGCCGACCGGCCCTTCTGGGCTCAGGGTGAACTGGAAGCCGGCGCTACCTGTTAGGACGAGGAGGAGGGCACGATGTATCGTGCCCCTACGTTGGATGGCGTCTCAGCGTGCACAGGCTAAAGCCTATGCTACTGGGGGTGCTGCTGGTGTTGCTGCTGCATCTCTTGCATCATTTGCTGCATGTCGAATTGTTTGACGGGACCGGTGATGCGGTCGGCGGCGTTGTCCAGGATTTTGGAGAGAACCTGGGTGTTGCCGTTGCCGCTGATTTCCTTGACCATGCCGAAGGGAGTGACTTTGTCGCTGGTCCAGATTTCGCCGTGAGTTTTGTCGTTGCGCCAGTGTTCGCAGGAAAAAGTGCCGGCGGGGACGGTGACGGATTCCGTGCCGACCGAGTGCCAGTCGTTGAGATTTTCTTCCATCTTCTCCTTGCGGGCAGCGTTCATGTGCATGGGCATTTCCATGGCCTGCTGGCCCGGGGGCTGAATGATCATGCGATGGAATTGAAAATCGCCAGGGGTGATCAGGCTCTTGCCGACAAAAGCTTTCCCCTTGGAATCGATGAAATAGATCTGCATCCAGAAGCCTTCCTTGCCTTCGAAGGAATCCTTGCCGACGATCGCGATTTCGCTGGTCCGGGCGTCCTTGCCATCTTTGTCGGTGTCGAGATAGACGGCGCCTTTACCGACGACGGGGCGAAAGACTTTGGTGATCGAAGGGCGCTTGAACATGTCCATGCCCATTTGAGCGCGGGAGGAAGAAGCGGCGGCGAGGGAAATTGCGGCAAGAATTGCCAGGACGTGCCAACTGCGTTTCATACATTGCTCCTTCGAGAATGGAGGAGAGAGTGGCCCGAGGTTGGAGGTTCGGGCGGCTCCGTGTGGGAGTTTCATATCAAGTTCGGATGGGGAATGCAATCGGGGGATTGTGGAAGAGTGTGCAAAAGAGGGGAAGAAGCGTTGGTTGCCATGGTCCCTCCGCTGCGCGGCCCGACGCGCCAAAGACCGGCGCAAAGAAAAAATCGGGCCGCTCCGGTCGGGATGACAGAGAAAGAAAAAGAAAAAGAGAAAGGCAAGAGCACAGGCTGAAGCCTATGCTACTACTCGTAGGCAAGGGCTTCGACGGGGTCGACGCTGGAGGCACGAAGGGCGGGGATGGCGGCGCCGAGAGAGGCGCCGATCATGGCGAGACCGATAGAGCCCGCGACCCAGCCGGGAGTGATGAGGATGGAAAGGCTAGGATTAGTTTGCTTGAGGATGGCCTCGGTGAGGAACGTGATGCTGATGCCGAAGATGCTGCCGGCGATGGTGAGGAAGAGGGTTTCACCGAGAAGCATTTTGACGACGTCAAAACGGGAAAAGCCGAGAGCCTTGAGGATGCCGATTTCGCGCGTACGTTCGAGGATCATGGTGTGCATATTCATCAGAACGACGAGGAAACTGATGACGATACCGAGGCCGACCATGGTCTTAATGAAGGGTTTTAGCTCGGGCAGGTTCGAGGAGTTCATGAGAGAAACGTATTCGGACATGGAACGGATGCGGTTTTGCGGATCGAGTTTGAGGATTTCGGCGCGGGCGGCTTCGGTGTCGCCCTTGCTGCGGACAAAGATTAGAGACACATGATTTTCGGCACCGAGAATGTCCTGGCCAGTTTTGAGAGGGATGAAGAAGCGGGCGCCCTTGCCGTGGGCGACGATGCCGGAAATGGTGAAGGAATGGTTGGAGAGAGTAATGACGTCGCCGACTTTGATGTGGCGGGTCTGAGCGATGATGTCGTCGGCGAGAGCTTCATCGGGAGCCTGGAAAGGACGGCCGTCACGGAAGATAAATCCCTGGCTGAGGGCATTGAAGCGTTTGTAATCGATGGCGTAAATGATGATGAGACTTTTGGGGTCAGAGAGGATGAGCGTGGGAGCGGATTCGTCGACGTCGGGGAGCTTGGAAACCTGATCGTCGAGGGATTCCGGCATGACGGCACTGGCGAAAGCGAAGAAGATGGAGGAGTTGGGTGGCTGGACGAGAAGATCGGCGCCGACGCCTTCGACGCGCTTGCCCCATTCGGCGACAATGCCGCTGGTGAGACCGACGATCATGAGGACCAAAACTACCTGGATGGAAATGGCGAGGATGCTGAGGGCGCAACGGAGGGGGCGAGAGGCGAGATTGCCCCAGAACATGCGCAAGAGAGAAAAAGGGCCATCGTAAGAGTCAGGCATGGAAGAGTTGGTCAATTAGAGCTCGCCGCCGCAAAGAAAATACCAGCCGCACTGGAAATTACGGAAACATTTGAAGTTGAGATCCTTCGGGCATTCTTGTCGAATGCCCTCAGGATGACAACTTTCCATTTATTCGCAAGGCGTAAAGCCATGCCATCCGGCTGAAAAATCTGGAGTCCGCTTGTAAGAATGTAGCATCGGGAATGGAACTGGTCAAAAGAGAAACGGGGGGAGTTGTAGCACGAAGAATGCCGAAGTGCAGCAAGAATTATTTCTGGACGATGAAGTTTTGCACATGAATGTTGATAACCTTGTGGAAAGGAATGGTTGCGCCGGGGTTAACTCCGCAAAATTCAACACGATGATACGGATTGCACACTTTTGGTGCAATACGCGGGTATCGAGATGCACGGGCGGAAAATTTTTGAAGCGGAGTGACGAAGAACACGGCGTTGTTGGCTGAAAAGCACAAATGATTTCCGGAGGTGGAAGTTGAGAACGGAAAACTTTTGCATCCGGATGCGCGAAAAGAGAGAACCCGCGTGGAACAATCGCGTGAAACATTTTTTGTGGAAAGTTCGGGGAACTTTAATACCACTTCGGCGGGCGATCAAGATGAATTTTCACGACTTGCTTGGAGTCGGTGATGTCGTACCAACGGCCGTAGGACTTCCAGCCTTCGGCAACAACCTGAATGAGGACGCGTCCGATGGGCGGCTGAGGAACATGAGCAATACCCTGGACGTTGGTCTTGACGTTGACTTCGGTTTTTTTGTCTTTGATGAGGCGATCTTCGTGGGTCTTGAGGTAGACGCTGGCGTTTTCGACCGGTTTGTCTTGATCGCCGCCGGTAATTTCGATGGTGAGACGCGGAATAGGGGCCTGCGCGGGCGGCTCTTTGGAAGGGGCGGATTGTTGCGCAAACGCAACAGAGCATGCAGCGAAGAAGAATAGTGAGAAGCAAGCGGAACGAGAATACCTGAAAAGTCGCATGGCTGATTCCTGAATATGTTGGCTGGAAACGGCGCGGGGGTCAAGCCGGTTTAGGAGTTGGGAAAGTACGGTAGAAAGAGCGGGTAAGTCATTGAATCGATTCGCAAAGATGGCGTGCGGAAAATTTGACTCGCGATGCGGTGTCTTGTCAGTATGGTGGGCTACGGAGCGCGGTCGAAACTGAGGAGAAGACATGGGATTTGCCACGAACGCGATACATGTGGGCCAGGAGCCGGATCCATCGACGGGGGCGGTAGTCGCGCCGATCTATCAGACGTCGACGTATGTGTATGAAGAGCTGGGAAAATCGAAGGGCGGATACGATTACGCGCGGACGAATCATCCGAACCGCAAGGCGCTGGAGCGCACGGTAGCGAAACTGGAAGGCGGTCACGCGGCGTACGTTTTTACTTCCGGAATGGCGGGAATTGATGCGGTGTTCCGGTTGCTGCGGCCGGGAGATCACGTGGTGCTTTCGGAAGCGGTGTATGGCGGGGTTTACCGGTTATCGACGCAATTGCTGGTGCATTTTGGATTGGAATTCAGTTTCGTAGACACGACGGACCCGGCGGTGGTGCTGGGGGCGATGCGGCCGAATACAAAAATGCTGTACATCGAGACTCCGACGAATCCGACGCTGCGGATCACGGACATCGCGGCGATGGCGAAACTGGCGAACGAACGGCGAACAACGCTGGTGGTGGACAACACGTTCATGACGCCGTATTTGCAGAGGCCGATCGAGCTGGGTGCGCACATTGTGGTGCACTCGATGACGAAGTACATGAACGGGCACAGCGACGCGACGGGCGGAGCGGTGGTGTTGACGCGGCCGGAGGATGCGGAGAAAATTTATTTCACGCAACGGTCGGCGGGGGCGGGGCTGGCGCCGATGGATTGCTTTCTGGTTTCGCGCGGGTTGAAGACGCTGGCGGTGCGAATGCTGCAGCACAACGCGAATGGATTGGCGGTGGCGCGACATCTGGATGCGCATCCGAAGGTGCGGAAAGTTTATTATCCGGGGCTGGCTACGCATCCGCAGCATGAGTTGGCGAGGAAGCAGCAGAAGGGTCCGGGAGCGATGATTGCGTTTGATTTAGGAGATGAGGGGGCGGCGCGGCGATTTTTGAACCAGGTGAAGATTTGTGCGTTGGCGGAGAGTTTGGGCGGCGTAGAATCGCTGATTTCACTGCCGGCGCAGATGACGCACGCTTCGATGCCGAAGGAGGTGCGGGATGCGGTGGGGATCACGGACAGTCTGGTGCGGCTGAGCGTGGGGATTGAAGACGTGGAGGATATTATTGGGGATTTGGATCAGGCGCTGTTGTATGTTTGAGGCGACCTGAACTCAAGCTGCAGTTAGATATGCGGATGAACATTCCGGCCAATTTCAAATTCCTGGAGCCCTGGGTAGAGATTGCAGACACCGAGGCAGCCGTCAGTCGCGCCCAAAATCTCGTTGAGCAACTGAATAGAGAAGTCGGTGCAGGCCATGTTCTATATGGTTTAAGACCTCATGCGATAGCGGCTCGCATTGATCAAGATGATGTCTTGTTCGCCCTTGCGGATGGGGACAAAAAGTCACTCGCTGTTGTGCATTTGACGTGGAGCAATACGACTACGCCTCCTTCTCCCCGAACCAAACTTTTCGAAACCTGGGATGATTGGGTCCGCGACTCAATGCGGCCGGTTCATGAGGACTATATTTTCCCTGAAAAACCCGACTACGAGACAAGCTGAACTGCTTGAATTCGCCCGCCTCAGAAGGCGGCCGCTACAAAGAAGCGGAGAGCCAGCGGAGGTAGGCTTTGGAACCGGCTGCGATTGGTAGCACTAGGAATTCGGGGGTTTCGTAGGAGTGTAGGCGGAGGACTTCCCTTTCGAGGGATTTCAGGCGGCGGGCCGTGGTTTTTATCAGGAGGAGATGTTCACGGGCGGTTTCGATGTTTCCTTTCCAGCGGTAGATCGATTCTACAGGGGAGATTTGGATGTTGACGCAGGCGGCGAGGTGTTTTTGGAGGAGGGAGCGGGAGATTTTGCGGGCTTCGGGGAAGGCGGGGCAGGTAACGAGGACGAGGCGGAATTGAGTGGTGGGCATGGTTTTCTTGGGAGGTATTGTAATGGATTTGCTGAGAGAAGAAAGCTTAGCGCAGAGACGCAGAGGGCGCAGAGAAGAAGAGAACGAAGACGAAGAGGTTTTGTGAGGCTCGATCGTAGGAGCCCATCCTTCGCAAAAGGCGCGAAGGATGGGGCACCTGGAGGCTCAGGGTAAACCCTCAAGTTCAAGTGTTGGGTGGCGTTAGAGCGAGAAGAGATTGCGGTAGAATGTGGGCTATGGCTACTACACAGATAGCGTCGCCGATTAAGTTTGGGACTAGCGGGTGGCGGGGATTGATTGCGGATGATTTTACGTTCGCGAATGTGCGGCTGGCGGTGCGGGCGATTGCGGAACATTTGACGGAGAAGAAGAAGAGGCCGTCGGTGCTGGTGGGATACGACACGCGATTTTATTCGGAGGAGTTTTCGGCGCTGGCAGTGGGAATTTTGCAGGAGCATGGGATACATACGCTGCTTTGCGAGACGTTTACGCCGACACCGGCGATCGCGTTTGAGATTCAGCGGCGGAAGCTGGATGGGGCGATCAATTTCACGGCGAGCCACAATCCGGCGCAGTATCACGGGCTGAAGTTTTCGAGCGCGGATGCGGGGCCTGCGCTGCCGGAAGTGACGAAGGATATTGAGGCGCGGGTGGCGCGGATTCTGGGGAAAGAGGGAGCGAGTGCCGGAAGTGCTTCGCAGGATGGACATGCGAAGAAGGATGCCGGAGAGACCGTTAATCTAAAGGCTGATTATTTGAAGCGGCTGAAGGAGTTGGTGCGGTTTGAGGTGATTCAGAAGGCGAAGTTGAAGTTGGTGACGGACGCGCTGCACGGAGCTGGCGCGGGATATCTGGACAAGGCGCTGGCAGATCATGGGATCGCGGTGACGGCTCGGCGGGCGGAGCGGGATTGTTTGTTTGGGGGAAGTGGGCCGGATGTGGATGAGAAGAATTTGGCGCCGCTGGGAACCGCGGTGAAGGAAACTGGGGCGAAGATCGGGCTGGCTACGGATGGAGACGCCGACAGGTTTGGGATCGTGGATGGCGATGGGACGTGGATTCAGCCGAACCTGATCCTGGCGCTGGTGTACGACTACCTGGTGGAAACGCGCGGGTGGAAGATGGCGGCGGCGCGAAGCGTAGCATCAACGCAGATGGTGGATGCGGCGGCGAAGGCGCACGGGCAGACGACGTATCAGACGCCGGTGGGATTCAAGTACATCGGGCAACTGATTCGCGAGGACAAGATTGCGCTGGGCGGAGAAGAAAGCGCGGGGCTGACGATTCGGGGCCATGTGCCGGAGAAAGACGGGATATTGGCTTGCCTGCTGGTGGCGGAAATGACGGCGGCGCGGGGCGCGTCGATCGGCGAGCAGGTGCGGGCGATGTTCAAGAAGTTGGGACGTGAGTTTCATCCGGTGCGCGAGAATCTGCACTTGAGCGACGAACAGAAAGCAAACGCGATCCGGAAGGCGGCGGTGGACGCTTCGACACTACTGGGAAGAAAAGTAGTATCGGTGGACCGCACGGATGGAGCAAAATTCGTGTTTGGTGATGGAAGCTGGATGTTGTTACGCTTGAGCGGAACGGAACCGTTGCTGCGGTTGTATGTGGAAGCGGAAAGCGAAGAGGCGACGGCGAAACTGGTGAAAGAAGCTTCGGACTGGATTTTGAAAGACTAATGAGCGAGTTACGGAAAAAATCGAAGAAGAGTTTGCTGCACTACGCGCCTTACCTGATGGGTGTGTTTGTGGCGGTGCTGCTGGTGCACGATATTTTCGGAACGCATGGCTACCTGGCGATGCGGGAGAAGCGGCAGGAAATTGAGAAGGTCAACAAAGAATTGGAAAAGCTCAACAAAGAGAACCTGGAGTTGCAGCAGAACGTGCAGGATTTGAAGAGCGATCCGGAAACGATCCGGAAGATTGCGCGGGAGGAGTACGGCCTGGCGCGGCCGAATGAGAAGATTATCAAGTTGCCGGCGCAGAAGCCGGTTGCGCCTGCGGTTGGACAGCGCTAGCCCTCATTCAGTATTAGCCCTTCCCTGTTAAACCCGCGAGGAACGCGCGCGTTTACATCGTGCATGCATTTGAAGTTGAGATCCTTCGGCTATCCTTTTCGGATAGCCTCAGGATGACAGGGTGCTGGCGGGGGTAGCTGTGATCGGTGAGGCTTGTTTGAGTGAGGGATTCGAAATAGAAGTTCTTTTTTTATAGCGCGTGCGCAGGATTGACAGCGCCAGCATCGCAAGAAAAATCACAAATAAACCGAACGTGGCTTTGGGGATGGAACAAGCGCGCTTGGGCAAGATGGAAAAGCGTCCGTAGACAAACTCGATGTGCACCCAATAGACGAGGAGCGAGGTTTTGCCGAGTTGGATGACGGGGCTGAAGCCGAGTTGCGCGAGGCCCCAGCGGCACCAGGCATAGACGAGGAACGTGATGATGAGGAGAATGCCGCAGCGCATCAGGAGAAAATTCGGATTGGAGTGCCAATAGTCATAAACGGCGTAGAGATGGACGGAGGAAGCGTCGAGGAAACGGGAGAGATAGCAGGCGCCGACGCCTGCGAGGCCGATGAGGAAAAAGAAGAGGGCTTGGTTGCGGCGGGCGAAAGAGGTGTATAGGAGGAAACCGACGGCCAGGCCGGCGAAGGCGAAAGCCGCCCAGGGGAAGAGCGGGAAGAGCCAGCGCTGTGGCTCGGAAAAGATATGGACTCCGTTGATATAGGATTCGAGGGGCCAGGGGAGGAAGCGCGGGCGGTGGGTGGTCCAG
>DASYXF010000107.1:0-11035 GCA_035935335.1 Candidatus Acidiferrum sp.
AGTTTTAAGTTTTAAGTTGAAGGCCAAGATAGGGCCCAAAGTACCGAGGAGAGAGGCAACGAGAAGAATCCAGAAAAGCAAACGGGCGGGATTTCTCCCGCCCTCTCTTGCTTCCTGATCGCTGCTATCTGGCCGCTGATCGCGGCACGACGATCCAGCCGACGCTGTGAAAACCCTCACCCCTGAAGGGGTGAGCTACAGGCTCACTCACACCAGGTCGAAGAGCAGAACTTCCGCGTCTTCGACGCCGGTTAGCTCGAGAGCCTTCTCTTGCGAGATGGCCGCGCCATCGCCGGCGGCAAGTTTCGTGCCGTTGAGCGTGACGCTGCCGCGCGCCACCTGCACATACGCGTGGCGTTCCGGTTGCAGCGCGTGCTTCACCGATTCGCCTGGGGCGAGCACGGTTGCGTAAAGCTCGTTGCCCTGGCGAATCTTCACCGAGCCGTCGCGGCCGTCCGGCGAAACCACCAAGCGCAGCTTGCCCTGCTTTTCGGCGGCGCTGAAGTGCTTCTGGTCGTACGTTGGCGTGTAGCCCTGCTTATCGGGGAACATCCAGATCTGATACATGTGCACGGGAGTCTTGTCCGACGCGTTGAACTCGCTGTGAGCGACGCCCGTGCCGGCGCTCATGTATTGCACATCGCCCGGCTTGATGACGGAGCCGTTGCCCATGCTGTCTTTATGCGCCAGTTCGCCCTCCAGCACATAGGTAACGATCTCCATATCGCGGTGCGGGTGAGTGGGAAAACCGCCGCCGCCGGCGATGCGGTCGTCGTTCATCACGCGCAGGGTGCGGAATTCGACGTGTTGGGGATCGAAATATTCCGCGAACGAAAAGGTGAAGCGGGAATCGAGCCAGCCGAGGTTGGCGTGGCCGCGGGTATCGCTTTTACGGACTTGAATCATGGGTGTCTCCTTGACTTGCGGGGCGATAATACTCGTTATAACGACTATTGTCAAGAGGGTAGTCCGCAACACCTCTTACAGCCCTATTCCCTTTCCCTTGAACCCTTTGCGATTCCTTCCGGAGCAGCGTCCACCGCTGGGCCGCCGGCCGGCCCCACCGCGCTCCATTTCCCCGGTTTCCTGCTTTGGTGTAAAGTGATAGGCAGTGCGGCGGACGGCTCGCCGCTTCCGGTGAGGTACTCCGTATGGACTCGGCTCTTCCCACGACGCAACCCAAAACTTCAGAGACCGGCGCGTCCCGCCGCGACACGGTAACCATCACCGACAACCGCACCGGCAAATCCTACGAGCTGCCCATCACGCACGACACGATCAAGGCGATGGACCTGCGGCAGATCAAGGTGAACCCCGAAGATTTCGGAATGATCAGTTACGACCCGGCGTACAACAACACGGCGTCGTGCATCAGCCGGATCACCTATATCGACGGGGACAAGGGGATCCTGCGCTACCGGGGCTATTCGATCGAAGAGCTGGCGGAAAAGTCCACGTATCTGGAAACGGCATACCTGCTGCTGCGCGGGGAGTTGCCGACGGCGGCGCAGTTGAAGGACTGGCAGTACAACGTCACGCACCACACGTTCATCCACGAGAGCATCAAGAAATTCCTGGACGGGTTCCATTACGACGCGCATCCGATGGGCATGGTGATTTCGACAATTGCGGCGCTTTCGACCTTTTATAATGATGCGAAAGATATTTTCAACGAGGGTTCGCGGCGGAAGCAGACTTACCGGCTGATCGGGAAGATGCCGACGATTGCGGCGTTCGCTTACCGGCACACGCTGGGGATGCCGTACGTTTATCCGGACAACGATCTGAGCTATCCGGGGAATTTCCTGAACATGCTGTTCCGGACGACCGAGACGCGCTACCGGCCGAATCCGACGCTGGAGCGCGCACTGGACATTCTGTTCATTCTGCACGCCGATCACGAGCAAAACTGCTCGACGAATACGGTGCGCGGCGTTGGCAGTTCGCACGTGGATCCGTATTCGGCGACGGCGGCGGCGATTGCGGCGCTTTATGGGCCGCTGCACGGCGGGGCCAATGAAGAAGTGGTGCGCATGCTGCACGAAATCGGTTCGGTGCAGAAGGTGCCGGAGTTCATCAAGCGGGTAAAGGCCGGGGAGACGAAGCTGATGGGGTTCGGACACCGCGTCTACAAGAATTACGACCCGCGCGCGCGAATCATCAAGCGCGTGGCTTACGAAGTGTTCGACCTGATGGGGAAAAATCCGTTGCTGGAGATCGCACTCGAGTGCGAACGCATCGCGCTGGAAGACGAATACTTCGTGAAGCGGAAGCTTTATCCCAACGTGGATTTCTACACCGGGCTGATCTACCAGTCGATGGGATTCCCCATGACCATGTTCCCGGTGCTGTTCGCGATTCCGCGCATGTCCGGGTGGATTTCTCAGTGGGAAGAGCTGTTGCTGGATACGGAGCAGAAAATTGCGCGGCCGCGGCAGATCTATCTGGGTTACGACACGCGGAGTTATGCGCCGATCGAGCAACGATAGTGGATTGTGCTTCGCGGCAGCGTTTCCAGGTGTGAAGAGCAGAATCCCAAAGCCGGGGCACGGGGCGAGTTTGCATCCAGTTTCCTCTCCTCAAAGTTCCCAAAGCCATACTTCCTTTCCGCCGAGTAGGCTTTTTGCATACGTGCCAGAGGCATGCCTCTCGACTTTCCGGGCCTGCACGGTATAGTCGAAGGGAAGAGGTCTTATGGGTCAGTCGCCGAACACTCCAGCACATCCCGGGCCCCGCCGCCGCAGCCAGCGCGTATTGATGCAAGTCCCCGTACGGCTTTGCGGGACGGACGCACAAGGCAGGAAATTCGAAGAAGAAACCGCGACACTGGCAATCAACGCGCATGGCGCGCTGGTGCTGATGCAGGCGCGCGTCATCAGCGGCGGCAAGGTGCAACTGCAGCACAATCTCACCAAAGAAGAGCAGGAATGCCACGTGGCGTTTCTGGGGCCGGTGCGTTCCGGCAAATGTGAAGTGGGGCTGGAATTTTCGGACGCGCGGCCAAGCTTCTGGCGGGTGGCGTTTCCGCCGGAGGACTGGTCGCCGAAGCATCCCGAAGCGCGGACCGTGTTATCCCCTGGGATTACAGCCCCCTCCAAGAAGTAAGGATATTCCGAGACAACCTGAGCAGAATTGGCAGGCAGAGACAGCCGCAGTGACACCTTCGTTGACCAGCGATTCCCTTACTACTGCTAGAATTCCGGGATGAAAATTTATCTGCTTTTATTGACATTGCTCCTTCCAGCCGGGCCCTGGTGGGCTGTGGGGGAAAGCGGCGTGGATTCAAATCTGCGTGGGGTCTGCATTGTGAGCGAAACGTTGCCGGAGGAAAATCAGATCATCTGGGCAAGCGGTTCACAGGGCGTGGTGCTGCGCTCAACGGATTCGGGGAAGACGTGGAAGCGGCTGCGGATTCCCGGCGCGGAGTCGCTGGATTTTCGAGCGGTGCAGGCGTTCGATGCTAAGACGGCATATGTGATGTCCAGCGGCGAAGGCGCTCAGTCGCGAATCTACAAGACCACGGATGGCGGAGAAAACTGGAAGCTGCAAAACCAGGGAACAAAGAAAGAATTCTTCCTGGATGCGCTAATTTGCGAAGTCGAGACGCGGTGCATGGCGCTGAGCGATCCGGTGGACGGAAAATTTGTGGTACTGGCGAATACGGACGGCGAACACTGGACGGAACTTCCGCGCGAGGGCATGCCGGCTGCGATGCCAAAGGAAGGCGCCTTCGCCGCGAGCAATTCCTCGCTGTGTTTGGACGGGAAGGATATCTATTTCGGAACGGGCGGCCCGGCAGCGCGCGTTTTCGCGTCGCACGATTTCGGAAAGACGTGGACGGTGGTGGAGACACCCATTGGCAGCGGGAATGCGTCATCAGGGATTTTTTCCCTTTTCTGCGACGAAAAGACGATCGTCGCCGTAGGCGGGGATTATCAGGATCCGGCACGAGCAAACAAAAATGCGGCGATTTCCCATGATGGAGGGAAGACCTGGGAATTGGCCATGCAACCGCCCGGAGGGTATCGTTCTGCGGTGGGGAGATACGATGGCGGATTTGTCGCGGTCGGCCCTACAGGTACAGAGACGAGCGTGGATGGTTTGCACTGGAATTCTATCGGGAAACTAAATTTCAACGCGTACGGAGGTTCTTTCGGCGGCAAGGGCTGGGCGGTCGGCCCGCACGGGGCGGTAGCAAAGTTTCTGGATCAGACCAAGTATTTGATTTGAGGTCGATCCGGATATGGGCAATATTCCAGACGGGCGAATATCGGCGACTAACTGGACACCGGAAAAGCGGGAGCGTTGCTCCCCTTCGGAGAACTCAGGGTAAACCGCACTCAAAAGTAGGAGCGTCTCCTCGAGGTTTGGTGCGAGCTATGGTGCGGATTGCTGGGCGGTGGCGTGGACGCCGGCGGACGTGAATTCGAAGCGGATGAGCCAGGCGCTGGGGATTCCGCGGCCGTCGGATTCGGCACCGGAGAATTGCCACTGGCGGGCGGCTTTCTCGGCGAGCCCCGCAAAATATTTGCTAGGGCCGGGTGAGTCCAGGCTCGAACTGACTACGTTTCCCGCCGCGTCTACCTGAACTTTCACAATCACATGAAATGAGCCGTGAATCGTGGCGAGCGATTTTTGCGGCGGCTGAGGCAGAACTTCGTTGAGGACTTCGCCGCGGCCGACCACTTCACCGGTGGCTTTCGCGCGTGGAGTCTGAGATGGTTCTGTTCGCAAAACTGCCTGTGCTGGAGCGGGTGAAGCGCTTTCCGTGGAGCGTTTTACTTTGGCTGGCGGTTCACTGGATGCGATCTCCGCGGGCGCTTTTGGCGCAGGTGTCGCAGCCGGTTGTGGCTGGAAAGACTCAGTTGGTTTTGTTGCAGTGGGCCGTTGGGTGATTGCCGATGCCGAAGTGGAGGAGGGCTCCTTGTGAAAGTTGAATATCTTAGGGACGGCGAAGATAAGCCCAGCGAAGACGGCGGCGCCCAGAAGAAGGGGAACAACATAATTGGGGAGGGTAAGATCGCCGCGATTCGCGGGAGGCGGCATGCGGCGTGCCGGAGTTCCCGCAACGGAGGCAGGGGGAATTTTTGCCAACGGAACAGCGGGTTCGTTCGAAAGCGGCACGCTGAGCGGAGCGAGATTCGGCGTGGAATCCACTGGCGCTTGCATGGAATTGGGCAAAGAAGAAGCCACGGCCGCGGCGGCAGCCAAAGGCGCGGGATTGAGACGCGCAGCAATTTCAGCGACGCTCCAGCGATGGTTCGGGTCGCGGCGAAGGGCGTGCTTCGTGATCACGAGGAAGAGGTCGGGAAGCTCGCGAGGGACCATCGGGTCCGTCGAAGGCTCGGAAGAAAAGACGGGTGGATGTTGGGTTAAGGCTTCGACAAGGGTGACACCGAGCGACCAGACGTCCTCCTTGGGAGAGACGGGGGCGGACTGCACTTCGGGAGCATCGTAGATGTCGCGCCCGCGCAAAAGCTGGCGCCTCTCTCCGACGGGAAAGAGCGAGTCGCTTGAGAGTTTCAGGCGGTCGTGGGTGGCGAGGATGTTCGAAGGTTTCAGGTGGCCGTGGACGAGGCCTTTGCCATGAAGGTAGACGAGGACATCGAGGGCGGGGTCGAGGACGTCGCGCACTTCTTCGGCGGTGAGGGCACGCTGCGGCAAGATTTCGCCGAGATTTTCCTCGGCGTACTCCATGACCGCGTAGATGAAGGGCAAGTCCTCGAGGCGGCAGCGGCCCGCTTCAAAAATGGTCAACAGGTTTGGATGGGTAAGATGAGCGGCACGCTTCCAGAGGCCGAGATGATCTTCGGCGGCGGGCGCGCCGGCGGCAACCAGCTTCAACACCGCTTTCTGGCCCGGAGCGCCGCCTGGGAGCTCGGTCAGGAAAACGGCGCTAAATTCCGTGCTTGCCAGGCATTGGCCCAGGACGAATTTGCCATCGATGGGCTGGCCTTCCCATTTCTTCCACTGTTCGCTCATAACGCACCCCACGCGAAGTGATTCGGATAACCGCAAAAGCCAGGCGGGGAGTTTACTCCCGCAGCCTGTATGGGAGAAGCACCAAAGCGTCTGGGTCTGGGCTACGTCTGGGAAGACCGTGGGTAGCAGGCGCCGGGGGCTGGGCGCTTGTCGACCCCATCTTCGCACAGGAAAGGATGGAAGCAACAGAGTACCTGTTGATGGTTAGGTAGCAGAGGGGGTACGGGAGAGGAAGGCTTGGGCGGCCAGGGCGATTATGGCGGGAAAACAGACGAGGACGTAGCGCGGCTCGGGAGTTTCGAGGGTGGTGAGGAAAGCAGTGCGAACAAGGATATAAAGGAAGAAGAAGGCGAGGACCGCGCGAGAGGCGGGTGAGTGACGCAGGCGAAGCGCACCCCATAAGGCAAGCGCCAGATAGAAAATATTGAGAAAGAACAGCAGGATGGTGACGCGCTGGTCCACGGGGTCGAATTGATACATGGCAAGAAGGGGGAAAACGTGGCCGGCGACCGGTAGCAGTTCGATGCGGGGGGTAAACCAGATGCGAACCGCGCGCCGGAGGGGAATCCAGAAATAGGTGCGAAGAGGATGGCGGGCAGTTCGCTGGCGAGCGAGTTGCGCAAAGGCAGCGTCCTCTTCGGGAGTGAGGGTTAGTTCATCGTTGTAAGTGTCGAGAATGGCGGCGACGCGGTCGCGTTCTTCGGCGGTGTCGAAGGCCATGTCTGGAATGTCGTGGAGAGGAATCTCCTCGCCGTTCAACTTCCAGGAAACGAGATAGCAATCGCGCACCCGATAGAGCCAGGTGCGCTCCCAATTCATAAAGCCTTTGGGAACGAACTCTCCGGGGGAGTCCACGTTTTGAGAGGTCAGGGGTTGGAATTCGTGGAGGGTCACGGCGTTGCGAATGGTCCAGGGAACGAGGGGCAAGGCCGCGGCGAGGGCCATCAACGCGCTTGTCAGGAGAAAGCGGCGGAATTCCCCGCGGCGGAGCAGAATGGCCGCAAGGACAAGGAATGCGATCGCAAGAAGGAGCGGACTTTCCGGGCGGAAGAGAGTGCCAAGGCCTACGCAAAAACCGGAAAGCGCGGCGGCCCACCAATAGTGGCGGCCGGCCAGAGTCCACCGGCCCAAAGAAGAAAGGCCGGCGGCACCCGCGATCACGGGCACGAGAAAGAACATGGCGAGCGCGGTGAAAAGAACGGCCCAGACTTCAGTCAGGATTACGGAAACATAGTTCGCAGTGAAGGGACAAACGGCGGCCAGCCAGAGGCCAACCAGGAACGCGCGGTGGAGATTGGCTTTTTCTGCAAGGAGAAGCGCGAGAACGGCGGCGAGGGCGCCAATCACCAGACAGTTGAATAGTTCCACGAAGACCTGGGAGACGAGAACGGCGCGATGCGCGGCCGCTCCGGTGTGGCCCGTAATCGCGTAAACGGCAACGAGAAAGGCGGGATACCCGGGCATGCGAATGTGGACGGAAGTCAGTTGGCCGCCGACGTCCATGGCATATTGGGCGTGCTTGAGCCAGTTGGTGGCGAGTTCGTCGTATAAAACGGTGTCACCCGATTCGGCGGGATAGCGCAACGCAAACAGGAGGCGAAGGGCGGCGCCGAGGGCAAGCGGCAAAATGGGGCTGGAGAAAACTCGCTTCATTCGTGCTTTGCATCTTACAATACGGGAGATATTGTTCCACTCGGCGGAGTGACCCAGGCCCGCCGGGCGAACCCAACCGCGCCCGGGGCCGCCATAGTTCATGAAAGAACGAAAACCGATTTTCTATGATTCGGAGAAAGTCCGGTGGCGGCGCACGCGCCGGATTCTGGAAGTCAGCGGCGGGCTGCTGACGCTGCTGCTGATCTACTTTTTCCTGACCATCGCGGGAAGCGTGGAGTTGCCGGCGGCGCTGCTGCCGGACACGCGGCCGGTCTACCACACGATAAAAAGGAAGTTGTTGAAGCCAGTGGTACAGCGCGAAGGACGCCACAAGCGCGTAGCGAATATCGGGCAGGTTCCTGCAAAATACGATCCGTTGCGCTCGGCGTTTTTCGTCAGCTGGGACCCCAACAGCCTGGCCTCGCTGAAGAAGCATTACAAAGACATCGACTTGCTGATGCCGGAGCAGTTGCACGCGGTGTCGTCGGACGGGGCGATCACGGTGGTGGATTACGAGCGCAACCAGACGGTGAAAGCATCGCCCGCCGAAGCACTTTCGCGCCTGCAGCAGGACAAGCTACACCAGTGGATGCGTTCGCTAAACCCGCCCGTGGAACTTCCGATGATGGGCCTGCTGAACAATTACGACGGCCAGGTTTGGCGCGTAAAAGAGATGGCGGAACTGCTGGCAAGCCCGGATGCGCGCAACCGGCTGATATCGGACGCAACACAGTATGCGGTGATCGCGAAGCAGGCCGGGATCGTGGTGGATTTCGAAGAAGTGCCGGACAAGAGCCAGGAAAATTTTCAGAAATTCATCGGGCAGTTTGCGCCGGCGCTGCATGCGGTGGGGCTGAAATTGATGATCGCGCTGCCGGCACGCGACGACGCATACGATTACGAATTTTTCGGCAAGGAAACGGACGCAATCATCCTGATGAATTACGACCAGCACTGGCTGACATCGCCGCCGGGGCCGATCGCGGCGCAGGACTGGTTCGAGGAGAACCTGCGGCAGGTGCTGGAGGTGGTGCCGGCGCAGAAGATCGTGATGGGCATCGCGAACTATGCGTATGACTGGACGGAGACGACGAAGAAGGAAAAGCCGCACGCGGAGGAGTTCAGCATTCAGGAAGCGCTGCTGCACGCGTATGAATCGGAAAGCGAGATGGAGTTCGATGGGGCTTCGCTGAACCCGCATTATTCGTACTCGGACGAACAGAATCACACCCACCAGGTGTGGCTGCTGGATGCGGTGACGGCGTACAACGAATTGCGAGCGAGCGAGCGGCTGGGAGTGCAGGGAACGGCACTGTGGAGACTGGGGTCATCGGACTCTTCGCTGTGGCCGGTATGGGATGTGACGCATCCGGATGATGCGGTGCGGGCGAAGCTTGCGGACCTTCCGCCCGGGCCGGACCTGATCCTGGAAGGCGACGGGGACATCTGGCACATCGCGGACGTGCCAAAACAGGGGCACCGCACGATAACGTACGATCCGGCGACGGCGATGATCACGGGCGAAACGTACGACGCTTATCCGCTTTCGTATGACATTGACCAGATCGGCGGGGTGAAGAACAAGATTGTGTTGTCGTTCGATGACGGGCCGGACCGACGGTGGACGCCGAAGATTCTGGACGTCCTGAAAGAAAAAAAGGCGCCGGGGATATTTTTCGTGATCGGGGATCAAGCGAACCGCGCGCCGGATCTGCTGAAACGGGAGTACAACGAAGGCCACGAGATCGGAAATCACACGTGGACGCACCCGCCGTTCGACGATATTTCGCGCACAACACTGAAGTGGGAGCTGAATCTGACGCAGCGGCTGATTGAGAGCACGCTGGGGGTAAAATCCCTCTTTTTCCGGCCGCCGTACGGCATCGATCACCAGCCCGAATATGCGGAGGAAGTGGCGCAACTGCCTTACCCGCAGGAATTGGGCTACATCATCGTCGGGCAAAGGATCGACCCGGACGACTGGCGGATGACGGAGGAAAAGAAGCAGCGGCCGGCGGAGGAGATTGCGGACGACGTGGTAAGGCAGGCGAAGAACGGGAACGTGGTGCTGCTGCATGACGGGGGAGGAGAGCGCGCGCAGACCGTGGCGGCGCTGCCGCTGATCATCGATGAGCTGCGGGCAAAGGGGTATCAGTTTGTTTCGGTGGCAGATCTGCTGGGGAAAAAGCGGGCGGACCTAATGCTGCCGCTGACATTCCGCGAAAAACTGGCGGCGCAGGCGGACGGATTTATTTTCAGCATACTCCAGTGGTCGCGGTTCGCTATCGCGACGATATTTATCCTGGGTATCGTGCTGGTGAGCGGGCGGGCGGTGATTATCGGAATTCTAGCGATCATCGAAAAGTTGCGGCCGGACAACGCGAAACTTCCCGAGCCGCCGCCGGGGGTAACAGTGCTGATCCCGGCGCACAATGAAGAGAGCGTGATTGTGCAAACGGTGCAGTCGGTGCTGGTGTCCGATCTGCACAATATTCACGTGATTGTGGTGGATGACGGATCGTCGGACCGGACGCTGGAACTGCTGCAAAGCAATTTCGGCCGGAATGATAGCGTGCAGATTATTCACCAGGTGAACCGCGGGAAAGCCGCGGCGCTGAATAACGCACTGACGCACGCGCAGACGGAGTTCGTGGTGACGATTGACGCGGACACGGAAATCGAGCCGGACGCGATTCGGAAACTGCTGCGGCATTTTTCGGATCCGAAAGTGGGCGCGGTTGCGGGCAACGTGAAGGTGGGCAACCGTTCGCGCTGGCTGACGCGCTGGCAGGCGCTGGAATACATCACCAGCCAGAACATGGAAAAGCGCGCGTTTGACCTGCTGAATTGCATTACCGTGGTGCCGGGCGCGCTGGGCGCATGGCGGAGAGAAGCGATTGAGGCTGCGGGAGGAATCACGGCAGATACGGTGGCGGAGGACGCGGACCTGACGATTGCGATCCGGCGGCTTGGCTGGCGTGTGACTTACGACGAAGAAGCAATTGCATGGACGGAAGCGCCGGAGACTCCGGGCCAGTTGATCCGGCAGAGATTCCGCTGGACGTTTGGGACGCTGCAATCGTTCTGGAAGCACGGCGATACGCTGTTCCGGCCGAAATACGGGACGCTGGGATGCGTGGCGCTGCCGAACATTTTTGTGTTTCAGATCCTGCTGCCGCTGGTTTCGCCAGTGCTGGACCTGTTGTTTTTGGGGAGCCTGGTGCTGTGGGGACTGGCGGGGCTGCACGTCACGCCGGTACAGCATTTGTGGACGACGGAAGACGTGCAACGCTCGGTGGTGTTTTTCCTGGGATTTCTGCTGATCGACGTACTGACGTGCGTGGTGGCGTTTGCGCTGGAGCGGCATGAGGACTGGGCGCTGCTGATTCCCGTGCTGCTG
>DASYXF010000108.1:0-35106 GCA_035935335.1 Candidatus Acidiferrum sp.
CAGCCTGCTGGAGCGGTACGCCGAAGGCCGCGACTTGCGCGCCGAAATCGTCACTTAGTGTTTCTTCGGACGCGTGGGACGTGCTACGCGCGGACGGCCACAGGGGAACGACGCCTCATGAGCGAAGGAATTCACCCGATCGCCAGCTTGCTGGCCGCGGTCGCTCGCGGTATTACGGGTGTGCAAGTTCAGTGGGCGGGATGCGAACCGGACGAGAGGCAGCGCATCTATTTCGCGAATCACACCAGCCATTTGGATTTTGTGGTGCTCTGGTCGGCGCTGCCCTCCGAAATTCGCGCCCATACACGTCCCATCGCCGCCAAAGACTACTGGGAAGAGACGTCCGTTCGCCGCTATCTGGCGGAGAGTGTTTTTAAAGCGGTGCTGGTGGAGCGTGGCGCCGTGGCCAAGTCCAAATCCCACGACGAAGCCAAATTTGTGGGCCGCTCGATGATCGAAGACCTGACCGCGGCGCTCGGCGAACGCAACTCGCTCATTCTTTTTCCGGAAGGCACGCGTGGCAATGGCGAAAAGGTCGGCGAGTTTCGCGGCGGCCTCTATCACCTGGGCCTGCGGCGGCCGGACGTCGAGTTGGTTCCCGCTTATCTGGAAAATATGAATCGTATTTTGCCTAAAGGCGAATATCTCCCCGTGCCTATGCTGAGCCTGCTCACTTTTGGCAAGCCCATCCAGGTGGAACCCCACGAAAATAAGGACGTCTTCCTGGAGCGCGCACGCGAGGCTGTCAGCAGCCTTCGCCGGATCGGGCCCGCCTGATGCTGACCGCAATTCACGACTCGACATTAATGTGGCTTTTTGGCGGAGTGCTCAGTCTGCTGGTGATTCTGACGGTCATCGGCAGCGCCCTCAAGCGGCGCCACAAATGGAATATCAGCCGCTCCACCATCGACAACTTCAATGCGCAGATTGCCGCCTGGTGGAAAATGTGCGTGGTGCTCGTGCTTTCCCTGGTGCTGGGGCGCATCGGTTCGCTGGTGTTGTTTGCGATTCTTTCGTTTTTGGCGATGCGCGAATACCTGACCCTGGTTCCCACGCGCCGCGGCGATCATCGCACGCTATTCTGGAGCTTCTTCGTCATCATGCCGCTGCAGTATTGCGTGCTGGGCTTTCATTGGTATGTCCTCCTGGCGATCCTGATTCCGGTTCTGGCGTGCGTCTTCATTCCCACAAGCATCGCCGTTGCCGGAGACACCGCACACTTTCTGGAACGTGCCGCAAAGATCCAGTTTGGCTTGATGGTCTGCGGCTATTGCCTGAGCCACGTGGCTGCGTTGCTGCAGTTGAAAATTCCCGGATTTGAGGGGCACCCCGCTCGGTTGCTGCTGTACCTGGGAATCGTGGATCAGATGAATGATCTCCTGCAGTATGTCTGGGGAAAGCTGATTGGCAGGCACAAGATTGCCTGGCGTGTAAGTCCCGAAAAAACCTGGGAGGGTTCCCTTGGCGGACTCGTGAGCGCCACCGCCTTGGGCACTCTATTGTGGTGGGCCACGCCGTTCACGCCGCTGCAGTCGGCCGGGATGTCCTTCACCATATGCATTCTAGGCTTCGCGGGCGGGTTGGTAATGAGCGCGATCAAGCGCGACATCGGCATCAAGGACTTTGGCGCGGTGATCGAGAGGCGCGAGGGCATCCTGGATCGCATCGATTCACTGTGTTTCGCCGCGCCAATATTCTTCCACCTGGTGCGCTTTTACTTTTTGCAGCAGCTATAAAGCTTCAGCGAGCGACAGGTTCGGCATTTTGCGCACCGGCCGGCACGCGCGATTTCAGGAATCCACGCGCGGCGAGCAATTCCGCGTTCAGTAAAGCGGCGCCCGCCGCTCCGCGTACCAGGTTGTGCGACAGCAGGGTGAGCTTCAAATCGAGCAGGGGACATTCGCGCACGCGGCCAACAACTGCGGCCATTCCGTGTCCGGCATTCACGTCCTTCCGCGGCTGGGGCCGGTCTTCTTCCTCTTGCACGACGATGGGATGCTTCAAGCCCGTTGGCAGCGAGGCGAGTTCCGGAGAAACCTCAAACGCGCGCAGCGCCTCGCGAACTTCACCCAGGGTCGCGGTTTTCTTCAGCCGCAGCGAAACACATTCGAGATGGCCGTCGCTGACCGGCACGCGATTGCAATGCGCGCTGATGCCGAGGCCGGCTTCGACGAATCGCGAGCCATCCCACTTGCCGAGCAGCTTTTGCGGTTCAGCTTCCATCTTCTCTTCTTCACCGCTGATGAAGGGAACCACGTTGCCAAGAATGTCCAGTGCAGGCACGCCGGGATAGCCCGCGCCGGAAACGGCCTGCAAGGTCACCACAAATATCTTCTCCAGCCCGAACGCATCCGCCAGCGGCTTCAAAACCAGGACAAGTCCCGCCGTCGAACAGTTTGGATTGGTCACGATAAAGCCGGTGTCATAACCGCGGTTCTTTTGCTGCACGCGAATCGAATCCACATGGGAAGCGTTCACTTCCGGAATCAGCAGCGGAACATCCGGATCCATTCGATGGTTCCTGGAATTGCTCACCACCGGATACCCGGCGCGCGCGAAATCCTCTTCGGCTTTTCCGGCGACGGAGGAGTCCAGCGCGGAGAAAACAAAATCGCATTCGAGATTCGGATCCAGATCCTTCACGACCAGTTTGCCCGCCGTTTCAGGGATTGGGCCTTCCAGGTGCCAGCGCGTCGCTTCGGCGTAGGTTTTTCCGGAAGAGCGCTCCGAAGCCGCTACCGCGGTCAAATCAAACCAGGGATGTTCGGCGAGCAACTTGACCAGCCGCTGCCCAACCATTCCGGTCGCGCCCAACACTCCGGCGCGCCACTTGCGCCCATCCGCGCGGCGGCTCATCGCGCACCTCGGCCTGGCGCGGCTTCCCGATCTTCGTGCGGGATTTCTTCCTGTCGTTGCGGACTCATCTTCGCGGCTCCTCATCTGATTGTTCCGCCAGAGTCGTTCGGGAGGGGGTTAAACGAAAAAACCCACCGCCCGGTTCGCTTCGGGGGTGGGTTGGAAACTTTTCCTTGCTGGCTAGCCGTTTCTCCCGTCGCCCGAAGCGCTCTTAGTGGACGTAGTGCTCGTCGTAGTCGTCGTAATCGACGGCTTCGCGGCAGCCCCAACTCGCTTCGATGCGCCAGCCAACATAATCCCCACCATACCACGGGCGAAGAGAATTCCGGGAACAAAAAGGAAATTCGTTAAACCGATGTGGCGAAAGCGAAATCGAGGGGAACGCCGGCAGCTTCGAAATTCCCAATCTGGTACTACAACTTGGCTCGTAATCGACTGCGGATAAATAAGTTAGAGAGTGCAACTTTCCAAATCTCCCTGGGTTAGGACGCCCCAGGGAAGGGGAGGCTCTCGAAGCCTCTGGGGAATTTCCAAAGCGAAAAGGGAGAATTACCTATGCAACTCAAGAAGTGGTTCAGCGGCCTCTGCGCGCTCGCGCTGATTGTCCTGCTCAACGGCTGCGGCAACAATTCCAGTTCCTCGAATAACACCAATCCACGATCCAACTCCGTCTTTATCACCGGCACCGACGCTCCCCTACCCAGCGTCGTGGGCTTCCGCGTGGACATTACGGGCCTGACTCTTTCCGACGGGACGGGGACACCGGTTTCCGTTCTGAATGGAACGCAGACGGTGGACTTCGCCCGACTGAACGGGCTGCGCACGCTGCTCGACATCAACACGATTCCAACGGGAACCTATACGCAGGCGGTCGTCACGCTCGCCAATCCTTCGATCGATTATCTCAACGTAACGAATCCTCAGACCAATCCACCGACGCACCCAACGATCAGCACGCTGGACACCAGCGCAAGCTCCAATCCGCAACTCAGCCTGACGACGTCCCAGGTGACGATTAATCTTTCGACACCCCTTGTGGTTTCCGCCGGCGACATCGACGGGTTGCGTTTCGAATTCGACATCCGCCAATCGGTCGCGGTGGATGGCAGCGGCCAGATCACGGGCGCGATTACCCCGACGCTTGACCTGAAAGTGATCACGCCATCCGACGCGGACGCGTTCATTGATGAGTTTGACGCTGGCGTGGTCAGCGTAAACGCCGCGGGCAACTCGTTCGTGATTCAGGGGCCGCGCGGCCACCAGTTCACTGTGAACGTAAACGAACAGACCGAGTGGGAAGGCAATGAAACGATCGCCAACCTGACCAACAGCTCGATCGTGGAAATCTCCGGAACGCTCGACCGGACTTCCGCGGCCATTCTCGCGGACAGCGTAGCCATCGTCTCGCAGGATCACTTCTGGGCCGGCGGGCTGGTCACGTTCGTCGATCCACCGGTCGGCACTGCGACGGACTTCGATCTTTACGTCCGAAGCGTTTTGCCAGCGGGAACCGGATTTAATTCCGGACAGATCTCCAACATCGCGCTTACCGGGCAGGAGAAGTATTTCATCCACTGGTGGCACAACAATTTCGGCAGCTTCCTGTTCACTTCCACCGGATTAGTGCCGGGGCAGCACGTCAGCATCGCTGGGCCATTCAGCAATGGAGTGGTCACCGTAAGGCGCGTTGTGCTGCGGCACTCCGGCCACACGGGCCTGCTGGTCACCGGGCAGACGAACACCAGCGCGGGGACGTTTGAGTTCGACTCGAATGGCCTGGCCGGCGTGTTGTTCGAAGGGCCGGTCACAGTGCAGGTCACGCCGTTCACCCGATTTTCGGGCGGATTGTCGGGTATTAACGATCTGACGGGCAGCACGGCGTTGCATCTGCGCGTTGTCGGGCTGATCCTGAAGACCAACACGGGCGCGCCGATCTTCCTGGCGCGCAGCGTTGAAAAGATCGCTAACTGAGGCCGCCAGAAGTCGTCGGTGGGTTCGCGGCCGCTTCGATTATCGAAGTGGCCGCATTCTTTTAGCAGGCCGAATCGAACAGTAGACTGGAGCAGGTAAGGCCGGATTCCGCTTTCTGCAATTCCGAAATGTCCAACGATTCGACGCGGAATCCCTTGGCTTCGATCCGCGCGCGCGTTTTCGGAAACGACGCGGGGAAGACGATGGATTCGCTGATAGCCAGCGCGTTCCCGGCATGCGGCTCCGCGGGATCCACATCCACCCACTCAAAGCCTTCGAATCGTTTCGATTGAAACCACGCGCGATTGCCAAGCAGCGTATTCCGGCCGAGATACGTCACCGCAGACTTCAGATGCAGGCATCCGGTCACGGGTACGGCTGTCAAATCGTATCCATAATGCTCGGTAATGACCGCCAGTTGACGAATGCCTTCGGCATTGGAACGCTCGGTCAGCCCCACAAAAATCTTTTTGCCTATGCGCAGGACGTCGCCGCCCTCCAACATCCCGGGCAATTTTACATGGGCTAATTTTCGAAACGGTTCGAGCGCGGCTGCAAGCGAAGGCGCTTCCCTTCGCCGGGTCTCCGTGCCCAACGGGCAAATGACGGCCACTTCGTCGCATACGATCGCGGGGTCTTCGACGAACATCGAGTCCGGCAGTTCGGGCTCTTCCGGCAAGGAGATCACTTTCGCGCCCAGCTTCTCCAGGAGGGCTTCGTAGGCATGGTGCTGCGCCCGCGCCTTCTCCATATCAATGGGCTTGCGTTCGATGAAACTCAATTCGCATTTTGCCAAGGAAGAACTAACCTTACGGGTGATTGCCGTCAGCATTTTCTGAATGTATCAGAGATTCTTCGCTTTGGTCACCTGAGGAGCGGGAATCCGAGTTATGATTTTTGCTCGCCTGCCGCGGGCGAGAAACCATTGTATTCTTAGGGCGTTCTCAGCTTCGCGTTTCGACGCTGCAACACCAAGGAGATTGCCTACATGTCGGATGGAATTCGTCGCATTGTCGCTCTCAGCGTGCTTGTGGTCGGCACCGGGCTTCTGTGGGTGGTGGGCCGTTCGAATAATGATGAGGCCAATGCAAAAAACGATCAGGACGCAACCCTCGCGGCCAATCGCGAACAGGCCGCTGCGAACGATCCGCGCCTGAAGGGCTCTTACCGCTATGAGCAGGGCGGCTGGGTCTATGTTCACCTCGAAGGTGACCCGGCCAGCCTCGGCTACCAACACGGCTTTCTGCTGGCTCCTGAAATCTCCGACGCGTTTCCCGCTATCAAGATGAACATGACGCACTCGACGCAACGTGACTGGGCTTTTTTCCGCGAAACCGCGCGCACCATGCTGTGGCCAAAGATTGACGCGGAGTATCAGCAGGAGCTCCAGGGAATCGCGGACGGACTGAAAGCGCGCAGCGACTCGAATCTGGACGTTTACGACATCGTGGCGATGAACGCGTTCGAGGAGTTGCCCGACTATTACGTGCCGTGGCTGAACAAACACGAAAAAACCGCCAATCCGCCGAATCTGAAGAGCCCGGGAAATTGCAGCGCGTTCGTGGCCACGGGCAGCTGGACCAAAGACGGAAAGATCGTGATTGCGCACAACAACTGGACCAATTACATGAACGGCGAGCGCTGGCGCATTATTTTCGACATCGAGCCGAAAACCGGTTATCGCATGTTGATGGACGGCATTCCCGGCGTAATCGCGAGCGACGACGATTTCGGTATCAACAGCGACGGCTTGATGGTGACGGAAACCACCATCACCCAGTTCGAAGGATGGGATCCGAACGGCAAGGCGGAATTTGCACGCGCCCGCAAAGCGCTGCAGTATGCCGGCTCGATCGACGAGTACACGAAAATCATGCTCGATGGAAACAACGGCGGCTACGCAAACGATTGGTTGATTGGCGACCGCAAAACGAACGAAGTTGCACAACTGGAGCTGGGGCTGAAGGCTTACAAGCTGTGGCGCACGAAGGATGGCGCGTTCGCCGGCTCCAACTGGGCGCGCGATCCCAAAGTGATCAAGCTGGACACGCCGCAATTCGATCCGAACAATCTGGAAACATCACCGAATGCGCGCCGCGTGCGATGGGAACAGTTGCTGAACGAAAACAAAGGCAAGCTGGACGTGGAGCTTGCGGAGAAAATGCTCGGCGACCATTTTGATTCGTTCCAGAAAAAAGAAGAGGCGAACGAGCGCACGCTTTGCGGCCACGTGGACGCCTCTCCCCGCGGCGTCGACGTCTGGGCCTGGGGAGCGAATTATCCCGGTGGAGCGGTGCAGGGCAAAGCCACCGATTCGGCCATGGCGCAGAAGTTGAGCTTCGTAGCTCGCATGGGGCATCCCTGCGGCGAAACGTTCCAGGCCAAACCGTTTCTCGCGGCGCATCCCAACTACGCCTGGCAGGAACCGTATTTGCGCGACATGCCAGCCGGCCCCTGGACAGAATTCCACGCCGGTGAAATTCCAGTTCCCCAGCACTAGCACTCGATCAACAGTAAGAAGCGCGTGTCATCCTGAGGCCCCGATTCCGATCGGGGCCGAAGGATCTCAATGTTGGAACTGTGCTCGGCTGAACAGTTGAGATCCTTCGGGTCGCCTGCCTGCGGTAGGCAGGCAAACTTCGCGACCCTCAAGGATGACAAGTTGGCTTTTGTTCTTGCACCGCAGCTGAAATCCCCGTCCTTTAAGTTCGCGAACCGCAATTAGTGTGCCGTGCCGCCGGGCACGGAAATCTCCACGTGCGACGGATATTTCTGCGAGCGGTAAATCTTCTGCGTGGCTTTCTGATAGTCCGATTCCTTCGCTTCGAAAATGTTGGGCACGAATTTCTGCGGATTACGGTCGTAGAGCGGAAACCACGTGCTCTGCACCTCGACCATGATGCGATGCCCTTTTTTGAAGACGTGATCCGCGGTGTGCAGATCAATCGTGAACGGCGTAATCTCGCCCGGCACAATCGCTTCCGGCTTCTCATAGGAATTGCGGTATCGCCCGCGGAAAATTTCGTCGGCAATCATCAGTTCGAAGCTGGAAAGATTCCATTCTGTATCTGATTTCTCCGGATAGACATCAATCAGCTTCACCACCCAGTCGCTGTCCGATCCCGTAGTCGCGGCGAAAAGTTTCGCGGTAACTGAGCCGGTCAGCGTTACGTCTTCCTGCAGCACATCGGTCTTCCAACTCAGCACATCGGGGCGTTTCTCGACGAATCGCTGGTCCTGTACCAGCCAGGTGTACCAGCGGCCGGGATGATCCGAGGGATACGTCTCATCGACGGGCCGGTTGCGGTAGGGCACGGGATTTGCCGGATCGCTAATGTACGAATCAAACGTTTCCGGCGCGTCGGACTTGGGTACGTCAAAGCTCAACTTTCCATCGGCGCCGAAATAGAGGCTTTTCGTTTGCGCATCACGCGGCGGCCACGCATCGAAGCGCGTCCAGATGTTGCTGCCGGTCTGAAACAGCAGCGCTTCCTTCAGCGGCAACTCGCCCTTGTCATGCAGCCAGTAGGCAAACCACGGCGCCTCCACCTTGTCCCGGAAATATTCGCCGGTGTTGCTCGCGAACGGAATCTGCCCCAGAAAGTTGCCCGAACCATGCGACCAGCCGCCATGATTCCACGGTCCGACGACCAGATAGTTCATGTGCGCCGAGTCGTTTTTCTCCAGATTCGCGTAAGTAGCCATCGGACCGTAAAAATCCTCCTGGTCCCACCATCCCGCGACGTTCAGGTTCGGTACCGTCGCTTGATGCAGAACGTGCGCCAGCGCTTTCTCCTTCCAGAATTCGTCATAGGAGGGATGTTCGACAAAACTGTTCCACGATGGAATTTTGCCGTGCAGATAATCTTTATTGATATTCGAAAGCGGCCCCACGTGGAGATACCAGTCGTACAAATCATCCCGGTCAAACTTCAACTTGGAATTTTCCTTCGTTGTTTCCATTTCCGCCGCGTATTCGTAGCCGTAGCTCAAGCGAAACGCCCCGTTGTGAAAAAAATCGTCGCCCAGCCAGCCGTCTCCCATGCAGGCCTGCTCGGAGACCGCTTTCAGCGCCGGGTGCGGATTCACCAGCGCCATTGCCGCAAGAAAGCCGCCGTAAGAAATTCCCGCCGTGCCCACGCGGCCGTTGTTGTTCGGCACATTTTTCACCAGCCATTCGATCGTGTCGTAAGTGTCCGTGCTTTCGTCAATTCCCTTGGCGTTGCTGGCATCGTGCACCGGCCGGTTCATCACAAACTGCCCCTCGGAGCCATACCGCCCGCGAATATCCTGAAACACAAACACGTAGCCGTCCGCGAACATGTGCGAATACCGGTAAAGCTTTGGGCTGTATCCTTTGTCGTCGGCAGAGATCCCGTAGGGCGTTCGTTCCAGAAAAATCGGCAGCGCCTCCTTGGCATTCTTCGGCGTGTAAATCTCCGTATGCAGCTTCACGCCGTCCCGCATCGCGATCATCACTTCTTTCTTTTCAAACAGCGCCGGCAACTCTGGCCGCGCCCCTTGTCCCTGTACCATGGGGACCGCAACCCATGCCAGCGCAAACATGCCAAGAAGTGTCTTCAGAATTCTTACGCGCACGAAAACCTCCTGATTCCCACGCAAAACCCGGTGAGCATACCATACCCAAATCTCCGGCGTTCGTTGATGGCTAAGTGTCCATCCGCCCGGTACTTCCCTTGACCGGGCAAACAAGATCAAATAGTGTTCAGTCCGTTACTTATTTCACAATTACTATGCCGGAAAAATACAAACATTCCCGGGCCGAAACGAATGCGCTGCGGCGTGATCTTCGACGGATTTTTGAGCGAGGTGATGAGCGGGAGCTTATGAAGATTTTGCGGAAGCATGGGATAAAGGACGAGGACCCGCGCTTTTCGGAGATCGTAACACTTTTCCGCGCCTTGCGGAGCGGGAAGACTTAACCGCTAGAGCGTGAATCTCCTTGCGGAAGCTCTTGGCTTGGTCGGTGGACAATGTGAGCAGATGGGCTTCAAAAATTTCGGCCGCCCGTTCCACCGCCGCATCAAGTTTTGTTCTCTTCCTTGCCATGACGGGCTCAGAATAACAGCACGCGACGGTCAGGGCAATGGCCCTGAATAACCTTGGTTCTTCCCAAAACCGGCCGAATCCTTTGATTGGCCGCTTGCCCTTCCTCTGCTAAAATAGAGGTTCGTAGCACCGCACCTGAATTGATGAAGAAAGGGTTCGTCCGGGCTGCTGGCTGTTTCAGCAGCTATTTTTGTCTAAAGACGTTTTTACCAACATGACCAAAGAGATTCGCAATATCGCCATCATCGCCCACGTGGACCACGGCAAAACCACGCTGGTGGACACCATGCTCCGGCAGAGCGGCATTTTCCGCGCCAACCAGGAAGTTGTCGAGCGAGTTATGGACTCCAACGACCTGGAGCGCGAGCGCGGCATCACCATTCTGGCCAAAAACACGGCCCTGTTCTTTCACGACACCAAGATCAACATCGTCGACACCCCAGGCCACAGCGATTTCGGCGGCGAAGTCGAGCGCGCCCTGCGGATGGTGGACGGCGTTGTGCTCCTGGTTGACGCCAGCGAAGGCCCGCTCCCGCAAACCCGCTACGTTCTTCAAAAAGCGCTCGCTGCCAAGCTTCCCCCAGTTGTCGTACTGAACAAGATCGATCGCCCCGACGCGCGTCCGGAAGAGGTCCTGAACGAAATCTACGACCTCTTCATCGACCTCGACGCCACCGAAGACCAACTCGATTTTCCGATCGTCTACACCAACGCGCGCGCCGGCGTGGCGCACCGCAAGATCGGCGACGATTCGAAGGACCTGCTTCCTCTCTTCGAAGCCATCGTCAACAAGATTCCGGCGCCGACGGGCGACCCCGCCGGCGTCCTGCAGCTTCAAGTCACTAACCTCGACTACTCCGAATTCCTCGGCCGCCTCGCGATTTGCCGCGTCTTCAACGGCACGCTGAATCGTGGCGAAGAAGTCGGCATCAGCAAGTTGGACGGCAAGCTCACCTCAACCAAAATCACCAAGCTCTACACCTTCCGCGGACTTGAGCGGGATGAAGCCGACACTGTGGTGGCCGGAGACATCGTCGCCATCGCCGGCGTCGAAGGCATTCAGATCGGCGAAAGCATCACTTCGCTCGAAAATCCTCAGCCGTTGGAGCCGCTGACGATCGACGAGCCGACGCTGGCCATGATTTTCAGCGTCAATTCCGGCCCTCTTTCCGGCCGCGAAGGCTCCTACCTTACTTCCCGCGACCTCCGCGACCGCCTGGCTAAGGAACTCCTCACCAACGTTTCCATCCGCGTGGAAGACACGGACACGCCGGAATCCTTCCGCGTGCTCGGCCGCGGCGAACTGCAACTCGCCATCTTGATCGAAACGATGCGCCGCGAAGGCTTCGAACTGATGGTCGGCAAGCCGGAAATCGTGGTGCGCACCGAAAACGACAAAAAGCTCGAGCCCGTCGAGCGCCTGGTGATCGACATCCCGGAAAATTTCATCGGTATCATCATGGAGACCATCGGCAGCCGCCGCGGCGAAATGCTGAAGATGAGCAACCACGGCTCCGGCCGCGTGCGTCTCGACTTCAAGATTCCTTCGCGCGGCTTGATCGGCCTGCGCAGCCAGTTGCTTACGGACACGCGCGGCACCGCCCTGATTCACTCCATATTCGAAGGATGGATGGAATACGGCGGCGACATGGCGCTCCGTCCGACAGGCGCTCTGGTCGCGGACCGCGCCGGCGTTTCGACGGCCTACGCCCTGTGGGGATTGCAGGAGCGCGGTGAACTCTTCATCGGACCCACGATTGAAGTTTACGAAGGAATGGTGGTCGGCGAAAACTCGCGCGAGCAGGACATGGAAGTGAATGTCACCAAGGAAAAGAAGCTTACCAACATGCGCTCTTCTTCGGCCGATGAGGCCATTCGCCTGATTCCGCACCGGCAACTCAGCCTGGAGCAGGCCATCGAATTCATCGCCGACGACGAGTTCGTCGAGATCACCCCAAAATCCATCCGCCTGCGCAAGAAAGTCCTGCAATACAGCAAGCGCCCGCGCCGCTGGCAGGAAATTCGCGCCAGCCAGGAAGCCGCAAGCTAGCTCGTCTCAACCAACACGACGCCAAGCCACGCATCGATTTACGGGAGCAGCGCTTTTCCGTCGGCCGTAGGCAGCGACAAGCCTGCTTCTTTGGCCAGCGTCGGCGCAATGTCCCGCATATCAATCAAACCCAGATTCTTCCCTGCTGGCACGCCCGGTCCCACCAGGAAAAAAGCCGCGCGCATTTCCGGCAAATCCGGCAACTCTCCATGCGTGCCGCCCGCTTTCACCGATGAGATCACGGGACCGGTCAACGATGTCCCGGTCCGCCAGCCTGGCTTGAGCCCCACAAAAAATGAAGCGTTGGGATAGCCTCCCCGGCGGTGCAGTTCATCCCCTTCAAGCACTCGATCAATCCCGTTTGCGGGGTCGGCGGCGAGTTTCGTCAACAGCGTACGAACGGTCGTGGTAGTTAGTCCGTTCTTCGGGTCCTTCAGAACGATTGCCGCGGAGCCGCCCGTTTCCCAGGGCATGGCCCGCCATTCGGAAATCTTGCCCTTGTCATCCAGTGAAAATAGCTTCGCCTTTTCAAACGCTGGGAAAAAATTCAGTTGCTGGCCGTAGTTTGCGAAACCGTGATCGGAGACGACGGCGACAAACGCTCGACCGGGCGCGACACGTTCCGCAGCTTCCGACACTTTTCCGATCACCGCATCCAGACGTTCCAGGACCGCCATTGCTTTGGGACTGAAGGCTTGCGCATCGTGTTCAATGTGATCGAGCGCGATTAAGTGCAAAGTCAGCAAGCCGGGATGCTTGTTCTCCAGAATCCACACGGCGTATTTCCCGCGCACCTCGTCGCTCTCGGGACTGGCATCGATACCGCCGCGATATTCCCCGACCGCCGCTTTCCCCTCCGCTAATAATCCCGGCGTGGAGACGACGCGCAGCAATTTCGCGTCTTCAGAGGTACCCGCGCGCCAAAACTCCGGAATGTTCCAGGTAATCTTCGCCCCAACCGTCACCGGCCACTGGATGCTCGCCGTCGTTCTGCCCGCTGCCGAGGCGGCATCCCACAACGTCGGCACGTGAATGTCTTCCGCATACCAGTACCATCCTTCATGATTCTTTTGCAGCGGGTCAAAAGTCTGGTTCGCCAGGATTCCATGCTTTGCCGGCCACACGCCGGTCATCAGCGTTGTGTGGCTCGGATAGGTAACCGTGGGAATCACGCCTGTTACCCCAAGCGCGTAGGAGCCATCGTGGAGGAATTTCCTCAGATGGGGGATTTTCGCTCCATGCGCATCGGCGGCCGTGACATAGTCCGGCCGTAAGCCGTCGACGGAAATCACAACAAGCAGGGGGGAGCTCTTTTCCTGCGCCGCCGTCCGGCCGGCCATCGTAAAAAGGCAGAACAAACAGAAAATGCCGCAAAATTGGGCTGCTATCTTCTTTGGTTTCATCATGGTCACCCTGTCGTTTCCCCTATGGCTCAATTTGATGTAAAGTAAGCCCCACATTGCATTTTGTTCCGAGCACTTCGTGGTTGTGTTGCTCGCCCGTGAATAGTGCAGGTTGCGTTCAATTCTCGCATCTCTTAGGACGGTGTTTGTGAACATCCCGGAAAGCAGTTCCCCGAACGGCCACAAGCCGCATCCTACCATCGCCGCTACCGCGACTGCTCTTCCGCCCTTCCGGATCACCCGCGATGACGTGAAGTATTACTTCGGCCGCGTTTTTGAAGTGCCGGAACGCCGCGTCGAAGCCATGATGGCTATCGTGGACAATGCCCAGGTTCACAATCGCCATTCGATCTTTCCCATCGACTACACCATCGAGCCCCGCGCCCTGGCTAAGACGAACAACGAGTATATCGAGCACGCCGTAAAACTCGGCCGCGAAGCCGCCGAGAAGTGCCTGGAGCGCGCCGGCATGCGCCCCGAAGACATCGACCTGATTATCACCGTTTCCTGCACCGGTTTCATGATTCCATCCCTTGACGCCCACCTGATCAAGTTGATGGGCTTCCGATCCAACGTCCGCCGGATGCCGTTCACGGAACTCGGATGCGCCGCGGGAGCCATGGGCCTTTCCCGTGCCGCTGATTTTATCGCGTCGAATCCCGGCAGTAACGTGCTAATTATTTCCGTTGAGCTTCCCTCGCTGACCTTTCAGCGCAAGGACATTACCCAGGCCAACCTGATCTCCTCGATCCTGTTTGGAGACGGGGCGGCCGCTGTGATCGTCACTGGCCAGAAAAGGCCCGGGCCGCAAATTCTAGTTACGGAAACCTACACCTTTCCGGACTCGCTCGGCGCGATGGGCTTCGATCTGCGCGACTCGGGCTTCCACATCATCCTTGATAAAAACGTTCCCGAAATGATTGGCGAACGAATCAAAGAACTCGTGCACGGATTCCTGGGCCGCAACGGCAGGAAGCGCGAAGACATTAAAGGCTGGATTCTGCATCCCGGAGGCGCTCGCCTGCTGGGCACGGTGGAAGAGCAACTCGGCCTTTGCAAGTGCGACACACAACCCTCGTGGGACATCCTTGGGAATGTCGGCAACCTTTCCAGCGCCACCATCCTCTTTATCCTTCAGGAGTGGCTGGAGAAGCGCCCGCTGAAAGCGGGAGAGCACGCCGTTGCCGCCGCGTTCGGCCCGGGTTTCAGCGCGGAGTTTCTGCTACTGCAATGGAACTGAGCGTTATCGCCTACCTCGGTCTTCTTGGCGTCGTCGCAGTCTTGCGCCTCTACGAATTGCGCATTTCGAAGAGACACCAGGGGGAAATGATCGCCCGCGGCGCCTCCAAAGTGGACGAGCCGCGTTTCCGATGGATGGTGGTCCTGCATACGGGCGTTCTGATTGGCGCAGCGGCCGAAGTTGTCTTTCTGAAACGCCCCTTCATCCCCATCCTGGCCGCCGTCTGCTTCCTGCTATTTCTCGCCGCCAATGCCGTGCGCTGGTGGGTGATTCGCACGCTCGGAGAACACTGGAACGTGCAGGTGATGAACTCCACGGGACTTGGGGTAATTACCTCCGGCCCATTCCGTTATGTACGCCACCCGAACTACGCCGCAGTCTTCACCGAGATGCTCGTCCTGCCCCTCATTCACACCGCCTGGATCACCGCAATTGTTGGTTCTGCCGCCCATATTTTGGTACTCTCGCAGCGACTTATGACGGAGGAAAAGGTCCTCTTTTCGGACGCCCACTACCGCGACGCGATGTCGGGTAAACCGCGCTTTCTGCCGGGCCTGTTCTGAGGCTGAACGAATATGCGCAATCTCACCACAGTGTTGGCAGGGGTCACTCTGGGCGCGCTTTTTTTCTACGCACCCATTTGCGGCGGCCAATCCGCCAGCCAACTGGGAACTCCGGCGTTCAGCTCCGTTCCCGAACTGAAAGCCGGCTACCAGCTCCTCTACGAACAGAAATTCCCGGAAGCGCGCGCGGTGTTTGAGGAGTGGGCGGCAAAGAATCCGACGGAACCCTTTGGCCAAGTGTCCATCGCGGCCAGCTATCTGTTCGAAGAGTTTTATATCCAACGCGTGCTCACCAGCGATTACTTTCTGGATGACAAGCGCTTCCTTGGCGGGATCACGGGCACTCCGGATCCGGAGCGCATCAAAGCTTTCGAGGACGCTACGGTGAAGGCGCGGGCCCTGGCCGCCGTCCGCCTGAAGCAAAACAAGCGCGACCCGGAAGGGCTTTACGCCATGACTTTGTCTGCCGGGATGCAATCCGACGCGGACAGCATGCTCCTGAAAAAACATTACGACGCGCTGAAGCATTTGAAAGAAGCGAACGCCAGCGCTGAGATACTTCTTGCCGATCACCCCGACGCTTATGACGTCTATGTGGCGCCCGGCGTCGCTTATTACGTTATCGGGTCGCTTTCTGGCTCCGCACGGTTTATTTTGTGGTTTGGCGGCGTCCACGGAGATAAAGCGCTCGGTATGTCGAAGGTGAGTAAAACCGCCGATAACGGAAATTATCTGAAACCTTTCGCGCAGATCCTGCTGGCTCTTTCGGCCCGCCGCGAGAAGAAGACGGAGTTGGCGGTAAAAAATCTGAAAGAACTCACTGAGGAGTTTCCTGGCAATCCTGTCTACGAATCGGAATACGCCAAAGCCTTGGGCCGTCCGGTTCCAGCTAGCCTCAGCCCCGCTCAATAGGACTTTCGCCCCCTTCGAAGCTGGCTCACCTAAATTACTCGGCCCCTGACCAGCCGGGGTTGGACGGCTCGGCACCCCCGCTTTGTTCTTCTTTACCTCGTTTGACAGTTGCAACTCCCTTTCAAACTGAGTGATTTCCTCACGCGCCAACCTTCAGTTTGCGCGTTCCCACCCATGTGCTTTCAACTGCCTGAAATCCATTCCAGCTATCTCTTTTATCATCAATGTTTTGTAGGACCGGTACTTTGGTGGAACACCTGCTTTCTTATGCGCCAGGCGGCGGACTCGCTCTCGACCGCACTTTTCGTTGGTCAGGGAGTAGAGGGAAATCATGCAACCCAGGGAAGCGTATCTGGACCGGGTCACTACGGAAGTGGAGGACTTGGCTTCAAGAGTGGCTGTGCTGAAGGGGCGGTTCGCAAAGCAGAAGGTCAGCGTAAAGCTCGATCACTACTGGGAGCTCGAATTCGTCCGCACCCGGTTCACCGAATTCAAGCGGCGCATTGAAGCGCTCGAGTATGCCGACGAACCGGAACTCGGGCGGCTTCAGGAAAACGTGGATGTCGCGTGGAAAGAACTGATGCAGGCCGTGGACACCCTGATGGCCGCGCTCCCTTGAGATCGTCGAGAGGGAGTTGACCCTCGCCGCCTGACTACTGGAGGGCGCCATGAAAAAGACGGGCAAGGCAGGTTTGGGTCATCACACGAAGCTGGAAAAGATCAGCAGGCAGTTGAGTGCCGGCCGCGCGGTGCTTGCGGAAAAAGAAGCACTGGGCAAGAAGGCATTCAAGCCACGTCGAGTTTCCGGCTAACAAATTTCCCCAGCCGCATTGAAGGCGGGGAGGGACCAGGTCCCCTCCCCGCGTTTTGTTTTTATGGAAATAGTTTCCACGCCTTGCGCTGCTACAATGCTGCCACTATTCGGAAAGGTGGTGCGTCATGTTTCAACCCGGCCTACTGAAGGATCGCGCTGTTTTCCTCACGGGCGGCGGCAGTGGACTTGGCCGCTCGATGGCCATCCACTTCGCCAAGTTGGGTGCCCGCTTGTTCGTTGTGGGACGCCGCGAAGAGCCGCTGAAATCCACGTGCGACGAAATTCACCGGGAAGGCGGTGCGGCGGCCTACGCCACCTGTGACGTTCGTGATTACGCCGCCGTCGAGTCTGCCTTTTCCGCGGCGGAGACTCAGTTCGGCGAAATCGACACCCTGGTCAACAACGCGGCAGGAAATTTTATGGCGCGGACGGAGAAACTTTCTCCGAATGCGTTCAACGCCGTCGTGGGCATTGTATTGAACGGCACGTTCCATTGCACGGAAGCGTTCGCAAAGCGCCGCATCGAAAAGAAACTGGGCGGGGACATTCTGAATATCACCACCACTTATGCGTCGGCAAATTGCGGCAGCGGCTACGTGGTTCCCTCAGCCTGTGCCAAAGCGGGGGTGCTTGCGCTCACAACATCACTCGCCGTCGAGTGGGCAAAATATCACATTCGCGTGAATGCGATTGCTCCCGGCCCGTTTCCCACGGAAGGCGCGTGGTCCCGGTTGATCCCTTCCAAACAATTCGAAGAGCATGCCATCAGCAAAATTCCCATGAAACGCTTCGGCAAACACGAAGAGCTGACCAATCTCGCGGCATTTTTGCTGAGTGATATGGCCGAATACATCAACGGAGAATGCGTGGTGATCGACGGCGGCCAGTGGTTGCGCGGCGCCGGCGAATTCAACGACCTGGGCATGCTTCCCGATGCCGTTTGGGACCAACTGGAAGCTGCGCGCGGAAAGAAATAGCTATTGCGGAAGAGCGCTCTGCCGCAGCAACACGCGCAGTTTCACTTCCCCGACGAATTGTCCATTCTCTTCTGCACGAACCACGATTATTTGCGGTTGAATCTTCTTCAGTTCATCAGCGGAAAGCTGCGGCGTATCCAATTCCACGCGCATCTCCGTGGAACTCTCGACGGGAAGCGCGAACTCCCCCTGGCCGCTCGTCACCTTCCATCCCGCGGGCGCTTCCGCGCGAATCATTATTTTCACCGGGTCGCTCGTGGCGTGGTGAATGGTCAGCGGCACATAAACCGAGTTGCCCGCTTTGATTCCGATTTCCGGAACCTTCGCTACAGGCAGCGCAACCAGTCCGTGCGCAGTACGGAATCGCTCGTAATACCCCCATGGTCCGCCAATCGAAAGGCCCACTCCCAACAATCCTCCAGTCTTCACTACAGCGCGGTCGACGGACGCCGATTGCCCTTTGGCAAAGACATCGTCTGTAGGAGCCCCCCCCACCGTGGACTTGCCGAAAATCAACGTTTCCGGCTCGCTCCACCATCCCGTGTCGGGGTCGCTCATTCGTTTCTCAAGTTCCGCGTCGCCCAGTTTTTCCAGCGCGTGAATCTCTTGGGGATACTGCGTCAGATGGGTCGTCGCTGCATCGATTGCAAGTCGCCAGTAAGGTTTCTTCTGCGAAGGAGAAACCTCCTTGATCGAGTACGCAGGTCCGCTTCCCGCAAATTGCTTGTCGTCATTCGCATCCGCAAAATAATAAATCTTGCTCGGCGTCCACGGTCTCAAATTCTCCAAATACAATTCACGCTTCGGCGAAGCTCCCGCCACCTGCTCTGGAAAAATCGTAGCGTCCCCGGCAAGATCAAACGCCTCCGTCGCAATCACACCGGTTGCCTGATGGTCCCCGTGGTTTTCTCCAATAAAAACACCAGGCAGGGAAGTGATGATGACTTCCGGCCGGGTCAACCGAATCAGTCGCACCATCTTTTCCAGGTTCGCCCCGTGCCCCCAATTTGCCAGCGAGTTCAGCACGTTCTGCGAAGCCGTGTCTTTTCCGTCCAGGAACCAGACATTCTGGATGCCCAATCGAGCGCAGGCCTCTCTCGCTTCGATTTCCCGAATGTCCCCCAGCGCCCCGGCGCGCTCACTTCCGTAGCTATTTCCTCCACTGCTGCCATGCGTCCCATACACAACGGCCACCCGCTTGTGCAGATCGTATATCGCCCGCGCCAGATATGGCGTCACCGCCCCTTCATCATCCGGATGCGCTACCACCACCAAGATGTCCGCCTTGAATCGCTCGTCGGCCCCGCTGACTCTCTTGGGGGCCTGCTCTTGAGCGCCGGTCAAGCAACACGTGCCAGCCAGAAAAAAGAACAACCAAAGGATTCGCTTCATGCCCTACCTTTCAGAATCAAGCTTCGGAAAGTGAAGATTGTACTAGGGCTCCGCGCGAAGGCCAAAAAAGGAAGTGGTCTGGACCCAGAGAAGCCCGAATCGTGTTCGAGTGGATTGACATACCATATCTATATCGATAGAATATTCGTAGTACACTATTTATATCGATAAAGAGGCCGTTTTATGGCTACGGTAAAAGTCTCCCCCAAATTTCAGGTGGTTATCCCAAAGGATGTTCGGGAACTTTTGGGCCTGAAACCCGGTGAAGAGCTCCAGATTTATGTTTTGGATAGGTCGATCCACCTACATCGCCCGCGCTCGATCCAGGAGTTTCGCGGCATTGCAAAGGGCATGCGATGGAAGGATGACGATCGTGACCACACCGAGCGATTCTAAGCTGGTGATTGTTGATTCTTCTGGCTGGGTCGAGTACATGGGCTCTGGTCCTAAGGCCGATAGTTTTGCCCGTTATCTGAATTTTCCCGAGCACTTACTCCTTCCGTCCGTCATCGTATTCGAGGTCTACAAAAAGGTGTCCCGCGAGCAGGGGAAGAATCTTGCGGATAATTTCCTTTCTCTGGCGTTTGGATTTGGAGATCGCTTGATTGCCCTTGACCTCGAGCTTTCCATCCTGGCCGCAAGGACGAGTCTGGATGCCCACCTGCCGATGGCCGACTCCATCATCTATGCCACGGCCCAGCGCTACAGCGCTCAACTCGTAACATCCGACGCACACTTCGCCAATCTTCCCGGCGTCGTGTTCCTCTAATTCCTCTAAAGAGTGTGGAGAAGCTTGACCCGTCTTGCACCCGCCGATACTCTAAGTAGTTACACTCTCTGCAGTTTTGCTTGCAGGCCAGGAAGACTCTCATGGACCAGATCCACGTAACTTTACCCGACGGCAGCGTGAAGGACTTTCCAAAGGGCGTCACGCCCGTGGAAATCGCCAAATCCATCTCACCGCGGCTTGCCGACGCCGCGCTCGTTGCCAAGGTCTACGCTGCCGATGGCAATGGCGCCGGCTCCAAAACGGGCATTTTTTCGAATTCCGTCGACCCCGACCCTGATGGCGGTCTTCTTTACGACCTTCGCCGCCCGCTCGAGCAGGACGTCAAGCTGCGCATCCTCACGGAAAAAGATCCTGACGCCCTCTACGTTTTCCGCCACTCCGCTGCACATTTACTGGCTGCGGCGGTAACCGAGTTGTATCCCGACGTGAAGCTGGGCATCGGCCCTCCGGTAGAAAACGGATTCTTCTACGAATTCCTCCGCGACAAGCCTTTCCTGCAGGAAGACCTCGAAAGAATCGAAAAAAAGATGCACGAGCTTGCGGCTCAGGATTTAAAGAATGAACGCAAGCTTCTGCCCAAGCCCGAGGCCCTGAAGCTCTACAAGGAATCCAATCAGATCTTCAAGTGCGAGCTGGTCGAGGAAAAAGCCGACGAGCCGATGGTTTCCTTTTACACCACGGGGAAATTCATCGATTTTTGCCGCGGCCCGCACATCCCCTCCACCAAGCGCATCCAGGCCTTCAAGCTGACCAACGTCGCCGGCGCTTACTGGAAGGGCCAGGAAGGGAACGCCCAGCTTCAGCGTATCTACGCAATCGCGTTCTACACGCAGAAAGAGCTGGACGAATATCTGCATCGCATCGAAGAAGCCAAGCGCCGCGATCACCGAAAACTTGGCACCGAGCTCGAACTTTTCAGCATCCAGGAAGCGGCCGGCCCCGGCCTGATTTTCTGGCATCCAAAAGGCGGTCTGATCCGCACGCTGGTCGAAAATTGGCTGCGCGACGAATTGCAGAAGCGCGGATACGATATGGTTTTCACCCCGCACATCATGCTTTTTGACCTTTGGAAAACTTCCGGGCATGCCAGCTTTTATAAAGAGAACATGTTCGGCGCGGTGGAAGTGGAAAAGGCCGATTACCAGTTGAAGCCGATGAATTGCCCGGGCCACATCCTTATCTACAAGTCCAAGCTGCGAAGCTATCGCGATCTTCCGGTACGCCTCGCTGAACTCGGCACCGTATACCGTTATGAGCGCAGTGGCGTCCTCCACGGCCTTTTGCGCGTCCGCGGCTTCACCCAGGATGACGCCCACATTTTCTGCACGCCTTCGCAGATCGAATCCGAAGTCGAAGCTTGCATGGATTTTGCCTTCGCGGTCATGAAGAATTTTGGCTTCGACAAATTCGAAGTCGAGCTCTCCGACTGGGATCCCACACACCCGGAGAATTACCCCGGGAAAGCAGACGACTGGCAACACGCTTCGGAAGCTCTAGCCAGGGTCATGACTCGCATGAAGATTCCCTACAAGCGAATGGTGGGTGAAGGCGCGTTTTACGGCCCGAAAATCGACGTGAAACTCATCGACGCCATCGGCCGCCCCTGGCAACTTACTACCGTTCAGTTCGACTTCAACCTGCCCGCGCGTTTCGAACTTGAATTTGTCGGCGAAGATGGCGCTCGCCACCAACCCCTGATGGTGCATCGCGCACTGCTCGGCTCCGTTGAGCGTTTCTTCGGTATCCTCATCGAGCACTACGCCGGGGCATTCCCTCTGTGGCTCGCCCCAACGCAGGTGGCAATCTGCCCGGTCAGCGAAAAAGTGGCGGAGTACGCGAAGCACGTTCACGAAACCCTGAAAAACCACGGGATTCGCGTGCATCTCGATGACCGCAACGAAAAGCTACCAGCGAAAATCCGAGACGCCCAGATGCAAAAGATTCCCTACATGTTAGTCGTTGGCCCCAAGGAATCCGAGGCCGGCACCGTCAGCGTCCGCCATCGCACCAAGGGCGACCAAGGCCCGCGCCCCATCGCCGATGTCGTCGCCTCCCTGCAACAGGAAATCACCAATCGCACGATTCTATAAACTGTTAAACAATTGGATTCGTGGAAGTCGTAGAGATTCTGGAGACCGGGAATGCCTCAAACACTTTCGCGTAGGCTCTTTCTCTTACTCACCAGCGGCGCCCTTGCGGCCCCGTCCATACTCTTAGCAGAAAGCGAGGCTCCATCCTTGCTCGACCATATTCTTCTTGGCGCACCCGAATTGCAGGCCGGAATTGATTTCGTGGAAAAGCGCACCGGCGTCCGCGCGACGTTTGGAGGAGTGCATCCAGGTCGCGGCACACAAAACGCGTTGTTGTCTCTCGGTGAGCGCCGCTACCTGGAGATTATCGCGCCCGATCCGGCGCAACCCGGCGTCAAAAATCCCATCGCCTCCAACCTGCACTCCCTTACAGAGCCGCGCCTCGTTGGCTGGGCTGCGCATCCCGGCAATCTCGCCTCGTTCGCTGAAAAACTCAAGGCCGCCCACATTGATTTTCATGGCCCTACCCCGGGCTCTCGCAATCGCCCCGACGGGCAACTTCTAAAATGGCAGATTGTGTCGCTCGCGGACACCGCTTCCGGCCTTCTGCCCTTTTTTATCGAATGGGGCCAGGATTCCGTTCACCCATCGGTTGACGCCCCCAAAGGCTGCAGCCTTCTCAGCTTCTCCGCCGAAACTCCGGACCCTGAAAACCTCGCGGCAACTCTCAAAACGCTGAACCTCGATTTGCCGGTCAGCAAATCCGAAAAACCCAGACTTCGCGCCATAATTTCTGAGGCAAAAGGCAACCTGGACGTCTACTCCTGATCCCCATGCCCTCAGCAAGCGTTCCCGCGGTGGTCTTCCACCCACCCTGTTCTAGCAACATGAATTTGTCACCCCCTGGGATGGCCCGCTGGCTGGCTCTCCGCCCAGCCACCTAACTCCAAACGCCGCTTCTCACCCAAACATTTCAATCCCGCCAGGGGGATACGATGTGAGTAGGCTCTCCCAACTGAATAAGCAGGTTTGACAGGGTGGGGAGGGCGGACTATCGTTCGAAGTTCGGCAGAAAGAGGAATGCGGAATGAAGATTCTGGTGATTGGCGGCGGTGGGCGAGAGCACGCTTTGGTGTGGAAGTTAAAGGAAAGCGCAGGCGTGGAAAAGATCTGGTGCGCACCGGGAAATGGCGGCATCGCGGGTGAGGCGGAGTGTGTGACGGTCGAGGCCGGGGATGTGGCGGGAGTTGTCACCCTGGCGGAAAAAATTAAGCCGGATTTGACGGTGGTTGGACCGGAATTGCCTCTAGTGAAGGGACTGGTGGACGTCTTTGCCGAGAGGAAGTGGGCGGTGGTGGGTCCGGACAAAAAGGCCGCGCAATTGGAAGGCAGCAAGATTTTTGCAAAGGAATTCCTGCAGCGGCACAGCATCCCGACGGCGGAACTTTATGGCGCGCACGATTCGGCGGGCGGCGCTTATGGGGCTTTGTGCGCTGTGGATTGGCCGGTGGTGATCAAGGCGGATGGACTGTGCGCGGGAAAGGGCGTTTTTGTAGCGCCGAATCCGGACGCGGCGACAGATTTCATTGAACGGGTGATGGAAAGGAATGAACTGGGCGAGGGCGGAAAGCGGGTGATGCTGGAGGAAGCGTTGGAAGGCGAAGAGCTTTCGTTCATTCTGCTGACCGACGGAGAGCGCTATGCACCGCTGGTGCCGACACGCGATCACAAGCGGGCGTTCGACAACGATGAAGGACCAAACACGGGTGGAATGGGCGCATATTCTTCGGACGAGCTTTTGCCCGCCGAATTGCGGCGCACGATTGAAAAAACGATCGTGGAGCCAACGATGAAAGGATTGGCTGCGGACGGGATTCGCTACCAGGGGTTTTTGTATGTGGGACTAATGCTGACGAAGAGCGGACCAAAGGTATTGGAATTCAATTGCCGGCTGGGCGATCCGGAAACGCAGGCGATTCTGGCGCGTGTGGATTTTGATCTGGCGGAAGTGCTGGCGGACGCAGCAAGAGGAAATCTGAAACCGGAGAAGTTGAAGTGGAAGACGGGAGCGAGCGCCTGCGTGGTCATGGCTTCAGGTGGATATCCGGGAAAATTCGAGACAGGAAAAGAGATTCGTGGATTGACGGAGGCGGCGCGTGTGGCCGACGTGAAAGTGCTACATGCGGGAACGAAACGGGAGGGAGATTCGATCGTAACCAGCGGCGGCCGCGTGTTGGGGGTGACCGCCACGGGAAACAATTTGAGCTCGGCCCTGGAAAAGGCCTATGAGGCGGTGGGAAAGATTCAGTTCGACGGCATGCATTACAGGAAGGATATCGGCAAACCGCAGAAGCAAAGTTCGGCGGCGGGAGATTGAGTGATGGCCAAGGTTCTTCATTTGTTTCGAGCGCCGAAGCGGCGGGCGCCGATGGAGGAGTTGCTGGAAGCGCACGCGGTGCAGGATATGGGATTGGAAGGGTGTGCGCATGCGCGGCCGCAGGGGAAACGCCAGGTTCTGCTGATGGATCGAGAAACGCTTACTGTGTTCGAGTTGGAGCCGGGCATTGTGCGGGAGAACGTGACGACAGAAGGAATGGACGTCAATGGCCTGGTTATAGGGCAGCGACTGCAGATTGGGAAAGTGGAATTGCAGGTAAGCGGTGCGTGCGATCCGTGCGAACAGATTGAAGCTCTGCGGCCGGGTCTGCAGGCGGCGATGCAAGGACGGAGAGGGATGCTGTGCAAAGTGGTGCGCGGCGGATTGTTGAAGCGCGGGGATGAGATTGTGTTGATTCAGATGGTTGGACGATAGAGTTCCACGCGCGAAAGCGGGAGCATCGCGCCCGCACTGAAAAATCGGAGAGGGCTACGGTTTGGGTTTTTGCCGGAGGGTGGGAGCGTCCGGCGGACGGTCTTTGTCTTCGGTGGTTTTTATTTTTTCGCGAGGTTCGTCGGGCGGAACAATCCACTCAAACCGCCCGCTTTCGGTCATGGAGCCGAGGAAGAAGTGCGCGTCGCCGGCAAGGATCGGAAGGGCGGCACGGAAAAAATCGCCGGCCGCGGCAGGGTCGGCTTTTTGCGCCTCACCTTTCTGAATCTGCTCCGCTACTTTGTTCATGCGGGGATCTGAGGAGCGCAAACGAGCGATCGCTGGCGTGTTCTGCTGGATCAGGCCGAGAAGCGGGACGTCCGGCAGATCGGACGGGACGCGCACTTCGACAATCGTTTTGGGTTGATGCTTCTCCGGTGGATAAAGCTGGGTGAAGCGGGGCCGCAGAATATGAGTCTGTAAAAAGTCTCCCCGGGTTCCCGCGGAGGTTTGCTCGATCTGATACTCGATCAGCCAAATCTCCGGCCCGTAATCTCTGGGCGCATAGCCGATTAGAACCATCTGGAAAAGAGGTTCGTCGGGCTTCAGCTCGATCGGGTGATGGAGCTGAGAAACGAGGGGGCGTAGTTTTTCGAGGAAGGCAACGCCGATCTGCTCAAGGTCCTGTTCGGGGGCGCCTTCGGGAACAGTGTGGGGATCGATAGCACCTAGGTGAGGAATGTCACGGTCGAGTCGGATTGGCCGGGGTTGCGAGGTGACTTGCCATTCGGAGGCGCCGAATAAAATGCCGATATGGCGGCTGTCAATGGCGGCGACGCGCGGAGGAACGGATTTGGATTCGAGAGGGTGATCGATGGCGGCGAAAACGATGGCGCTATTGGTGACGTGAATGATGGCGCGGCCGCCGGCGAGATTGGCGACGATTTCCTCTTCCTGGGCGGGAAGCGAAGCGCCCGCGGAGAGCGCAGCCCAGAGAATCAGCGAGGCGTGGATAAGGAAGTTCCTCACGAAGGCAGAGTAGCACAGCGGGCAGATTGCGGGCGCGGAGCGGAGCAGGCGGCGGAACGGTGTTGGCCACCCGCCCTTTTCGCCCCTCGCCTTTCGCTGTAAACTAGAAAGGTTCCGCGGAACATGCCAAACGCGCCACGCAGTCCGGAAGTTCACCCGGCAGATCAGGCGAAGGAGAGCAATCCCATGGCAGTTGATGTGGTCATGCCCCAGATGGGCGAAAGCATCTTTGAAGGCACCATCACCAAGTGGCTCAAGAAACCCGGCGACAAGGTCGAGCGCGACGAGCCGCTCTTTGAAATCTCCACGGACAAGGTGGACGCCGAAATTCCCTCTCCCTCCGCCGGCGTCCTGAAGGAGATCAAAATCGCCGAAGGCCAGACGGTTCCCATTCAAACCATTGTGGCTGTGATCGACGGCGCGGGTTCGGCCGCTGCCTCCGCCCCTGCCCCCGCCGCGGCTCCGGCCAAAGCTGCCCCGGCTTCAGCGGCTGCGCCAGCACCCGCTGCTGCCAAGCCGGCCGCACCTGCGCCTGCCCCCGCTGCTCCCCCTTCCGCTCCGGCCGCATCCGCTGCTGCTTCCGGTTCCACCGAACGCATTCACTCCTCGCCGCTCGTCCGCCGCCTGGCCAAGGAACACAACGTGGATCTTTCCGCCATCGAAGGCACCGGCGCCGGCGGCCGCATTACCAAGGAAGACATCGAAAGCGTCATTGCCGGACAGTCCGCATCAGCCTCTGCACCAAGCTCTGCGCCAGCCGCCGCTGCGCGCCCGTCTGTTCCGCCGCCGGCTCCCGCGCCGATCGCCGCTCCCGGCGCGCCTGCCGTCCACGGCAGTCAGTACGTTGCAGCCCTCCAAGTCGGAGTCCCCCGCGAGCGCATCTACTTCGGCAATTACGAAGTGCAGCCGCTCAGCAACATGCGCCAGAAGATTGCGGAGCACATGGTCGCCTCCAAGCACGTTTCGGCGCACGTCTACTCAGTCGACGAAATCGACATGACCAAGGTCGCCGCCATCCGCGCCAAGTCCAAGGAAGAGTTCGAAAAGCGCTACGAAACCAAGCTTACCTTCATGCCCTTCTTTGTGAAGGCCGCCGTTGCCGGCTTGCGCGCCTATCCCACGCTCAACGCCTCGCTCGACGGCACCAGCATGGTGCTGCACAAGGAGATCAACGTCGGCATCGCCGTGGCCCTGGACTGGGGCCTGCTCGTTCCGGTCATCAAGAACGCCGACGAAAAGAATCTTCTCGGTATTCAGCGCAACCTCAACGATCTGGCCGAGCGCGCGCGTTCGAAAAAGCTCAAGCCCGAGGAAGTCCAGGAAGGCACCTTCTCCATCACCAATCCCGGCGTCTTCGGCGGCCTTTTCGGTTTGCCGGTGATCAGCCAGCCGAACGTCGGCATTCTGGGTCTCGGCGCGATCGAAAAGCGCCCCGTGGTGATCAACGATTCCATCGCCATCCGCTCGATGTGCTACGTCACGCTGAGCTACGACCACCGCGTCGTGGATGGCGCCGTAGCCCACCAGTTCCTGCACAAGGTCAAGGAAACCCTGGAGAACTGGTCCGAACCCCTCGTTTAGTGACTGGTGATTCGTGACTGGTAATTGGTTTTGAGCGGCCAGTGGCCTTCAAGCAGTCTTATTATTTTTTCGGAGATAAGCGCAACCACATTACTTGTGCGTGCTTTGCGTGGAGCCGTTTGGTTGCGCGCTGGCTGTTGTTTTTTTCTTGCCCTACTCCTATATCAACTTCTCTCTGGAACTTTAGCGGGAGATCGATTGTGGCCGGGTGCAACCCGAATCGAGCGCCCGCTCCTCTATTGGATGGTCATTGGCAGTGAAGCCGCCGTGTGCGCGTGGCTGTTGGTCAACTACCTGGCCTTCGCTTGAGCCGGTTCCTGTTCTCTGATCGCTGCGACCTGTTCTCCAGTCCCCCCTCACTCCGCGTCGATCGTCGCTTGCGTGTTCATTGCGTGCTCCCCTTGTGTTTGCTATACTTGTATAGCGAGGTTCCATGCTGGCCATCCGCATTCCTGAATCCATTGAAAAACGACTGGAGAAGCTTGCCAAGCGCACCGGACGCACCAAGACCTTTTATGTCCGCGAAGCCATTCTCCAGCACCTCGACGAACTCGAGGATTTGTATCTCGCCGAGCGCTCTCTCGGCCGCATCCGCAGCGGAGAATCGGCTACCGTTCCTCTCGAAGACGTTTTAAGGCGTCATGCCCTGGAAGATTGAGTTCTCCCCCGAAGCCGACCGTGAACTCCGCAAGATCGATCCCCAACACGCCAGACGCATTCTGAAATTCCTGCAAGACCGCGTTGCCAAACTAGACGATCCGCGAAGTATTGGGAAGGCCTTGCAGGGCTCACGCCTCGGTGAATTCTGGAGATACCGCGTCGGGCCCTTCCGCCTGATCTGCAAAATCGAAGATGACCGGCTTTTGGTGCTGGTTCTCCGCATCGGCGACCGCAAAGAGGTCTATCGCTAGCCCACCGCTCAAGCTCTATCAAAGCCACTCGTCCGGCCATTTCCCGCGCCGCCCAACGGTTTCCTGCTCTCTGTTCGCCGGCCTCTGTTATCTATTCCCCCTCTTACTGATTACTGATCACAGATCACTGATTACTTCCTCACTGAATCATCGGCCGCATCTTCGCCGTCCACACCGCCAGCCCTTCGAGCGGAATCGCTTCGACGCCTGCGTCGCGGAGCGTCTCCTGCACAAACCGGTGCCGCTCGTTTTCCGCTAAGAGGTGCACGTCCGTCACTGCCGTAAATTCGCTGGCAGCCACCTTGCCCCGGATGCGTTCCACCGTGTAGGCCAGCGACTTCACATCCCCCGGCGCGCGCGAAACACTCAGCGTCTGCACGAATCCCCGTGTGCCGTTCCGCCGGTATCCATAATCAATGCGCATCGGATCACCCGAAAAAGTGAACTCCTCCGCGCGGACGCCCTTCTGCAACCGGTCCCACAGCCGCGCCTGTTTGAACACCTGCGCGCAGTACGAACGAATCGCCCCGCGGCTTCCCGGCGCGCCTATCCGAGCCTCGCTGCGTTGCAAAGCCACGTGGTCCGCGTACAAGCGCTCCGTCTCCGCGTCCAGGTCGTCCGCGTTCACGCCTTTCTGCGGCGCCATCTGCAGCGCGTTCGAAAGCGTCTCATCCCACTTTCCCAGCAGTTTCATCCAATCAAGCACTGCGTGTCCGTTTCCTTCCGCGTTGATTTCGGCGGGAAATAACTGCGTCGCCGTTGCAAACCGGTTTTCCAGGTCGTCGCGCAACGCCCGCAGCAGTTCCTCATCCGCCCGCGGGTGCAGCCGCCGCACGCGCGCGTACTCTTCCGGCTCCTCGATCAGCCGCATTCGCCGCTCGCCCGATTGCGGATCGAACACCAGCACGCCGATATTCACCCACTCGTCGCGCACCAGGTTTGGCGTGTAGCGCAGCACGCGGTAGGCAAGTGTTCGATCCGTAGGCCCAGTTCCTTGTGCTTGCGTGCGCATAGCTGTCCTCCTTGAATTATGCGACCAGTGGCCAGCGCCCGGCGGCCAGCGGAGTTCGATTCGTAAGTAGTGGTCCGTAAGTCGGCGACGTTCCTCTTTCACTGGCCGCCGTTCACCGGACGCCGGCCACTACCTCCAACTCACAAACGGCTGCCGGTTCGAATTCTTCGCCGACAGGATCAGCTCTTCCACTCGCGGCTTCCTCCGGTGCAGTTGCTCCAGCAACCGCAGCACCGCGTCGTAGTCGTCTTCATACCACGCGGGCGGAATCTCTTCCGCCAGCTCCGCCAGCACTTTTTCCGTGATGCGCTTTTCCAGCCGTTCCAGCCACGGCCCGAACGAATCCATGCCCGTCACGCCCTCGTATACCCGGCTCCGCGCGTATAATCCGCGCAAGGGCGCATCCGGAAAGTTCCACTCTCCCGCGTTGAAGCAGAATCCCTGGTCGATCATCACCGTCTTGTAGGGCCGGGCGCCCTCCGCGTGCGCGGTTTTCCCCTGCGGCAACGTTCCACGTGCAACTTCCCGCGTCGCCAGGCCGCTGTCCGCTGTTCCAGTCGTAACTGCCGTTGGTGCGGCTCTCTCCAGTGCAGCTGTCTCCGGTGCAGCCCCGCCCGTCCGCGATGCCTCCTCAAAAAAGACCGTCTGTCTTCCGTTGGTGTTGCAAGCCCACTTGTCAAAAACCAGCATCCCAGCGAAGTCATGCACATTTTCGACCTCGCGCAATTTTTCATCCGGCAGAAAATCGTGCAAAGTCAGCCGCCGCGGATCTCCCGGATAGCGCGAGCCGAACTGCAGCCCCGCCGCGCAAGGCGTCCGCGACCTCGGCAACTCGATGCACAACTCCGGCGTCAAGCGGATCAGCTCCGCCCCCACCTCTACAACTTCCACCGGCGCCGTCGGCAGCCCCAGCCGCGACGCCAGTCTGGTACCCAGCAGCTCGTTCACCAGAATTCTCCGGTGCTGCGGGTTATTTTGAAACTTCACCACGTAGTAGTTTCCGTCGGAGCACCTCATCAGGTGCGACTGGGCGCCGCCGCGCATCCGCCGGATCTGCTCCAAAGCCTTGATCATCCCCGGTTATCGTAGCGATACTTAATTCTCCAGGCAAGTTTTTCGCTCCACTCCCCGCCCTCTCTTCCCCTTCCGGAACGTCCTCTTCGCCGTTTTGGTCCTCCCAGCCCGCGTTCGCAGGATCCCTTTTTTCCATTCCGGCAGGCGTCTCAACAAAAAAAAGCCCCCCGGTTTTCCCGGGGAGCCTCTGGTGAAATTTTCGAAATGGCGGAGTTCTAGCGGCGCCGCTTCTTGGCCTTCTTCGCCGCCTTCTTTTTCGGCTTGGCCTTCGCCTTTTTGGCCGGTTTCTTTTTAGCCTTCTTGGCGGGCTTCTTTTTCGCCGCTTTTTTCGGAGCAGGCTTCTTCGGCGCGGGTTTCGGAGCGGGCTCTTCGCCTTCGTCGCCGGGCTCTTCCTCCACGATCAGCAGCTCTTCCTCTTCTTCGACGATGCCCCCTGGCTCGCCGCTTAGCTCTTCATCGTCTTCCAACCGGGACAGCTCTTCGTCGTCTTCAAACTGATCTTTCTCGAATTCCATGCTCTCCTCCCCATGGGGAACCTTCTTACCCGTTGTTCTTGGCACGCTGCACCCAGTCGGAGATGGCCTGCACTCCGTCCTTGCGATTTGTTATCCCACTCCAACGTCCTTGTCAAGCTTTCCCGATACCACCGCGCCTTTTCCGCGCAAAATTCCCATTCTGATGCGCTCAAGCCCCTCTTCTGTCTTCAACCAGTCACCAATCACGAGTCACCAGTCACTTCTTTTCAGGGTTTTGCCGGGCTCCCGGCCCTTTTTGCAGCCCCCGCTGTGGGCTTCGTCCGCCGTGTCTTCGCCGAACTCTTCACCGTATGCGCCTCCGGGGCGCCCCCCAGGGTGTAGATCCGCAACACCATCCCGCGGCTGACCTTCCCTCCCTTCAGCCCGTTCCATTTCCGGATGTCCGCGTCGGTCACGCTGAACTGGTCTGCAATCCCTCCCAGCGTATCCCCCCGCCTTACCCTGTACCGTACCAGCCGGCTCTTCGTCTCCTCTATCGGTCGCGCAGCTGGGATAATCAGCTTCTCGCCCGCCTCCAATCCCGTTCCCGCCTCCAGGTCGTTGGCCGCGGCAATCGCCCCCGGCGTCACCCGGTACTTCTTCGCAATCGAGGTCAACGTCTCCCCGCTCTCCACGCGGTGCCGCCGCCAGCTGACCCACTTGTCCGCCGGAATATCCGCAATCTCCGCCGAAAATGTTTCCGATGTCCCTTTTGGCAGGTGCAGCACAAACCCAGGATCATCCGGCGTGGCCATGCGCAGCAGCGAAGGATTCAGCGCGCGCAGGGTCGCTACGTCCACGTCGATCGTCTCCGCCACCAGTCGCAGATCAATGGCCCGCCCCGGCTTTACCACATCCGTCTCCACCTCCGGCTCCGGGTCCACGGAAATTCCGTAATGCGCCGCGTCCTTCGCGATCAGCGTCAACGCCAGGATGATCGGAACGTAGTTCTTCGTCTCCCGCGGCAGCACGTTCCGTTTATACAGTTCCCAGAAATCCGCGTACCCCGTCCGCTCCACGCCCTTTTGCACGTTTCCCGGACCGCAGTTGTATGCCGCGATCGCCAGGTACCAGTCTCCGAAAAGCCCGTACAGATCCCGCAGGTGCTGAGCCGCCGCCCGCGTCGCTTTCTCCGGATCCATCCGCTCGTCCACCCACCAGGTGCGCTTCAATCCGTATTCGTTCCCGCGCCACTGCACGAACTGCCAGATTCCCCGCGCTCCGGCCCGCGAAAGCGCCAGCGGCTGGAATGCGCTCTCCGCCTGCGCCAGGTAGATCAGGTCCTGCGGCACACCCTCTTCCTTCAGCACCCGCGCAATCATGTCGTCGTACTTTCCCTTGCGCCGCAGCCCCGTCTCCACGATCGCCCGCCCGCGGGGCGTCTGGAAAAAATTCAGGTACGAAACCACCACGTCGTTCACCGTCAGCGGCAGGTCGTGCGAAAGATTCTTGGCCGCCTCTTCCGCCCGCTCCTTCAGCTTCGGGTCCACCGGAAAAGTCATCTCCGCCACTTCGTCGATTGGCGCCGGAACCGCGGGAGCCTCGCTGAACCCGTCTCCCGCCCGGAAGGCCTGCAATTCATACGCGTAAATTGTGTCCGTGACCTGGTGAAACAGTTCGCTGAGCTTTGGATCGCTGTTCGGGTCGTAGCCGCTCTCCAGCATCCAGTCCACCGCGTCGTCGAAATCCCGCCGCGCCGATGCCAGGTGACCGGCCTTGTAGTCCGCCTCGCCCGCTGCAAATTTTTCCTTCACTCTTTCAATCAGGTAGGGAATCCCGCCCGGCAGGCGCGGCGCCAGCGAAATCAGCGGCTGCGTCTTCAGGTTCCGCACCGGCAGGTCCGCGACCGCGCCCGGCGCCGCCTGTGCCGTCCGCGCCTGCGAACCCCGTGCCTGCTGCGGTTCCAGCGCCGGGGCGTGCGCCTGCACGGGGCGCTTCGCCGCGTCCTCGCAACTTGCGAAGCTCATCGCCACCAGCAGTACGGCCCCTGCGTTCAGCATTTTCCCTCGTTGTGGTCCCAAGCCCATTCCCAATGGTAAGGACCCCTTCCGCCACGGGTCAACGCCTTCCACTCGCCGGAGCGACCCATCCCGCACCTCCCGCACCCCCCCCCGCAGAGCCAGTCGTGGGGCTGCCGTCGAGTTGCACGAGTTCGCCGAGGCGAGCGGAACGCAGGCGGCGCAGGATTTCGCGGCTGAGGGAAAAACCCTCGCGCTCACCCACCCCGCCTCTTGCTCCATCTTCTTGGCGTGCTATAATTTGAAGTCCGTCCCTCCTTGCTGTGGCCTGTAGGGACCTGCTACTAACACGGGGTGCGACCCGGTTCGCCGGGTGCCTTTCTTTTTCTAGGGGGTTTTATCGCTGAGAGGAATTTCCGGCAAGCGGACCGTATCCGCATCAACGAACGGATTCGAGCTCGCGAAGTCCGGGTGATTGACGAAGAAGGCGGGCAGTTGGGCGTCATGCAGCCGTTCGAAGCAATGCGACTGGCGCGTGAAAAAGGGTTGGATTTGGTGGAGATTTCGCCCACGGCGGATCCTCCCGTCTGCAAGATTACCGATTACGGCAAATTCCAATACCAGCAGAACAAGAAAGCCCACGAGCAGCGCAAGAGCAGCCGTGGCTCGCAGCTCAAGGAAGTAAAGTTTCGTCCCGCCACCGCGGAGCATGATTTTCAGGTTCGCAAGAACCAGATCATCCGGTTCCTCGGCGAAGGGCACAAAGTTCGCGCCATGATTTTTCATCGCGGCCGCGAAATGGCGCACCAGGAAGTGGGCCGCGCCAAGATGACGCGCCTGCTGGGCGAAATCGGCGAGCACTGCCAGATCGAAACAATGCCGCGAATGGAAGGCAACGTTCTGGTCGCGCTCCTGGCACCGAAAAAGGGAGCCGGAGTCGCTCCCCGCAGCAGTACCGCAGCGCAAACGAACGCGTAGCTGAAGTAAGGACCTGTTTTCACGCCGGCAGTTCATCGCCGAAAATTTTCAAGGGTGGCTTAATTCAGCCCGCAACAACGCACGGAGAGGATTCAAAGCAATGCCACGCAATTCCACGAAGCCCAAGTTGAAGCTCAAAACGCACCGCGGCGCCAAAAAGCGTTTCAAGATCACCGCGACCGGCAAGATTCTTCGCATGCATTCCGGCAAGCGCCACCTGCTCGGCACGAAGGCCCCGAAGCGCATGCGCAAGCTGAAGAAGCTCACGCTTGTCAACAAGGCGGATCTGGCCAAGACCCGGCAGATGCTTCCCTACGGCATTTAAGTTTGTAATTTTGTAGGGGTGGAGCTTGTTCCACCCGTGCAATACCTGCGAAACTCCGGTTTCGCAACAGCCTTTGTAGTGGCGGGACTTTAGACCCGCCGCCGCAAAGCAAAAACGCGCCAGGCAGTGCTACACGGGTGCCTGCCGGCCGTTTCGTTCTCTTCGGAGAGCGTGTAGGGGCGGCCTGCTTGCCTCAGGCAAGGCTTTACGCCGCCTGCCGCAAGGCAACTGCAAACACCTCGGAAACAAACCCGTTGCGAGGACGCATTTCCGCGTCTCTCCGCAACCCGTTTCGTTTCCCAGAAATTCTGTAGCTCAGGCCTTCAGGCCTGAGGTTTTTCGCCGATGAAGGCGCGGACCTCAGCCAGCTGTTCCTGACGCACAGCAAGAAAAAGGAGCAAACCCATGCCACGCGTAAAACGCGGCACGAAACGCCGGGCCCGGCGTAAGAAGTATCTCAAAAGGACCAAGGGCTTTTTCCTCACCAAGAGCAAGCTCTACCAGTCAGCGCAGGAAGCAGCCAATCGCGCGGATCGCTATGCAAAGCGCGACCGCCGCGTGAAGAAGCGCCAGTACCGCCGCCTGTGGATTCAGCGCGTCGGCGCCGCCGCTCGTCAGAACGGCATCACCTACGGCCAGTTGATTCATGGCTTAAAAGCCGCGGGCATCGCCCTCGACCGCAAAGTCCTGGCCGACATCGCCGTCAAGGACGCCGCCGGCTTCACGCAACTCGCCGAAAAAGCCAAAGCGTTCGCGCCAAAGCGGACCCCAAAGCCCGCAGCCAAGAAGGCCTAGCTTCCTCACCTTGTAGGGGCGGGGTTCGCTTGCCCTGAGCGTGGCCGAGGG
>DASYXF010000109.1:0-2904 GCA_035935335.1 Candidatus Acidiferrum sp.
GATCATGGAACATATCTCGCTGGACGGCGTGATCCAGCACTCCGCCGATGAAGGCGATTTCCCCTACAGCGACTGGACCACGCCCTATCGGACCCCAGCTGGCAGAGAGGCAATCCTCGCCGCGTATGGCAAGAACTTCGACCTGCTGCTTGGCCGTCGCACCTACGATATCTGGTCGGGCTTCTGGCCAAAGGCGCCGAGCAGCCCGATGGCAGATGGCATCAACGCGGCAACAAAATATATCGCTACCCACCGGCCGGAAAGTCTGGCATGGGGCCCGTTCGAGGGCCTTGGGCCGGACATCGTCGAGGGTATTGGCCGCCTCAAGTCGCGGGACGGACCGGACCTTATTCTCTCGGGTAGCTCCACCTTGACATCGACGCTGCTCGAACACGGGCTTGCGGAGGAAATCCTGCTAATCGTCTATCCTGTCTTGTTGGGCATGGGGAAGCGCTTTTTTGCGGAGGGAACTCCGCCACGCTCATTCGAGCTCCTTGGCACGAAAGCTCTGGCTTCGGGCGTCATCATCAACACTTACCGGCCCAGCGGGCCTTTGCGGAACATGGGCGCATAGGCGTGAGACGACGTCAGAGATCACAGAGGAAAAAGGCAGAACTCAAATGAGAAAGCTAATCTTCGCGATCAACAATACCCTAGATGGCTGCGTTGACCACACGAAACAAATTGCCGATGAAGAAACCCATGAATACTTTACGCACCTCATGCAAGATGTTGACCTGCTCGTCTTCGGGCGTAGAACCTATCAATTGATGGTTCCCTATTGGCCTGAAGTCGCAAAAAGCCAGTCCGAGACAAAAGCGGTGAACGAATTTGCTCGGGCATTTGACTCCATCGACAAAATTGTTTTTTCACGATCATTAGACAGCGTTGAAGATAAAAATACGCGAATTGTTCGTACGATTCTTCGCGACGAAATCCTTAAACTAAAACAAGAACCAGGTAAAAATATTCTAGTTGGTGGCGTAGATATTCCTTCGCAACTAACGCAGCTTGGCTTGATCGATGAATACATTTTTGTCGTTGGGCCAATCATTGCCGGAGAAGGCAGACGGCTGCTGGAAAGTGTCAGCCTGCCTGAGAGATTGCAACTAAAACTCGTTGACTCGAAGTTTTTTAAATCCGGATGCGTTGCGCTTCGTTACGTAAAACAGGGACAGAAAAATCTGTGACAGCTGCGCTGCCGGCTCCGGTCAGGAAGAGAAGAACAATGAAATACATCTGTTTGGGATACCTCGAGCCAGGAAAATTCGAAGGTATGACCGAGAACGAACGAAACGCAGTATTCGACGATTGCTTCGAGCACAACGATCATCTGCGCGCCAACGGACAGCTTGTTGGTGAAATGGCTCTTCAGCCTCCGGAGACCGCGGTGACCTTGTACTGGAAAAACGGCAGAGTCGCGATGACCGACGGCCCCTATGCGGAAACTAAGGAACAGCTCGGCGGCCTTTCCATCATTGAAGCGAGAGACCTCAATCACGCCATTCAGCTTATCTCCCAGCTTCCCGGCTTCAAGTATGGGCTTGGACCGATTGAGATTCGGCCGGTCGCGGACTTGAACGAACTGATGAAGGCAAGTGAGCAGCGACGGCGGAAGAAAACTGCACGCTGAAAACGGCCTGACAGCAAAAAGGATCGGTTTCGTGGCAGCCATCCAACTACACGTGATGAATAATTCAGGGCGAGGAGGACAGTCATGCAGGAGATGGAGCGAGCAAGGAACTGCGGCCTGTTTGTGCTGGCGGCGCTAACGGCGCTGCTCGTGACTGCGGTGAAGGCGCAGACCCTGGACCTCAGGAAGCTCTACCCGAAGATGGCACCACTCGGTCTTTACCTGATGAATCGGGATACGGAGATTGCTCTGGCGCGGAGTGCGGCGCCGGCGGCGATTTCGCGCGACGCTTCCATCTTGGTGCTGACGCGTCACGGATGGGATACGGCGGTGAATGGGACGAACGGTTTTGTGTGTATGGTCGAACGCGGCTGGGCGGTCAGCATTGATTTCGCCGAGATGTGGAACCCCAAAATGAGAGGGGCGGATTGCCTGAACGCCGCAGCAGCGCGGACTATTGTGCCGGTGGTGCGCAAGCTCACGGCCATGGTGCTCGCGGGAGACTCCGATGATCAGCGCGCGGCGGGGATTCGCGCGGCGTTCGCGAAAGGCGAGATACCGCAGCTCGACGCCGGCGCAATGGGCTACATGATGTCGAAGGGGTCGTACCTCAGCGACGAGGACGGGCACAATGGGCCGCATCTGATGATGTTTGTGCCGGAGAATAGCGGGGCGGCTTGGGGCGCGGGCGCGGCGAACTCGCCTGTGGTGGCGTCAGTGTCGTATTGGTTCCCGAACGATGACGGCAATCCGCTGAACAAAACTCTGCCGCCGATTCGAGTGTTCGCTGTCGTGGTTGCGAATTGGTCCGACGGATCGGAAGCGCACTAGATGTTCGAAAGATATCGGTTCGGTCGAGGTGTGAACGGAGAAGTACAAAATCGAAGAGTACGGGGGAAGCGATGAACCGAAATCAAATACACAGCATTTTACTGAGCGCATTCGCAATCGTGATCGCCCTGATTGCGGCCCGGCCCGACGCCGCACAAGACGCCAAACAACCGTATCCCACCATGGCTCCACTCGAACAATACGTGATGGGCCGCGACGCCGAAATCGCCCTGGCCCGCAGCGCAGCTCCGGACGCTATCTCGCGCGACGCCACGGTTCTCGTCCTGGGTCGCCATGGGTACGAAACCGCAGTCGAAGGCAAGAACGGCTGGGTCTGCATGGTCGAACGTGGCTGGGGCGCCATGTTCGATAACCCCGAATTCTGGAATCCAAAAATCCGCGCCGCAGATTGCCTCAATCCACCAGCCGCCCGCTCCGTT
>DASYXF010000110.1:0-14882 GCA_035935335.1 Candidatus Acidiferrum sp.
ACTTGGCAAATCTTCCAGTGCGGCGCCGCCGGCGAACAGCAAACACAAAACAACGAACGCGGACTTCACTAAACTGATTTTCATCATCGTTTTCCTTTCTGTGTGTGAGTAAACGCACAACTTGTCAGGCAAATTCGAGCAGCCACACCATTTCTGTTTTTCTGGCTCCTATTTCCAGGCCGTTATTTCCTGGCGACGAGCACGATGGTGGAGTCCGCACGTGCTTCCTCGACTCTTTCGCGTGGCAGCGAGGGCTCGAAGACCAGAACCATGTCGAGATCGGCGAGTACCAGCGACTGGACCACGAGCTGGCCGTCCCTGGTCTTCAATTGCAGGGCGTTTGAGCGGCCGCTGTAATCCTCGATCACACCGGTCATGACGCGAGCGGCAAAGGTGTACTTGTCGTTGTGGATTGTGGCCATGACAGGCAAGGTTGTGGAGTTAATGCGAAGGGTATAGGTTCCCGGCGGTACGGTGCCCTTGCCCCAGTGGACCGCGGAGGTGAGCGTGAACTTCCCCACGAAGGCCGGAGAAATGGCTTGCGCTCTTGCGGTACCGGCGAGGATCAAGCTGGCTGCCAGAAGGAATGTTGCCTGCAGAAGGGATCGGTTCCTGTACATACTGTTCTCCTTTTTTTGGCCGGCATTTTGTGGAACTATGACCGGCGAACGCGACGAGGATGGGAGAAGCCAGGAAGTACCTCAATAGATGCGGGCTCAAATGCTTCTCGATTTTTAAGCCACTGATTTGGAAGCCCTTATCGACGCTCCTCGTATTCTGTAATACAACCTGCCACGTCTTAGGTGATACACTCTGCCGCGAGAGATTGGCTTCATGGCGCCGGAAATCGGACCCCAGCCCAGAATCATCCGATTCGCCACCTTTGAGGTGGACCTGCAGACGCGCGAACTGCGCAAGAGCGGCTTGAAACTGAAGCTGCAAGGCCAACCCTTTGAGGTGCTGGCAATGCTGCTGGAGCGGCCGGGCGAGCTGGTGGCCCGCGAGCAACTCCGGGAGCGGCTGTGGCCGACAGACACATTCGTGGACTTCGACCACGGGGTGAACACGGCCATCAACCGTCTTCGCGAGGCCCTTGGGGATTCCGCCGACAATCCGCGATTCATCGAGACATTGCCTCGGCGAGGCTATCGTTTCATCGCACCGGTTGAGTCCAACGCGTCCCCTGCGCAGGTTTCGCCGGCGATGAATTCGACAGTCCTGGAATCGCAGCCAGTGCCAGCGGCTGAACCTGCCGGACCTTCCGGCAAATGGAAAAAATTCGCTTGGATTTTGGCTCCGGTGGTTTTGCTTGGATTGTTGGTTGCGGCGGAACGGACTGATCTGCTGCGCCGGCTGTCCGGCCAGCAACCGCACACTCCGATTCAGTCCATCGCTGTGCTTCCGCTGGTGAATTTGTCGAACGATGTGAACCAGGATTATTTTGCCGATGGAATGACGGAAGCCCTGACCACGGATCTTGGAAAGATCAGCGCGCTGCGCGTGATTTCCAGAACTTCGGTGATGCAGTACAAAGGCACAAAAAAGTCGCTGCCGGAGATTGCCCACGAACTGCAAGTGGACGCGCTGGTGGAGGGCACGGTGTCGCGTGCCGGGAACCACATGCGCATCACGGCAAATCTGGTCCAGGCATCGCCGGAGAAACATCTGTGGGCCGAAACCTACGAGAACGAGGTGGGGGACATTCTGACGGTGCAAACACAGGTGGCCCAAGCCGTGGCGAAACAAATTCAGGTGAAGCTGACGCCGGCAGAGCAAAAACTACTGAGCAGCACGCGGCCGGTTAATCCTGAGGCGCACGACGATTATTTGAAGGGCCGCTATTTGTGCAACAAAGATACGCGCGAGGGACTTGATAAGGCCATTCCATATTTCCGAAGGGCAATTAAAGAGGCTCCGGATGATCCCCTCGGCTATGCCGGAATGGCCGTGTGCTACTCGCTCTGGGCGTGGGCCGGGGATATGTATGCAAATGACCTCGCCCCGAAAGATTTCCTGCCAGATGCAAGAGATGCAGCCTTGAAAGCCCTTCAACTCGATGCCAGTCTCGCGGAGGCCCATACCGCGCTGGCCAATGTCCGCATGGTTCTGGAACGCAATTGGACCGCGGCCGAGATCGAATTCAAACAAGCCATTCAGCTGAATCCCAGTTATTCCCCGGCGCACACCTGGTATGCGCACCATCTGGTGGCGACGGGCCGAGCCGACGAAGGCGTCGCCGAGGCAAAACGAGCTCTGGAGTTGGACCCCTTCTCAGCATTCACCAGGGATTTTGCGGAATGGGCCTGTTTCCTTGCCCGCCGCTACGACCTTTCGATCCAACAATCGCGCAAATCGACAGACCTTTCCCCGGAATTTCCCTGGGCACTTTATGACCTGGGCCAAGCTTACGAAGGCATGGGGCGAACAGACGAAGCCATTCAGGCATACCTGAAAGCGGAAGAAGTATTCGGGATGAACCAGGATCGGCTGCGAGAATTGCGAAAGGTCTACCAACAGTCTGGCGAAAAGGCCTACTGGCGCAAAACCTTGGAACTCTGCGTACAGGAATTCCGCCATCCGCGAAAATTCGCTAGCGTTTCGGGTTTCGGCTTTTGCGACTACATGCAGAGTGTGGACGTGTCGGAGATTCATTTGCGGCTAGGCGATCATGACGCCGCATTCCGCTACCTAGAAACAGCCGACACGAATCGTGATGCCGATATCCTTTATCTCAACGTTGACCCGCACTGGGATACCCTGCGGTCCGATCCTCGATTCGCCGACTTGGTGCGCCGTTTGGGACTTCCACATTGAATTCTTTCTCGGAGTTTGACCAACCTTTGTGATTTCCCGATGCTATTATTTCGCTCTCTGATCGGCATCTGGCCTGCTACGGATGCCAGTCCCGACAAACTGAAACACTCTACCGGAGAATAGTGGATGCGCATCGCAAGAGTGGGTCATGGAGCCTTTGCCGCGACGCTGATCGCCCTTGGAATCGTCGGCCTGATCAAGGTCGACCTCAATGCGCTATGGGATCCGGTACCCAAGAGTGTTCCCGCACTGGCCTATCTCTGCGCCTTTATCTGCCTGGTATCCGGCATAGGCTTGTTCTGGAAGCGCGCAGCCGCTTCCGCTGCCCGCGTGCTCCTCGCCTATCTCCTGCTTTGGTTGCTGCTGTTGAGACTGCCAGGCATCTTCCTCTCACCCACCGTGGATTTCTGGTGGGCAGCCTGCAAAATCGCGGTAATGCTGGCGGCCGCTTGGGTACTGTATATCCGGTTCGCCACGGACTGGGACCGCCAGCGCCTCGGTTTCGCAACCGGCGATAAGGGTCTGCGCTTCGCAAGGGTCCTCTACGGCCTGGCCTTGATTCCCTTCGGCATTGCCCATTTCCTCTATCTAAAAAATACCGCCTCGCTGGTGCCCGGCTGGCTGCCCTGGCCTGGCTTCTGGGCGTATTTCACAGGCTGTGCCTTCATCGCGGCGGGCGTGGCGGTGGTCATCAATGTGTATGCACGCCTGGCGGCCGCGCTCTCCGCGCTCGAGATCGGCCTGTTCACGCTGCTGGTCTGGGGACCTGTCGTAGTGGCTGGCCCCAAAAACACTTTCCAATGGAGCGAAACCATTGTCTCCGTAGCCCTGACGGCCGGCGCCTGGGTGGTCGCCGATTCCTACCGCGACATTCCCTGGCTCGCCGTCAACAAAAGCTAGGGCGTCAAAAGTATTAGAGACGCGACCGTTGATTCATATGCGCCTAATTTTTTGCGACAGCTAAACAGAAGACCAAACTCATCGCCAACGCGTGCCCTGGGAATACTGCCTACTGAACAGTGGTTTCCAGCATCCGGTACTCGGTAATGATTGTTTGCATGGAGTTGCCAAGCTCCGAAAGAGGATGGCGATTTCTGCTCAGCAACTCTACCGCAGCCTTTGCCATATAGACTCCCCTCTCAGTGACAATGTAAAAGATCACTCCTCCACTCTCGGGTAGAGGAAAATTGTCTGTCAGCTGCATATTATCCAGAAACTTGCTGGCGATCGAAACGGCGTGCAACGCTGCATCGCGAATAAACTTTTCGCCGCATTGTTTTCTGCTCCGATAAGAACTCTACCGCTGTTATGTCAGGGTTTTCAGGAACGCGTGGAAACCGTCCACAATTTGAATGAGCAATCCGCCAGCATCTTTCTTAGGGAGAATCTCATGCCCGGCGCTGGGCACTTCAAAGAGTGCGTGTGAGCCAGGGATTAGCTCTAGAGCGGATTTCATTTCCGCAACCGTGCCGAAGGGATCGCGAGTGCCATGAACGAAAAACGCGGCCGTGGCCAGCTTCGGGAAATGTCCGGCACGAAGTTGCTCCGGTTTTCTGGGAGGATGCAGCGGGTACGAGAGCAGCAGCAGGCCATCCACCAGCTGCGCCTCTTCCGACGCGAGCATGCTTGCCTGCCGTCCACCGTAGGAATGGCCGCCCATAAACACACGGCCTTTTGTTTTCTCTCTCATCGCCGCCACAGCCTGCCGGAGACCGTCTCGATCCCGGTTCGCGCTTCCGGGAGAAGGTGGTCCATGCGGGCGCGCCAGGCGGAATGGCAGGTCGAACCGCAAAACGCTGAATCCCGACGCGGCAAGCGCTTCGGAGATCTCCACCAACAGTTTCGACTGGCAGTCTGCGCCGGCGCCGTGCGTAAGCACAACGGCGTCCCCGTTCGGCCGCGCAGGCTCGTGCAGGAAACCACGAACGGCAGGCTCACTCTTAAAATCCACAAGAGAGATGGACATGGAGTTGTAAATCGGTGCGCTTCCGAGAAGTCAGTCTATGCACCAAGCGGCCCGCAAGCAAGTCAGTTAACAACAAACACAGCTAACCCAGCCAGGCTGTTATTCTGACATGTGACCGCGATGCCAGAAGCACAGTTCCACCCAGAGGCACAAACCCAACCCCTGCCTCAGCCGCCGCGGAGGAGCCTCCTCCGGTCCCTCGTTCGATGCCTGGTCATCGGCGTCGCGCTTCTTTGGTCGTTGGCCGCTCTGCTCCTGGTGGCCGCCCGCTGGATCGATCCGCCGACAACCGCCGTGCACATCCAGCGCCGCATGCAGGCCTGGCTTCATCACCCGCAATATCGCGAACGCTACAAATTCATTCCGCTCAGCCAAATCTCGCCCGATCTTCAGCACGCGGTAATCGCCGCGGAGGACTCGCGCTTCTACCAGCACCATGGCTTCGATTGGCACGCGATTGAAATCGCCGCCCAGGACGACTTGGAACGCGACCGCACTCGTGGCGCTTCCACCATCACGCAGCAACTCGTAAAAAACCTCTTCTTCGGAACGGGCCGCTCTTTCCTCCGCAAGGGTGCAGAGGCCTCGCTCGTCCCCGTGGCCGAATTCGTCCTCGGCAAACGGCGCATTCTGGAGATTTACCTCAACGTGGTCGAATGGGGCCCCGGCATCTATGGTGCGGACTCGGCTTGCCGTTACTACGACGAAATCCCGGCCCGCTATATCGGCCGCCAGCAAGCGGCGCGCCTCGCTGCCATTCTGCCCGCTCCCCTGAAGCGGCGGCCCGAACGCATGAATAACTACAGCGCGATTATCCTCAGGCGCATGGCCCAAATGGGCTGGTAGTCGTCACTTTCACGTGCTCCACGACCTTCACCGGGGGAACTATATACTCATTCGACGACGCCTCGGACGCGCGTCCTCCGCCTTATTGTAAAGTTTTAATTGGACAATCCATGGCCGGCAAAACAACCGATTCCCCAGCCACTCCTTCCGTGGTAGCGGAAGGCGCCTCACGCGGAACTCGCCGCTATCCGCGCATCGCCTTGCCCAAAGGAATGTGGGTGGCCTGGTACGGCGGGTCGGAGCACCAGATCTCTCGCGTTGGGACTCTCAGCATGGGCGGAATTTATATTTGTGTCCCGAATCCCCCGCCTGTGGGCACAAAACTTAAGCTGGCGTTTGAGGTTCCCGGTGGTGAGGTTCAGACCGAGGGGATGGTTCGAAACATTGAGGCTGGCAAGGGTATGGGAATCCAGTTCGTCCGGCTCAATCCAAAGGATCGCGTGCTCCTGCAACGCCTGTTGAATCGCCTGCTTCGCTGAACCTCTCTCCAAAACTTACCGATTAGCGGGTGCAGGAATCCCGGGCCCCGGCCACTCGGTCGGCTTCTCTTCGCGCCGCCGCTCCTGATCAATTCATCGGCTCCGGGTCGCGTACCACCGCGCTGCTCGTTTATTGGCCGATTTCCCGGAAGCTCAGCACTTTGTACGTCACACCGGCCGTGGCGTTGTTGACCCAGCAACTGTCGTAGAAGACCCCGTTTCCGCCGCCGCCATTCCAGTTCACCACCGGGGTCCCAAGCGCGGCCAGCGGATTCCCGGCGCCGTCCAGCGTCTTGGCCACCAGCACCGCGCCGTCAAACTCGTTGCTGCCTCCGCCGCTCTCTTGCATATTTCCCTGCCCGATCACCAACAGCACCCCTCGCCATCCCCAGCCGCCGGAAAAGGTCAGCGTTCCCGTCACCACCAGGATTCCGTATCCCGTGCCGCTCCCGGAAAGCGTCAGGTCTCCATTCACAACAGTGATCTGCGGATTCGCTGCGGAACCCAGTTGCGCCGCTGTTAGTCCGCTCGCCGGCCCGGACACCACATTGTTGGCCACCTTGGTGATGTTTTGCACCAGGTTCTGCAGGCTCGTCACTGTCTGTTCGTTCGGCGGAAGAAGCCCGGAGACGTTATTAACGCTCGGCGCCCCGCCACTTCCATCGTAGTTAATCAATCGGTTCGCCGGGATCCCCGATTCTGCCGTCGCGATGTCTCCATTCGCGATCACGCCAATCGCCGACTTCGCCGGTTGTACCGGCACCGTGCATCCGGCCAACTGGTTCGCTCCAGAGCGGTCGTTTCCGTTCATCCAGGACGGGTTCGAGTTCGGCGCATTGTAAACGGGGGCCGGCCCATCAAACGTCATCGCTGAGGGAAAATCGAGTCCCAGAATTGTTGGCGCAACCGTGTACTGCACCATCCGCTGCCCGCCGCCCTGCGTCACCGCAAGCGCCGTAACCTCGAATACCTGGTACGCCGGGTCGTTTGCCGGAACCTGATTCGACAGCATCTGCTGCGTCCCGTCGTAGTACAGCGGATTCGCATTGTCCAGCACGCCGTCGCCGTTCACGTCGATCCCCGCGGAAAGTTCCGTCCGCGGCGTGATGCGCACCCACTTGTACAGGGGCCCCGCAATTCCCGCCTGTGTCGAAATCGAACCGATCGTTGGCGCGCCCGCCGGCGGATTCACGCCCCACTCCGTTGCGTACTGTCGGTCCGCGTACGGATTTCCCGCCGACATATCTGTCGGGTTTACCGTTTCCCCGGCCGCCGGATTCAAAATGTACCGCACCTGGCCTGCGCCCATCGTGGTTCCCGGCGCCGTCACAAACCCGCCCAGGGCGTTCGGGTTCCCTGTCCACAATCTTCCGCGTCCCTCTTCCACACCGGCCCTGGCGTCATAAAACGCTTGCACCGAGGTTTTGTAATTCGCATTCAGAGACGTCTCCGTCCCAGCCATGTCCATCAATCCCAGCGCCACCGCGCTTACCAGCAACAGTGCAAAGATTGCTATGAACAGCGCCGCTCCTTGCTCGCTCTTTCCGTTGGTGTTTCGTGTGAAGGATCGCATTCGTTTCTCCCTGCTTTCGGTTCGAACTGTCCGCCGTTCCGAAGTGAAACGTTCCGCTGACCTGCCCATTAGGCCAGCTGTCCCTGTATCCTCCTATAGCAGTCTGGTCCCGGTTTTTCACCCTCCCCTTACTACCCTCCGCCTGGCCCCCAAGTACTAGTATTTTCTAGGGTTGCGGCCGCCAAACTCAATCTATCTCCAATCCTTGCCTGTACTTCCCCGCCCTCAAACCTGCCCCATCGGCCACCTCTCATCGTACCGCCCCAGCCGCCTCTCCGCTCCTCGAAGGACAGGTCAACCCACCCCCTTGAAGCCAGCGCCAGGCCCGTTCGCATTCACATACCCTCCCGGTGACTCGGGTCACACACCAGCCAGGCCCTTGTACTTACAAAAGCCGCCAACTTATGGCATAGAGGAACCGTAAGGGGGTGCCTTATGGTGGCCATCAAACTCCCTCATCTCGCCGGTACTCTTCATTTCGCGCTTATCGCCATCTTGCTCATTCTTGGGCTACTCTTCTGGGCCGTAAGCACGCGTTAGGACTGGAGGAATCCACCCCTAAAGGGCGAATTCCGAAGGAGTAATCGACATGAACCAAACTATTCTGCTTAGCGTCTTGTCCCTGGTCTTCTTCGCTGGCGGTCAATCCAGTCCACCCCAGGCGGACAAGGTACAAACGCAATTGCCGCCGGCGGCCTCTGGTAAGCAGACTTACCGCGAATATTGCGCCTCGTGTCATGGCGAGGACGGAAGAGGCATGGGACCCGCCGCCTCCGCGTTAAAAACGCCTCCATCGGACCTCACAACACTCGCGAAACGTCACGCCGGCAAATTCCCCGAAGACTATGTCGCCGAAGTTGTCCGGCTTGGCAAGCCTTTCCAGGCTCACGGTTCATCGGACATGCCGGTCTGGGGTCCAATCTTCAACGCTCGCGACAACTTTAACGAGATGGCGGTACGCCAGCGGATCAAAAACCTCTGCGCCTATCTGGCAACTCTTCAGGAAGTTGAATCGTAACTCGATCCCACGCTTTCGCTTGGAATTTCGGGCTATAGACTTTCCCTGCGTTAACCTGCTATTTAAATGTAGCTTCCCTTTCTGTTTGCAAAACCCCAACCGGGAGTCACCGTGAAAATTTACAATCTCACAGGCTATCTGATTATTTCTCTTTACACGCTGGCTAGCATGCTTTCGGCTCCGGCGCATTTGGGGCCCTGGATTGGATTGCTGATCGGCGGAGTCTATTTTATCTTCTGCTGGTTTATGGGCGGCTTGTATCTGGCCGATGTTCTTCATCTGGGAATCGCGCATCGTTCGCTCGACTACAAGGGATGGTTCATAAAATCCGTCACGGTGGTGAATAACGTCTTCGGACTCTACGTGGATCCGATCGCCTGGGTGAATCGCCACCGGTTGCACCATAAGCACGCCGACCATCCCGGCGATCCCAATAAACTTTCCGGCGATGGTTTTTGGCGGACCCTGGTTCTCTGCGTATTGCCGTATCGATGCACGGAGAATTTGGCGGGCGACAAAATTTTGAAGTCCCGGACTTTTCGGATCGTCGCCAACCCGGTTTTTGCAATCGTTGCCCAAGCTTTCAGTTTTTTCCTTCTTTGGAAGCTAGTGGGAAGCTTGAAGTTTGTTCTGGTGATGTGGCTTGGAATGCGAATCTTCGCCCTTTGGGTGAATATGATTCAGAACTATTGGACCCACACCCGGGACTTTGGATACCGGCGGTATCACGATGAAGACGACAACGCCATGAATATCGGCGAGTGGCTGCCGGTAACGGCCACGTTCAGCGCTTGCTTGCAAAATAATCATCACCACTACGAGGGGCTCTTGCGGCTAAGCCACGAAAAATCCGAATACGACTTTGGTTTTCTGACCGTCAAAATAATGAAATCTTTGGGCCTGGTGAAGGCGACGAGAAAAGGCGCGGAGTTACCCAAAGACGTTCCCCTGGCGGCACTGGAGTTTTAGGGCGCTCTTTTTCTTCCCAGAAACGGTTCAATCGTCTGCCCAACAAACGTGGGCGAAATTTCTTCGCCCGCCAGGCCGTAATCTTCCGGCCATTCCTCAGGAAAGTAATAAGTCCCGAAAAGTTTATCGATCCAGGGGAAATGAATCGCAAAGTTCTTGTCGATGCACTCTTTTTGCGACGTATGGTGCCAGTGATGATATCTGGGCATCACCAGGAACTTTTCCAGCCATTTGGCATTGGGGGCGAAATTGCAATGGGTCCAGGTGGCGTGCAGGGTCACGAAAACCAGATACCACAGGATGATCGTTTGCGAAAATCCAAGCATCAGCGGAACCAGGATAAATCCTCGCACCAGCGTATCATCCACAAAGTGGGACCGTGAGCCCGCGATCCAGTCCAGCGCCTTCGAAGAATGATGAATGGCATGAAAACGCCACAGAAAAGGCACTTTGTGCAAAGCCAGATGAATAAAATATTCCGCGACGTCCGCAACCACTACCGCCAGAAAGAATTGCAGTAACCAGGGCATTCGAGCGATAAGTTCTTGCAGGGCCGGAACGCCCAAATATTTGGTGGCCTGGGTAGCCGGCAGCAAAACTAGAAACGACAAAATCTGAATCGGCAGATGGGTGGACATGAAATAGACCATGTCTTGCGTCCACCCTTTTCTAAAGGTCCCTTGTTCCGGATATTGCGGCCAGATCCTTTCGAGTGGTACATAGATCAGCGCCATCAGCAACAAATCGAGCAAAAACCAGTCCATGCCGATGGTTATGCCATTCAACCGGCTCCCATTAACCTTTACGCTCGAGCCGCCCCAGGCTGTCGCGGCGATCGCCAGCAGCATTCCCGTTAACGCCAGCGCCTTTTTCTTGCGCAGCAGCGAGGACAGCACTCCAAATACCACTGCCGCCACGATCAGGGATTGGATTAGGGCGCGCACCGCGTGCAGCGAATAAAACGGGCGGAATTCGGCGGAAGTTAGGAACTGGGGAAAATGCAGGCACAGAACGCCGCCGAACGCCAGAAATCCACAAAACACGGACAACACGCCGCTCCACCAGCCCGTCCCAAAGCCGGTTGACTCGGCATCCCCAAAGAATTTATTGATCTTTTCCTCGATCACAATGGCTTTTATTTTACGTTCGCTCACCCTGGCAAGCCATTGGAAAGATACCCGGATGACGCTTACTTGTGCTCAACCGCAGAAAACAGCAAATGTCAGCGGTCCGTAATCGCTCTTTGGTCAGGCCAGTCTTCTTTCTGCCTCTTTCGCCCGGCAAGCACAAAAAATATTCGTTCTTCCACGAAACTTTTCTCTTTTTCTATCGTCTTCACTCATAACAACCCAAAAGCGATGTGGTCTCAGAAGCTCGCCGTGCGTCCGGCGCGCCTGGTTTGGGGTGTGTGCGCCTTTCTTTCGCTTTGCGCGTTCCGCCTTCTCCTGCAGCGCCGCCGCTCGGGGTGTGCTCGCATTCGTCCGCGCATGCGGCACCCCAAGGAGAGGATCCAATGCCAGCACCGATCCATCGCTCCACCCGCATTTTCAGACTCCTTCCCGGGATCGCGGCCGCTCTCTTGCCAGTGTCTCTCTGCTTCGCTGCTCCACGCCAGCAGCAAAATGCCATCCCTGTTTCCGCCATCTCCGAACTCAAATCTCTCGCCGACTCCGGCGATCCCGCCGCTCGCCATCAACTCAAGGAATTTCTTGTTTCGGCGGATCCTTCCTCTCCGGGATACGATCAGGCGCTCGTCTGGCTCCAGTCCAGCGCTTCCCAAAATGAGCCCGATGTCCAGTTCGTCCTGGGCTATCTCTACGAACACGGCAAGAGCCTCCCGCGCGATTTCAGCAAAGCCGCCGAAAATTATCACAGCGCGGCGCTGCAGGGCTATTCTCCGGCGGAAAACAATCTCGGCAGTTTGTACCGGCTCGGAAACGGCGTCCCGCGCGACATGGCGGTTGCGTTTCAGTGGTACCAGCGAGCAGCCCAGCACGGAAACCCTGCGGCACAGCAAAATCTCGGTACATTCTTCTATCTTGGCTACGTCTCTCCGGTTGACTACACGGAAGCCGCAAAGTGGTTCCGCGCTTCGGCGGAACAGGGTTTTGCGGAGGGCCAGAGCAGTCTGGCTTATTGCTATCTCAAGGGCATCGGAGTCCCTCTCGACGATTCAGAAGCTGCCCGCTGGGCTCTTCTCGCCGCTCGGCAGGGACAGGCTCGGGCAGAGGCACTCCTTGCCTATCTCTATGAACGCGGAAAAGGAGGTTTGGCACTCGACTATGTCGAGGCGTATGCATGGTATTCCCGCTCGATCGCTGCCGGAGAAAACTCCAACTTGGATCGCCTCAAAGCCCTTTCTCAAATCATGACCCGCAAACAAATCGACCAAGCCAATTCTCTTGTCTCCGCTCAATCTTCTGCGCCTCGCCCTGGCCCCGATTCCCCCATCCCCACCGCCAGCTATCTTCCCGAGAGTCACTAACGCAGCGAGTCCGCTGCACGGCCACTCTCATTCCGCTCACAGGATTCCGTCTCCACCGCCGCTCTGCTCCACTCTCCCAGCAGTCGCGCTAATCAGGATTTTCAGAAAGCTTTGACGCCAAAGTCCAAGTCCACTGTGTTGCTGTTTGACGGTCACAGCTCACGGCTTCTTAATCGTGAAAGCGGCGGCGCGCCAGGGAGTGCTGCGCCCCGCCGAGTCGGTTGCTTGCACCTCGAGGCGATAGTCGCCCTTCGCTAATTGGCCGATCTTTAGTTCATCTCCGACGGCAATCGTCGTTTTCCCTTGCCGCTGGTAGGGTGCGCCATCAAGAGTCGGGAAAGCCACTTTCAAGGCGCCGGTCCTCGCGTCCACGATTCTCATGTGCACGTCCACGGTCGTTTGTGGCTCTTGGTTGAGCAGTGGCTCGTAAATCTCATAGTAGGCAATCAAAGGCTCGGCGTTCTTGAAGTTTGCGTCCGTCGAAGGCGTAACTTGCACACCTCTGCTCACCAGCGGCACATACCTTGGTGCAAGATTCACCGCCGCGGCTTCCTGCGCCGCCGCTCCGCCATCGCGAAATCGCTTGCTCAAAAAAAGCGAGCTCATGGAAAGCTGTTCCGCGTCATAATTCTCAACGACCAGAGGTGTCACGACCCGGCCGAACTTCTTCCCGTCACTCACGACCACCTGAAGGGTGTATTCCCCTGGCGGTAAGTCGATTTGCGTTTCATAACGGCTCGGGAGCATTACGGGATCGGTATAGTACGGGTCGGCGAAGTCACCTGCAGAAGTTAAAATGAAACTCCTGCTTCCAGAACAACAAGCAAGATCGCTAAATCGTGTGGCTAGAGTGTGGTCCTTTCTGTATACCGCGCCAAACACGCCGATCATCGCGTGCAAGTCAAGGTCTTTCCACTCATGTTTAAGGTGGTCCCATGGGAACTCGAGGACAATTTCGACGCGAGCTCTTCTATCATCAGTGTAGAAAATCCCAGTCCCAACAAGCACGGGTAGTTTCCCTCGCTTCTCAGAATCCAAATCCCTCTCCATTTGCGCACCAAACGTGGTGCCGTCCAGAGGATCGGAGGACGGGTGCTCGGTGTAACAGTACTGATCCTTGGCGAAGACAACCGCGTAAGCTGGGCCCACTGTGACCTTGAGATGGCGGCACTTGCCCTTCTCTGGATTCGAGGGTGTGAAGGCGATCTGGTAGTGGGCGCCGTTGATGTAATTCGGAGCTTTCGGGAAGTCAATCGTGCTCCACTTTCCACCGGGCGTATGGGACCATTCTCTATGCACGCCCAAGTTGTCGCGGGCCATAATCGACTCGCCGCGTTTTGCCTTAATTTGCTCAATCTTCTGCTCAATCCCGTCCTCGAAAAGATGAAAATCGCTTGGTTTCAGACCGTTAATCCCGGTTCCACGAACACAGTTTCGTTCCAGAAAAGGTTCGGATGGAGGCAGTTCGGAAATCTTCCTGGCATTCTCTTCACTGCATTCCCTATCTGCTGGAGTGTATTCATGCATGTGGCGTTTGTCGTACACTTCCGCATTCACCAGAACGAGATTGGACTCCACTCGGATAGCGAACGGGTCTTCCACTTGTGCCGTGGCGGGCGATGGCGATACACCGAGGATCGTGCCTGCCAAAGGAATTACAGCAACCAGCGTCCTAATCGCAGTCATTTAGCTGCACCCGAAACGCATTGCCGGAAGTAACGTAGCTAACCCAATGCCCCGTGCCAGTTGTTCCAGTGTAGAGTTTAGCTGCTTGTCAGAATGCTCACAAGACACGTACTCGGCTCGATATTTAACACCGCCTGAAGCGTAAGTCCCGATTAGGCCCGGGCTTCCAGCACTCTCTTATCTGGTGAAGGTCTTAAATCAGAAGTTGCGTGCGCCATCCAGCCCGGCAAGATAGACCTCGGTTCTCCTGAAAATCCGTTGCCCCCCTGTCCGGCAACCGCGTTCAGCAGCTCTCAGCATCCCCAACCCTTAACCCTTACTTTTTCAGTGTATAATCCCGGTCAGTTCGATTCTGGTTGGTGAACCTTGGCCACGATTCAGGCTCCAAATCTTTGGGTCCCGGTCTGTTGTGCGCGCGTCATGCGCTACAACGTGTTCATGCAGCAAAGTGGCACCGGCTACGGCGTACTCGTTTGCCCCGTCTGCAACAAAAACGTGACCTTTGAACTCGAGCATCAAGCCGACGTCAGCGCTTACGGGGAAGGCTCCCGCGTTCTCAGCATGTTGGGTTCCCCCAAACCTCCCGACGTCGAGCGGAAAAAGCTGGATGGAGATGCCGCGCTGGACGACAAAACACTTTGAACCACACCGCCGCTTTCTGAAGAGCGGGCTCGGCCATGATTGACGAGACCATCTCTCACTTTCGCGTCATTGAAAAATTGGGTGCAGGCGGAATGGGCGTCGTCTACAAAGCCCTCGACACCCGCTTGGACCGCCCCGTCGCACTGAAATTTCTCCCGGACAACATCGCGCAGAATTCCCAGGCGCTCGATCGCTTTCGCCGCGAAGCCCGCGCCGCGTCTGCCCTCAATCATCCCGGCATTTGCACCATCTACGACATCGGCGAACACAACGGCCGCGCCTTTATTGCCATGGAGTTCATTGACGGCGAAACACTTCGCAGCCACATCCACGGCAAGCCGCTCCTCCTCGAAGAAACGTTGAAACTCGGAATCCAGATTGCCGAAGCCCTCGACGCCGCCCAC
>DASYXF010000111.1:0-1933 GCA_035935335.1 Candidatus Acidiferrum sp.
ATCGCGAACCAGATCTTCCACCCCTTGCGGCGTCGAAAGCGGCCCCAGTTCCGTGCTTGCTTCAAACGGGTCGCCCACTTTCAGCGCCGCCATTTTCTGTGCAAACAGGCTCTCGAATTTTTCCGCGATGCTCTCTGCCACAATGAACCGCTTCGCCGCGATGCACGATTGACCGTTGTTGAAGATGCGCGCCTTCACCGCTGTGCTCGTCGCCGTCTCCAGATTCGCGCTCGGCATTACGATGAATGGATCGCTCCCGCCAAGCTCCAGCACCACTTTCTTGATGCGCTTCGCCGCGCCGATGCCTACTTCAATACCCGCTTGTTCACTGCCTGTAAGCGTTGCCGCCATCACCCGCGGATCGCCCAGAATCCTGTCCACTTCCTTCGAACCGATCAGCAAAGTCTGAAACGCCCCATCCGGAAAGCCCGCACGGTGGAACAAATCTTCGATCAACAGCGCGCTCTGCGGCACGATCGACGCGTGCTTCAGCAGCCCGACATTTCCCGCCATCAGCGCCGGTGCTGCAAAACGCAACACCTGCCAGAACGGAAAATTCCACGGCATCACCGCCAGCACGGGCCCCAGCGGTTGGTACCGGATGTAGCTCTGCTTTGCTCCCGTCTCTACCACTTCGTCTGCCAGAAACTTCTCTGCATGTTCCGCGTAGTACCGGCACACCCACGCGCATTTCGCCGCTTCATCCACTGCCGAGCGCAGCGTCTTCCCCATTTCCATCGTCATTACCTTGGCGAACGCCTCCTTCTCGTTCTCCAATATGCCCGCGGCCTTCAGCATCCATTCAGAGCGCTGCGCAAACGACGTATGGCGATAGGTGGCAAATGTCTCTATAGCTTTCTGGAGCTTTGCTTCAATGGCCGCGGCGCTCAGCGGGTCAAACGACTTGATCACTTGTCCCGTTGCCGGGTTGATAGTGGCGATTGCCATCATTGGCCTCCCCAACGCTACCTGGCCCAGATGTTTGGGCCGTTCGGAAGGATTCGACACAGAGAATCCTAATTGGTCCTACCAACATACCAAATCACCGCTTCCCTGTACAGTCCGTCCGTCGATATTTATGATTCACCGCATTTAATCGTTGACACCCTCCTTCTCAAAGTGGTACAGGGGTCCTACCTCTTTACGGTGGACTTGGCCTACTTGCCCCCTTTGGCTACAGGGATAGCCTCCCCCTAGCCTCGGCAACTTGCCCGGACCCCCAAGAGCCTGCTGCCGGAGCCAGTGCCCGCCAGGCCCAATCCAAGGAGCCTTGAATGAAACGAAAGAAGTCCGCGCGTTTGCCTCAATCTCCATTCGCCGTCAAGCTGCCACCCTCCGAAAGTCTACTCGCTCCCTCCCGCCGCAGTTTCCTGCGCACTGCTGCCGGTGCCGGGTTGGCTCTCGCCAGTTCGCCTCTTTCCGCTTTCGCCGACCACCACGGCCACCCCAGCCCGAACAGCATTTCCTATCTCGACCGCCGCATGTACATCCGCAACATGGAAATTCTCGCCCACTTCGGTTCCGGCCAATCACGCCACGGCAAAATGCAGATGATGTCCGCCGGCGACCGCCGCTACATTTTTCAGCAGGGCGACGTCCTGGACGTCAGCAACGTCCGCAAGCCCGTGATGTTCAACAAGGGCGGCTTCGAGGGCTATCAGGTCCAAGTCGCCTACAACAAGAGCCTCAAAAAGTGGATCCTCATGACCGGCTCGCAAACCCCCATCACGGATTCCACTCCCGAAGCCCCGATGGGCAAGTACGACGATCCCCATCTCGACGACAAACGCAAAAACTTCAAAGGCCTCCGCGGCGTCCGCTTCTACGATGCCACCGACCCTTCCAAAATCGTGAAGCTCTCCGAGTTCAGCACCGGCGCCACCGGCCAGGGCACGCACCGCAACTATTACGACGGCGGCAAGTATGCCTATCT
>DASYXF010000112.1:0-31069 GCA_035935335.1 Candidatus Acidiferrum sp.
AATGTGTCGAGGAAGTCCTTGCGTTTCACAGAGGAATCCGGGAAATTGGGAATTCCCAGCGAAAGCAAATTCATTCAGAGCTTTACGGATACCTGATGACTAAATCACAGAAAATACTCGGCGCTGTCATCGTTCTCCTGCTGATGGCTTCCGTTTACGGATTCCTGATTTCCCGCGAGCCGGAGGCGGTGCGCGTGGAGAAGTCCGCCAAGAAATCCCAGAACGCCAACGTCATACTGGTCGACCAATCGCCGTTGAAAGTGGCGCAACAACTGGCGAAACTCGCGGACACGCCCGAAGAGCGGCCGCTGGCCCAGGAAGCGCTGAAACGCGCGGACATGGAAGTAGACCAGGCCTTTGATTCCGCGCTCCACGACGCCCTGCTGCATCCGCCGCCGCTCAGTCCCGAAGTCAAGGAAATCCAGGACCGCCTGCAGAAGGCGGAAAAGCAGCTGAAGGCCGACCAGGACCAGGCCAAACTGCTTTCCGAGCAGTTTGCGAAAGCTCCCGAGAACAAGCAGGAAGCAATAGAAGTGCAACTGGTGCAGGCCGAAGCGGACATGGATCTGGACCAGAACGACATGGACGACGCGAAGGAGGACCTGGCCCGTGCTGGAGGCAGCCTGGCCGACCGCATACAAGCGATGAGGAAAGATCACGAGGACACCGCGCACCTTTCGGATACCGCCATCCCCACTGGTGCGCCGCCCGCCGAGCAGCGCGGCCTGGTGCATCGCGTCCAGCAATGGTTTGCGCTGCGTTCGAAAAAGCAGCAGCTTGCGGATGCCAAGGCGAAATCGGATGCCGCGGCCGCGGCGCTGTCCGCACAGCACAACGCGCTGGATGCAGTCGTTGAAACGGAAAAAGAGAAGTCACCGGAGCTGGCACACCACACGAAAAAGAACAAGAGCGCCACACCGGTCCCACGGGCGCCCGCGGACCAAAAAAGCCAGGAAGAATCCGCGGCGCTGCTGAGAAAAACGGAGGAGATCGCGGAGAACCAGAAGGCTCTGGCGGGGTTCGACAGGCGCATCGACGCGCACAAAGAGCTCTCCACAACTTACGGCCAGTGGATGGACATCGTCTCCGCGCAGCAATGGACGGTGTTTCACCGCGGCATTACCGGCGTGCTGTTCATCCTTGCAATTGCGCTGGTGGCGCTGTTTTTCAGCACGTGGATGAATTCGCTGGTCACCCGGCTGCCGATGGACCGGCGGCAGATTCAATCGCTGCACACGGTGACGCGCGTTGCGTGGCAGTTCCTGGCGCTGCTCTTTATTCTGCTGGTGATTTTCGGGCCGCCGGGGCAGTTGGGAACATTTTTGGGGCTGGCCGGCGCCGGGCTGACCGTGGCGCTGAAAGATTTCATCGTCGGGTTCATCGGGTGGTTTGTGCTGATGGGCAAGAACGGAATTCGCTTGGGCGACTGGGTAGAGATCAACGGCGTGACCGGCGAAGTGGTGGAGATCGGGCCGTTTCACACGGTGCTGCTCGAAACTGGGAATTGGACCGATTCCGGGCATCCGACCGGGCGGCGCGTGACCTTCACCAATAGTTTTGCGATTGAAGGGCACTATTTTAATTTTTCGACGACCGGCCAGTGGCTGTGGGATGAACTCACTGTCGTGCTGCCGACCGGCAAGGATCCCTATCCAATCGTCGAAGCGATCCGCAAGAAAGTGGAAGAAGAAACGCGCGAGAGCGGACAGCAAGCGGAGCAGGAGTGGCGGCGGGCAGCGGGTTCGCGGGACATGAGCGGATTTTCCGCGGTGCCGGCCCTCAGCGTTAAACCCGTGCTCGGCGGCGTGGAAGTGGCGGTGCGCTATATCGCGCGGGCCAACGAGAGGTTTATTCTGCGTTCGAAACTGAACCAGGCGGCCGTGCAGTTGCTGGGCGGAAAAGAAGAAAGCTGGCCGGCGCAGGAATAGCGGCGAATTATTCGGCAGCGCCCCGTTGGCGGACTTCCTCGCTGGTCAACCCGTACAAAGGCGGCGTCGGAACGCCGAGCATCGCGAGATACAGATAAATCTGCCCGCGATGGTGGATTTCGTGCTCCACCATCAGCCGCAACCATTTCCACTTGGTGATTTCGGCGTCGCCCGGCGTTTTGCATTTGGTCTGCAAGTCGGCCTCACTGAGGGTGGCGAAAATTTTCATTGATTCCTGGTGCAGCCGTTCCATCAGCGCCAGGACATTCTCGTAGCCATCGGCCCATTCTTTGCCGTGGCTCTTGTACTGGCTGGGGTTTCCCCGCAGATTTTCTCCCCACATATAGCGCTCGGTGACCGCGATGTGCCGCAGCAGGTCGCCGAGTGTGAATTTTCCCGGCGCGTAGGTCCAATCCAGCATGCCGGGCGGAACGCAGCGAGCCACGCGCATGGTGCGTTCCCGGACGGTTCCGAAATAGTGAAGAAACGGTTTGATGGTTTGGATTTCCATGAAGGCCTCGCCTCTGCCAACACGCGGAACTACAAAAAAGTCTAGCGCAGGAGGGCGCGGGCGCGCGAGGCGGAGAACGTTGCGCCGGCGTACATCACGGCGAGCAGGAAAAAGCCCGTTGCGATGCTGAAGCGCTGTGCGAGCCAGCCGAGGGAAAAGCTCATCGCCAGCTGCAGGATCGTGGCGATGATGGCGAACGCGGACTGGGTGCGTCCCATAAAATGGCGCGGCACAATGGACATGAGCGAAGATTGCGCGACGATGCCGCCCAGCGCGCGGAAGAATCCGAAGCAGCCCTGCAAAATTGCCGCGCCCAAAAGGAACGTGACGAACGGCACGGCCACGTGTCCGAGTGCCAGCCCGGCCATCACGGCGACGTAGAGCGGCAGGCGCACTTTCTGCGGCAACTGGCTGGTGATCAGCCCTCCGGCAATCGCGCCGATCGCCCAGCCCGCTTCGATGAATCCGAATCCCCGCGAGCCGGAGTGCAGTACATCGTTTGCCAGCGCGACGACCACCACGTTACCGCTGACGACACTGGCCATCAGGATCGCGTGCGTCACGCCCAGCGCCAGCACCACCGGCTGGCTCCGCAAATAACCGATTCCTGCTTTCATATCCGCTGCATAAATCGCCAGCGAAGTTCCCGCTTCCGCGATTTCGGGATTTTCGCCGCTCTCCAGCGCGAGGGAGGCGGCGCCCGACGACTCCGAGTATTCACGCGGATACTGGCGATGATCGCGAGGCGAAACGTATCCGCTGCGCAAGCGGTAGAGGCAATAGGCGGACACAAAATAGGTGAGCCCATCAATCAGCAGAATTCCAGCGATGCCCATGTTGTCGTAGAAAAATCCCACGAACGTGCCGGCCAGCAGCATGCCGCTTTGCACGCCGACAAGCACGGAAGCGTTGGCGCCGGTGAACTGGCTCGGTGGCACAACTTCCTGCACCAGCGCGTTCACGTTGGACCAGTACACGGCGGACCCGGTACCGGTGAGCAGCGTCATCAAGTAGAGATGCCAGATGTGCAGATGCCCGCGCCAGGCGATATAGGCGATGGCCAGCACCGCGAGGCCGCGCGAAAGATCCAGCAGCACGCCGAGGTAGCGCCGGTCGAGGCGGTCGATGAGCACGCCGCCGAGAAACGGTACAACAAGGCCGGGCAGCGTGACGACAATAACCTGCCAGCTTACGGCCACCGTCGAGTGCGTGGCCGACATGATGTACCAGCTGACGCCGATGAAATTCATCCCGCTGCCGAACAGCGAAACGAACATCGCCGTGAAAAAATAGCGGAACCCGCGCTGCTGCCATAGCAGCGACCAGTCAACCCGGTGTGTGACTGCGGTGGCCATCGAACCTATCAGTTTACTATTGGCGCGTTCTTGATTCGTGAAGGAACAGCGGGGATGTGTCCTGACCAGGCGCAGTGGCTTATGGCTCGATGAGGCGGCCGGTTTCGTCGTGAACTCGCCAACCTGTGCTGCAAATGGCGACGTGTCTTTCCAAACGGTCGGGATCAAAGAATACCAGCACCGGAGAGTTGATGCGGTATGACTTAGTATAGTCGTCTCCGGTTGCGGTCATGGGCTTCCCTGGGCCGACGGCAAATTGATACACGATGAGCATTCGTCGCCGTCGCCCACCGTAGGATTTGACGTGGTCGACGACCCGTCCCATCACACAGTTTCCATATTGCAGAAGCCGAAGTTCGCGCAGGTCATTCATGATGACCGCCGAGGCCACAACCATCAAGCACAAGAGGATAAAGGCAGGGACGGCAAGCTGGACCAGGCCAGCAGTCCTGGTGCTTGGGATCGTCTCATTGAACCACACCAGGAACATGGCGACGAAAAGAATGCTTACTGCGATTTGAACTCTAATGGGCCATCCCATTTTCACGATGCGGGGACGGGGATTGGGAAGCAGGAGCTTGGATCGAGCTTGTCTTGCGGCTCCGTTTTCCCCGAAAGCAGCGGTTGCTGAAAAATTCCCAGCATGTTGAGGAGTATAGCGCGGGGTTCAGAAGCTTTTGAGGAATTTGCGCATTCCATCAATCCTGCGGACGCGAACGAACTTTTGAACGTTCCGGGACTGCAAGGGGAGTCAACAGGGAGCTTTGGCCGCCGTTCCGGAGATACCGCGTCCCGGCCAGGTATGATATTTTCCGGGCGGGTCTCGCGTAGCATTCTCAGCAGCAATTCGTGACACTTCTGTGGTGGAGGAGTCCTCGATGGCTACTGTTCCCTCTCCTGTGGCGGAGCCGCAGGCCGCAATCTCCCCGTTTGGCCGCATCATCGGCGTATTTTTTTCGCCCAAGGCTACATTCGAAGATATCGTCCGGAAGCCAAATTGGCTGCTGCCCGTGGCCCTGATTCTCGTTATGAGTCTTGCCGCCATCATCGCATTGAACAGCCACTTCAGCTGGCACGACTATATTGCCCAGCAGATAGAAAAGAGCCCGCGAGCGGCTCAACTTTCGGCTGAAGCAAAAGAGAAGCAGGTAGAGATCAGCGCCAAATATTCGCCAATATTTGCCTATGTGTTCGGACTAGTGCTGCCGGTCTGCGGGATGCTGGTGATCGCCCTGGTTTTGTGGGGCGCGTTCAGCATCATGACCGGCGCGGGAACAAACTATAAGACCGCTCTCGCGATCGTCTCGCACGCCGTTGTTCCCGCTTCCGTAATCAGCACAATACTTTTTGTCACGGTCCTGTTCCTGAAGCCGGTGGGAATGTTCGACCTGGACAATCCTATCGCCACCAACGTGGCCGCGCTGCTGCCTGACGACGCGTCGAAATGGCTCGTGGCCCTCTGCAAGAATCTTGACCTGCTGGAGCTCTGGAAGCTGGTGCTTCTTTCGATCGGCTTTGCCGCCATATCTCCAAAAAAACTCCGGGGAGGCAAAGCCTTCAGCATCGTTTTCGGAGTGTTCCTCGTCTATCTCGTTCTCCGCGTGGGAATCGCGTTCGCCTTCTCCTGATACACTGGAAAGGTGAATTTTTCGTTTGAAGTTCTGCAAAACGATCCGACCGGGTCGCGCCGCGGGCTGCTAAAAACACCGCACGGAGCGATCGAAACGCCAGTGTTCATGCCCGTGGGCACGGCGGCGACTGTCAAGGCCCTGACGCAGGAAGCGCTGGAAACGCTCGGCGCGAAGATCATTCTCGCCAACACGTATCATTTGTATTTGCGCCCGGGGCACGCGCTCATCCGCAAACTCGGCGGCTTGCACAAATTCATGTCGTGGAACGGCGCGATTCTGACCGATTCCGGCGGCTACCAGGTTTTCAGTCTGGCGGAATTGCGGAAGATCACCGATGAAGGCGTCCGCTTCCGCTCGCACCTGGACGGATCCGAACACCTGCTTACCCCTGAAAAAGCTGCCGAAATCCAGCTCGCGCTTGGTTCCGACATCGCCATGGTTCTCGACGAATGCATCGAAACGCCGGCGCCGCGAAGCATCGCCGAAGCAGCGCTGAAGCGAACGACGGACTGGGCAAGACGCGCGCGGCGATATTTTCTCCAGCAAGCGCAGCAGAACGGCGAGCCTGCGCAATGGCAGTTCGGCATCGTGCAGGGCGCCACGTTTCCGGACCTGCGGCGGGAAAGCGCCCGGCAATTGCTGGAACTGGATTTTCCCGGTTATGCGGTCGGCGGACTCGCCGTCGGCGAGCCGCACGAAACCACATGCGAGATGACCACGGAAGTGACGGCGCTACTTCCGAAAGAGCGGCCGCGCTACCTGATGGGGGTCGGCCGGCCCGAACAGATCGCCGATTACGTCGCGCGCGGGATTGACATGATGGATTGCGTGTTGCCGACGCGCGCCGCGCGCCACGCTTGTCTTTACACCAGCGAAGGCCGCGTGCTCATCAAGAATGCGCGCTACATCGAAGACCAGCGTCCGATCGATCCGCGTTGCACCTGCGCGGTCTGCAGGCGCTACACGCGCGCGTATCTTCGGCATCTCTTCGCCGCAGGAGAAATCACCGCAGCCATCCTTGCGACCCACCACAATATCCACTTTTACCTTGACATAATGCGGCAAATCCGAGAGGCTATCAGTTTTGGACAACTTGCAAATTTCGCATCAGAGCTGCGCGCGCGTTATGTGGCGGGTCCGGCCTGAAGCGAGCCGCCCGGGATGCGTGTAAGGCTTTCCAGGGCGCGGGCAACCCGCACAAGTCGAGTCTCAGCAGGAGAATCGAGCGGGAAGGGAAGCGGGGAACTCACCCGCTGGAGAATGGTATTCTCTCCTTCCGGTTCGCGCTGCGGGCTGCAAGTGCAGTAAGTGAGTTCGTTCTCCAGCGGCTTGGTGGTAGCGCCGGCATCTTGCCGGCCAGCAGGCTTGCCGCCAGGATGGCGGCGCTACGATGCCGCATTCCTAGCGGAAAAACTCGGAAAGGCATGGAACTCTTCGGAACATGAATCTGGCAGCACTTTTTTTCTGGCAAGGCGGCGTCCCCGGGGGGTTCGGCGGTTTCCTGATTCCCCTGGGCCTCATGTTCGGAATCATGTATTTCCTGGTGATACTGCCGCAGCAGCGGCAGCGCAAGAAGGTGCAGGAGATGCTGGCGGCCGTGAAGAACGGCGATAAGGTCATCACCACCGCGGGCATCTACGGCACCATCAACGGCATGGACGGCGACACCGTGATTCTGAAAATCGCCGATAATGTAAAAATCCGCATCGCGCGGGCAGCGATTGCTCAGGTGGAGGCATCCGACGATGCGAAATAACTCCATGGGCCGCTCGCTTTCGCGCTTGATCTCTTAACCATGAACCCTAATCTGAAGTGGAAAGCTCTGTTCATCTCCGCAGTCATTCTGTTGTGCATCTATTCCGTGATCGGCTATCCGGAATTCCCCACGTCGCTCACGACGCTCAAGGCCAATTTCGAGCACCAGATCAAGCTCGGCCTCGACCTGCAGGGCGGCACGCACCTGATCCTCCAGGTTCAGGTGCAGGAAGCCATCGCGCAGGAGACCGATCAGACGGTGGACCGCCTGACCACGGAGTTGCGCTCCAAGAACATCCGTTACGACGAAGTGCGCCGCGCTGACGACACGCACATCATGGTGCGCAATATTTCTTCGGACCAGACTTCGCAGTTCCGCGACGTGATTCACCAGCCGCAGTACGAAAACACCTGGGATTTGAGTTCCGCGCCCGGCCAAACAAACGGATATCTGCTTACGTTGCGCCCCGGTGCCATTGCCGCGATTCAAGAAACGACGATGAACCAGTCGCTCGAGACCATCGAGCGCCGCATCAATGCACTGGGCTTGACGGAACCCACGATTCAACTTCACGGCCGCAAGGACAACGAAATTCTGGTGCAGCTCCCGGGTGAAGGCGATCCCGAGCGCGCCAAGGCGGTGATTCAGGCGGGCGGCCAACTGGAATTGATGCTGCTGGTGGACCCAACGCCTTACCCTTCTCAATCCGCTGGATTGGCCAAGTATGGCGGAATTTTGCCGCCGAATTCGGAGTTGTTGAAAGAACGGCCGGAATCGCACATTCGCCAGAGTCCCAACGACACCAGCGAGAACTGGTATCTGGTTCAGCGCCCGCCGATCGTAACGGGACGCGATCTGCGCAGCGCCACGGAAAACCGCAACACTGAGATGCCGGGGCAATGGCAGATTAACTTCGTGCTTTCGAACGAAGCCGCGAAACGTTTCGGTCCCTTCACCGAGCAAAATCGCGGGCGCCAGATGGCCATCGTCCTGGAACACCAGGTCTACTCCGCACCCACAATTCAGAGCCGCATTGAGGATCAGGGCCGCATCGACGGCAATTTCAGCCAGGAGCAGGCGCACGACCTGGCGGTGGTGCTGCGTGCCGGTGCACTGCCCGCCTCGATCAAATATCTGGAAGAGCGCACCGTAGGCCCATCGCTCGGCGCCGACTCCATCCGCCACGGCGTGCAAGCCTCCATCCTGAGCCTGCTGGTGGTGATGGTCTTCATGGTGTTCTACTACCGCTCCTCGGGAGCGAACGCCGTGCTGGCGTTGATCATCAACCTGGTGATTCTGCTGGCCGCTCTGGCCATGTTCGGCGCCGTGCTGACCTTGCCCGGCATCGCGGGCGTGATTCTGACCATCGGTATGGGCGTGGACTCCAACGTTCTGGTCTTCGAACGTATCCGCGAAGAGCTTCGTAATGGCAAGTCGGCGGCCGCTGCCGTGGACGCGGGCTTTTCAAAGGCGTTCCTGACCATCATCGACACACACGTCACCACGGTGGTATCGGCCTTCTTCCTGTTCATCTTTGGAACGGGGCCCATCAAGGGTTTTGCCATCACCCTGACCGTTGGTTTGATCGCCAACGTGTTCACCGCGATTTACATATCGAAGACGATTTTCCAATACCACCTGGCCAAACTGGATCGCCAGGCCGAACTGAGTATCTAGTGGCTGGGACTTACTGAGGAATCGCCGCCGTACGGTTTGTCATTCTGAGGGCATCCGACGAGGATGCCCGAAGAATCTCAACGTGAAATTGAGGCGCACACGTTACGTTGAGATCCTTCGGCCCAAGAACGGGGCCGAAGGCTGACAAGTTTGCCCTAGGGCTCGGTTGAGGAATCAGGGTACAGCCCCGAAGTTCCGGTACTACCCCATCTTTTGGGGAGTGGGAACAAACAGTTGGATGGTGGAGTCTAAAGAAGGGAAGCGCAAAAGGCATGATCGAGCTCTTTAAACAGCCCAATCTCGACTGGATGGGTAAGGCCAAGTATTTCTTCGCCTTGAGCGGTACTTTGCTGATTATCGGCTGGGCGTCGATTTTCTTCCGCGGTGGCATGAAGTATGGGATTGATTTCCGGGGTGGCACCGACGTGGACGTACGTTTTGCCAAGGCGCCCGATGTCGAACAACTGCGCAACGGCTTGCGGTCCCAAGGCTTGGGCAACAGCGAGATCCAAAGCATCAGCGATATTGCCAACCCGAACTCCAACGAGGTGCTGATCTTCGTGGCCCAGGTTGGAGAGGGCGATCAGGCCCTCGATGAAGCCAAGTCCAAGGTGCTCAGCGCCCTCAATGCGACTTTCGGGGTTTCGGGGTCCGGCAAGCAGGACTTCAATGCCGCCACTCCAACTTCTCTTGCCAAGTTCTTGTCCGCGAAAGATCCGCTCGCGCTTTCCTTTGCCGCGGGGGACAAATACCAGCAGCTGGCAAGAGCCATTCTTTCCTTTCGCGACAAAGACATGAACGGCGTCCTGACGAATCTTGATGATCTTGCCAAGGTGGGCGGCGTCACGCCTGCCGTGGTCTCCGCGCTCAAAGACGGTTTTTCTCCGGCTCCTTTCGCTATTCGCAATGCAGAAATTGTCAGCGCCAAGGTGGGTGCCGAGCTGCGCAATCAAGCCATTCGAGTTACCCTCTATGCATTGGCAGGCATGCTGGTATATATTGCCTTCCGGTTCGAGTGGGTCTATGGAGCCGCGGCGGTTCTGGCGGTATTCCACGACGTTCTGATTACTCTGGGTCTGTTTAAGATTTTTGGATTCGAAATTTCGCTGACGGTCATCGCAGCTTTGCTTACCCTGGTCGGTTATTCGATGAACGATACGATCGTCATCTTTGACCGTATCCGGGAAAACAGCCGCCTGCTGCGCAAGGAGCCATTCGCAGACATTGTCAACAAGTCCATCAACCAGACATTGTCGCGAACGATTCTGACCAGCGGATTAACCTTTCTCACCGTGCTCGTCCTGTTCCTGATGGGCGGCCAGGTGCTCCGGGCCTTCGCTTTTGCCCTGGTGGTGGGGATTGTGGTAGGAACGTACTCCAGTTTTGGTATCGCCGCTCCACTCGTCGTCGCCTGGAACAACTGGCGGGGACAAGGGGGACTGGCAAGCACCGGAACCGCAGCCGGCAGCAGACCCCGGGGCAACGAGGGCGGGCAACCGCGCCTCGCGACTTCTGGGAGGAGGTAGTCGTCATCCATGTTTGAAGAAATGGTCGTATCAACTTCGACGAGCAAGAAAACGAACAAGCCCTGGACCGTTTTTATTTCCATGACGGTTCAAGTCCTGTTCCTCGCCATTCTGATCCTGATTCCTCTGATTTATACGGAAGCGCTGCCAAAGACGCTGATGTCTTCGATCTTGCTGGCACCGCCTCCTCCACCGCCTCCGCCGCCGCCTCCGGCCGCCGTGCAAGTGATTCGCAAGCCCGTGGCTCACTTGATGGATGCCGGAAAACTGGTGACTCCGAAGGCGATCCCGAAGGACCTCAAAGTTATTAAGGAAGAAGCCGAGCCGCCCGACATGGGCGGAATGGCTGGCGGCGTTCCCGGCGGCGTTGCCGGTGGGTCCGCTGGCGGCGTACTTGGGGGCGTAATTGGCGGCGCAGGAATCGCGCCTCCTCCTCCGAGAGTTACCCCAAAGCGCGTGACGGTCGGCGGTAATGTGCAGGCGGCGCGCCTCGTCAATAAAGTTACGCCTCTCTATCCTCCTCTTGCGCGCCAGACGCGCATCAGCGGCACCGTGAGGCTCCACGCCATTATCGGCAAGAACGGCGGCGTGGAACAGTTGCAGGTGGTTTCGGGACATCCGCTCCTTGTGCAGTCCGCACTGGACGCTGTCCGGCAGTGGCGTTATCAGCCTACGCTGCTGAACGGCGATCCGGTCGAAGTGGACACCGAAATCGACGTAGTTTTCTCTCTCGCACAGTAAGTTGTTCAACGGGGCGGCGCGGGTGTCGTGGGACGTGCGCGCCGGTCTGAGTCCGCAGTCGAATTAACTCACTTGTGGGTCCGGCTCGCCCGGCGCCCCTAGGAAATAAGGAGCAAACGAATGTTAGCAACTTTGTTTATTTACGCGGCGTGGCTGCAGGAGGCCACAACCTCTTGGGACCTGCGTTCCATGTGGGTTTCGATGGGCCTGCTCGCAAAAGTCGTCGTCGTCATTCTCTTCATTCTCTCGGTGTACTCGTTCGGCGTGATGATCGACCGCTTCCTGATGTACAACAACGCGCGCAAGCAGTCGCGCCTGTTCGTGCAGCAGGTTGCCGGCGCGCTCAAGGACGGCAAACTCGACGAAGCGATCGCCATCGCCGAGCGCAACAAAAAGAGCCACATCGCAAAGGTTGTCGCCACCGGCCTTTCGGAATTCCAGTCGGCTTCACAGCAGGTTTCCGACGCGGAAGTGATCGAAGCCGCGAAGCGCGGCCTGGAGCGTTCCGTCGCCATTGTGCACGCGGAAATGAAGCGCGGCCTTTCGGCGCTGGCCACCATCGGTTCGACGGCTCCGTTCGTCGGACTGTTCGGCACGGTCGTCGGCATCTTGAACGCGTTTAAGGGAATTGAAAGCCAGAAGGCAACGGGTCTCTCCGCGGTCGCCGGCGGTATCGCCGAGGCGCTGGTCACCACGGCGTTCGGTCTCCTCGTGGCCGTACCAGCCGTGTGGGCGTACAACTACTTCACCAACAAGGTCGAAGCGTTCGACGTGGAGATGGACAACTCCTCCATGGAGCTGATCAACTACTTCATCCTGCGCCGCGGCGCGACCAAGAAGTAACACGGAAGAAGGAAACTTATGGCTTATAAGCCGCAAGCCGGCCCCCAGATGGCAGCGCCGAACGTGATTCCGATGGCGGACATCATGCTCGTGCTGCTAATCATCTTCATGGTGGTCACCCCCATGTTGCAGAAGACCCACCAGGTAGACATGGCCACGGCCAAGAATGCCCGGGATATGAAGGACGCCGACAAGGATGACGCGATTGTGGTTGCAGTCACCCGCGATGGCAGCCTGTACATGGGTAATACCAAAACCAAGAAGGAAGAAATAACCGGGCTGATCAAGGATCAGATCGCCAACAAGCTCGACAAGACGGTTTACGTCAAAAGCGACGCACGCGCGAAGTACGGCGACGTGGTCGCCATCGTGGATGAGATCCGCTCCGCGGGCGTAGACCAACTCGGTTTGCTGACAGAAAAAACGCAGACTGGAAGTGCACCTAAACCTCCTACTCCGGAGACGCCGGCCAATCCCGGCGACTAAGGACGCAGTAGCGATTTCGCTGTACGCTCATTCGTTTGCTGAAGTTCCGGCTCCGCGCCGGCTCCCACCCGGCGCGGCGGCCAAACTCCCAAAAGAACAAGCGGCGGCTCGACAGGAGATCTCGCAATGGGGATGGATGTAGGCAGTAGCTCAGGAGCAATGGCAACACCGAATATCGTGCCTTTGATCGATATTCTGCTGGTGCTGATCATTATTTTCATGGTTATCACCCCGCTGACGCCCAAGGGGCTGGATACGCTGGTGCCGCAGCCTTCACCCAACCAGCAACAGAACCAGGAACTCGAAAACAAAACGGTTGTGGTCCAGGTTCTGAAGGGCGACAAGCTCAAAATCAACAACGAAGACGCCACCTGGGAAACCCTCGGTCCTCGTATCGAACAGGTCTTCAAGGACCGCGCCGAGAAAGTCGCTTTCGTCAAGGGCGACAACGATGTGCTGTTCATGTCCGTGGCGCACGCCATTGATATCATGCGCGGCGCGGGCATCGACAAGGTGGGTCTGATCACCGCCAAGCTGGAAGCAGGGCAGTAGCTCGCACCTGGTTTTCGCGCAGGGATGTGGGAGTCCCCCTCGCAGGGAAATTTCGCATCGCGAGGTGACTCATGGGCATGGGCGTAGGAGCGGGCAGGCGCGGGATCCTTTCCGAAATGAACGTGGTTCCGTTGATTGATATTCTGCTGGTGATGCTGGTGATCTTCATGCTTTTGCCTCACCGGCAGAAGGGGCTGGACGCAGCGATACCCCAGCAGTCGGCCGGCGGCCCGGACGTTGCGGTAGAAAAGATCATTATTTCGATTGCGACGGATGGCTCGGTTCGCATCAATCAGTCGGCAGTACATCTCGATCAGTTGGGCGCGCGGCTCCAGAAAATTTTCGCTCTACGCCCGGATCGGGTTGCGTTTCTCCAGGCGGATCGCTCGCTTGAATTTCAAGCGGTTGCCCAGGTTCTGGACCTTATGCATTCGGCGGGCGCCTCACCCATCGGGTTGCTGAGTTCTGAACTGGAAAAAAACCGCTGAACGTGATGGAATGGCCCCAGTGGGCGGATGTGAATCCTAGCTGCGGCGGGAAAGCCGGCCGCGCTTATCAGGGATGGTTGCTTCAATGACAGATGCAATAGTGTCACGGGAAATCCCCTCGAGGTTTTCCCGCACAGCCAGCCAGGCGTTTGCCGTGGCGGCGTTGTTGATCCTTGCGGCCGGTGTTTCGGGCTGCAATAAATTGCGCGCGCGCGACCTTCTGAACAAGGGTGTTGCCGCCTTCAAGGAAGCGCAATTCGACCGGGCGGTCGAAAATTTCAAGGAAGCGAAAGAACTTGATCCGGATCTCCTGAATGCCCGCTTGTATCTGGCCACGGCCTACGCCAGCCAGTACATTCCCGGCGCGCCTTCGGAAGAGAACAAACGCCACGGCGAAGAAGCCATCGCCGAATACAAGAGCGTGCTCGAAAAGATTCCTGATAATCTGAGCGCCATTGACGGACTGGCCTCCATCCTCTATCAGATGGCCGGACAGCCCTTCGACCAAAAGAAATTCGAAGAGTCGAAGGTCTACCACCAGAAGCACGTCTCCTTGAAGCCGCAGGATCCCCAGCCGTATTACTCCATCGGCGTGATCGACTGGGCGATCGCTTACCGCGGCAACACCGAAATGCGCGCCGACTACAACAAAGCCCATATCAACAAGCAAGTGAAAGACACCGAGCCGCTCCCCCCGGACGTCCGGAAAGAGTACACGGACAAGTATGGTGCGATGGTGGACGAAGGTATCGCCAGCCTGAAGAAGGCCACCGAACTCAATCCCGAGTATGACGACGCCATGACCTATCTCAACCTGCTCTATCGCCGCAAGGCGGACATGGTCGAATCGTCCGCGGAGCGCGATGCCCTGACCAAGCAGGCCGACGACCTGCTCGACAAGGTGAAGGAAATCAAGCAAAAGCGTGCCGAGCAGCCGGAGCAAAAGCCGGCTTCCTGACGTCGCGGCCCATCGCCGTGTTTCCCCCTAGCCCCGGCCGCAACGCCGGGGCTTTTTATTCCCCCTCGCTACTCTTCCAATGGAAAATCAGGGCGAGACTTGCCCAAGGAGGCACGGGACTGGGGGGCAGAGCCTGCCGGAACACTCCAGTCTTGACTCTCCTCCGAATTCGGAGTACCGTTCCACAAGTTTATCGCCGGATTCTTCACCCAGCTGGTAGATAGGCGAGGAGCTCGAATCCATCCTTTAGAACGGTCGTTGCAAGGTCGTCCCCTTCGCAAGTCCCCTGCAGTGCCAAGTCTGGGTGCGTGAAATCGGCGCAGGAAATTGTTTGTTGGGGAGATTTTTGTTCGAATTGTCCCACCAAAGGTCAACGGCGAACGGAATCCACGATCCCGAAACGGGCGTCGATAATAAATGTCCCGCAAAATTTGATTAGAGAGGTTGATGATGCACACCATTCATCCGACCCTGAGCGCAGTTATGGGGAGTCAACGTCTGTTGCGGAGCGCAATCGCGATAGGTTTGCTGGCGCTGTTCGCCTATGCGCCAAGCGGGTCTGCGCAGACTCCAACTCCACTCCCATTGGGCTTAGACAACAATTACATGGTCACGGGCGACTATGTTGTTGGAGGGTGGACAAAAACAGGCTCCAAAAACGTAAGCGGCACACTCATGTCCACGGGCACAATTACTATTCCGGATCCCATAGCCTATGGCGGTGCCAGTTTTGAACAGCAGGTGCCTGTTGGCGCGGATATCGTGGCGGCCTTCCTGTACTGGCAAAGCGTCGAAAGCTCCGGGACTTTCGCCGGGCAGAACGGGACTTTCAGAGGTTATCCGATTACCGGAACAATCCTGGGCAACCCCAACGCTCCCGTCTCATGGAGTTCGGGTGGCTGCGCGGGCTCTTCCCAAGGCTCCAAAACCATTGTGACGTATCGCGCGGACGTCAGTTCTTATGTACCGGTGGACGCCAACGGAAACATTCAGCCTAACACTACTTACCAGGTGAATTTGCCCGATACCGGAAAAGCAGGCCAACCTCCGTTCACCCTGGGTGCGACACTGGTGATCGTGTATCGCGTTCTGGCGCCGGCTTCTCCCTTAACCGCGGTAATCATCTATGACGGTTCTTATGCACCCGGCAATACTTCGCAACCGGTAAGCCAGCCGATGCTGGGCTTCTATCAGGCGGGGAACGATCAGAACGGTCCGATAGCAACCAAGATCACCCATATCGTTGGCAATGGTCAGTCCAACAAACTGCAACAGGTTTATCTGAACAATTACAACAGTGCGGGAACCGTGATGCACAGCACTTTGCTTCCCTCTCTCTATGGGACAAACCCGCCGTTCCCGGGCAAATACAATTCCTCGTGGGACAATCCAACCTGGTTTATCAGTAATGGCCAGACTAACTACACCTACACCACACTTCCGGTGCAGGGGGGTGAATCTTCAGAAACGACGGTGGTGGTGCCGAACGGGAGCAACAAGGGTTGCGTGTCCTGGGGTGCAATCGTCATGAGCACTACGGTTCAGGACAGCGATCTCGATGGCCTGATCGACGGCTGGAAGACAGCGCAAGGATACTGCGATGCCGGGTCCAACCGGGGACTGAGTACCCAGGGGACTTGTCCCCTGAACACCAGCGACCCGTCATGGGTGGCTCTCCCAGGGGCCCATGTCCCTAGACAGGGCAATAAAGACGTCTTCGTCCAGCTTGATTATATGTGTAGCGCAGTCATTAATTCGAATGGAACGACCACCTGCGACACGAGCAAAGGGGTTTCGTACGGGCCAAGTGCGGCCACCTTGAGTAATGTTGCCAGCGCTTTTGGAGCGAATCACAACATCACCCTGCATATAATTCCCGACGACAATAATGTGATCCTCGCGCAGCCCTGCACCGACAACCTCTCGCCTGCAGTGTACTGTCCCTACCCCGGCCAGGCCGGTGTGGTTGGCTGGGAAGCGGGCTTTGCCTTCCTGAAAACCCAGCCGTTGAACTATCCGGATGAGATTTCGTGCGAGACGCAGACTCCTCAAGGGGGAACCCCGGGATCGGGTCCCGCTTGTGTCCGGCGATTCCAGCCCGGAAAGAACAATAGCTATCACGAGGTCATTTTTGGAGTAGGAGCCGCTTCGCCTTCCTGGGGTTTCATAGACGGAAGCCTAGCGACTGCTGTGGCTGCGGGTACCACGGTCACTTTCACTACATCAACTCCTCATGGTCTTGCGGCCGCCATCAACAGCAGCGACACGAACCCGAATGCGCGTGTGACCATCTCCGACGCCATCTCCAATCCCGGCCTGAATGGGACTTATCTTGTCGCGAGTGTTCCGAGCTCTACTTCCTTCACGATACAAATCGCCACTGCAACGAATGCAACTTACACCCAGGTCACGGATCCATTCCTTGCCATTGGCTCCGGCGTTCCAACCACACGTTCCGGCATTTCGGACATTGGCGGGGCAGATTCCCTGATAACCCTGGGTCTTTGGGGCCCCGACGGGCGGACAGACCAGGTGCAGAGCGGCACCTTGATGCATGAGTTGGGGCATTCGCTGGGCTTAACGCACGGCGGGCTATCCCGCACGCCGGTTACAGGCGGCTATGTTTTCACCTTTGAGCCGAATTGCAAATCCAACCACTTGAGTGTGATGAACTATATGTTCCAGGTTGATCTCCTGGACGGCAATTTGGATTATTCCGGAGAAGTTTTACCCCCGCTGAATGAAAGTTTGGCATCGCCGGCAAACATCCTCTCGAACGTCAATCAAACCACCAAGTGGTATGCTCCCAACCAACCCTTCGGAAGCCCTGCCACGAGCCATTGTGACGGTTCCCCCATTACCCCCAATGATCCCAACAAAAATATGTTCCGTCTGGAGGGCCCGGCCAGCTCGATTACATGGTCAGCCAACCAGGACATCAATTTCGACGGCCTGATTGAGGCGAGTTTGGACGGATACGACGATTGGGCCAGTCTCGACCTGCGGCAGATTGGCGCTACGGGCAACGATTTTTGGGCCAGCGGTGGAGTGCTGAGCTCAAAGACAGGTGGAGGGGTACTGAGTTCGAAGACCGGCGGCGGTGTCCTCAGCTCGAAAACCGGTGGAGGAGTCCTCAGTTCGAAGACAGGTGGAGGAGTTCTCAGCTCGAAGACGGGCGGAGGCGTCGGTAGTGAAATCAACACCCAGACGGCTAACTCCGTTGTGCGTCCTTCGAAGATCACAAGCGGTCCTGTGCTCACGGCTTCAAATTTCGTGCAATTCTCGTTTACGGCACCGACTTTCGGCCAGAACCAGATCGCCTCGTTTAACGTCTACCGGAGCGCCAACAATGCGGCCCCGGCACTTATCGCCAACGTTCCGGTGCCCGCGGGCACGACTCTACCCTTGCCAACATTCACTTTCACCGATCAGAAAGTCAGCTGCGGCGCTGTCTATACCTATTTCGTAACAACAGTCCTTACCGATGGTCGGGAAAGCACTCTTTCGAGTGCTTCCGCTCCGATCTCCGTGCCGTGTATGTTCGTGGGCTTCCTTTCGCCGCTGAGCACAGCAAGCAAGTCTCCTACTCAGCCCACCTTCTCAGGTCCTAGAAACCTGGGCAATGCCGTTCCCATCAAATGGGAGCTTCTGGATGCCAACGGAAATCCGATCAGTGACCTGAGCACCCTCAAGTTGATGCAGGCGTGCCCGACCACGAGCCCGAGCCCTACGGCTTTTCCTGCGTCATCGGGATGTGTTCTAATCTATTCCCCACTCAAGGGCGGGGAGGGAAGCACAACCTTCCGTTACAGCGCTCCCAACTTTATTATCAACTGGGACACAGGGTCGCTCAGCGGCCTGGCCCCTGGCTATTGGACAATTGAGTTGCAATTGACTGACGGCAGGCTCGAATGGACGAATCTTCAGTTTTAGCGAGAATTGCCACCTGTCCAGCCCTTATTGAGCGCTCGTGGCTCTGACTGCCCCTGTTTTGTTTTCGCTGGCTTTCACTTTGCGCACTGAGCCATCGGACTGGGGCGTTCGACATGGGCAGGGGGCCGGATCTAAGACAAGACAAGATGTTCGCGCGCTTCAGCGGGCCGCGCGCGCCAGACGCTTCTCGTTTAGTGACTTGTCAAGCGTTGACGGATTTCGGGAAGCCGCGGGTCCTCTCCCGCCTTCGCGCGCATATTCAAGTAGGTGGTGTAGGAATCACGGAAGCCCGGGCTGTTCAGTCCCTCTCTCTCGCGCCCCTGATAATAGTAGACCTCGGGCAAAAAGCCGTACGTTGACACGTAATCGAATAAATCGAAAGTTTCGCCACGCCGTTTGATGCAGCGGTCGAATTCGGCATCGGCCTCCGGAAAAAGTCCGGCATCCAGGTAAGCCCGCCCCAGATCCAGCCGGCCGATCCAAATGTCGAGCATCTTGTTCGCCTCGTCGAACAACTGGATGGCACGGCGCGGGTCTTTCTGTTGCAGGGCCACTTCGCCCTCGATCAATTTGGAGTACACGCGCGGCTCGAGTTGCGCTTCGGAGGCGAGACCCTCGGCTAATTTTTGCGCCTTTGCACTCTCGCCGGCAGCGGCATAAATGCGGCCGGCCGCAAACCGGGTGGAAACGGATTTACTGTTGGCCAGCGCATGTTCCGCCGCCGTCAAGGCAGCTGGTTTTTGCTTGCGCAGGAGTTGTGCATAGGCGAGCAGCCCGAAATCGGCGCCGGCAGAGTCCAGCCTGCCGGCCTTCACGTCTGCAGCGGCCCCCGTTTCCAATAGGTGCACCGCATCGGTCAGGCGCCCCTCGTAAATAGCAATGTCGGCCAGCCCTGGGGCAGCCATGGACTGGCCAAAGTCGCCGGTTTTCTCCAGCTGCTGATAGGTTTTAATCGCTTCGGCCACTTGCCCTTGTCCGATCTGAGCGTACGCCAGAGCAGCGTATCCCGTTTCAAACGCAGAGTTAGCCTTCAATACCGTCCGCGACTCCTGCTCGCCCCCCTGGAAATCCCCGGTATAGGAAAGATACAACGCCAGGTTCACTCGCAGCTGGTTGTTGGGTGCAACCTCCAACGATCGCTTCAGCTCTTCAATCGCTTTGGGCGTGTTGTGCTCGCTTTTATAGCAAATGGATAGATTGTTGTGGCCCATGTTGTCGGCCGGGTACTGCTTCAGGAGCTCGCTGTATTCCTCAATGCACTTGTCCCAGTTCTCGCTCATCAGGTAATACAAGCCGCGGACGCGATATCGTTCGCGTTCCGTCATTCGATCCACGTGCTGCATGGCCAGCTTGAAGTATTTCTCGGAGTCTTGTTCATGCCCCAGGTTTCCAGCTACGGCGGCCATGCCGGAGTACGCGCGCGCGAAGTCCGGGTCCAACTCCGCCGCCTTGGAGAATGAGTCAAATGCCTCGCTCATCTTCCCCGCGAACTGCTGATCCATCGCAACGCCGTACTGATGCACGGCTTCGAGCGATCCGGCCTGAAAAGCCCCCGCTTCTGCGGCAAGTTGGACCGATTCGGGAGTGGAGTCACCGAGTGCTTTACGGATGGGAGCCACCAGATTGGGGATGGCGAGCAGAATCTTGTCTTTGTTGTCGGCGGTAACCTCGCTATGAGCGATCACATTCCCGCTGACTGCATCCAGTGCCGTGGCAGAGAGACTGTATTTGTCTCCCCGCCTGCTGAGTTCGCCCGTGACCACCGCGCCGATCCCCTGGCTGATGGCTACCAGGCGTGCCGGCTGCTCATCAAGTTTGTCCGTGGGGCTCGGCAGCTTCTGAGCCAGCTTTCGTGCGTTGCCCCGATTGTAGGCGTTGATAAAGCTGGCCCCTTCGAGCGCCACGTTGAACATGGGTTCCAGGGTGCCGTCAAAAATCGGATCACCCGTGTGATTGGTGAAGTCCGCTACCAGAACGCTCACCGGCGCATGAACTGCCTTCGGTTTGGGGTTCGCGAACCGATAGGCCACACCAGCGATTACCAGCACCGCAGCCAACCCGGCGGAGACCCATTTCCAATAGGCTCTCTTCGGCGGCGCGGGAACGTAGATGACGGAAGTCCCCGAGGAAGGGCCTAACCACATCTCCAACTGCTGCGCCATCTCTCCCGCGCTCGCAAAGCGGTCCGCGGGCTCAATCTCCATCGCCTTGGCGACAATGTCGCTGAGTGGCTTGGGAATGGCTGGATCAACCTCACAAAGCGGCTTGGCTTTCTCCTGCATGCGCTTCCAAAGCGTGGCTAAAGGCGTTTCGGAATAAAACGGCGATTGACCGGTGACCAGTTCATAGCAGATGACACCGAGTGAAAAGAGATCGGACCGCTCGTCGAGCTTTTCCCCCTTGCCCTGTTCCGGAGACATGTATTCGGGCGTGCCAATCAGCGCGCCTGTCTGCGTCATCCCTGGAAGATACGCGGATCGCGCGATGCCAAAATCCATCACGTAAGCGCGGCCGTTCGCGTCCAGCATGATGTTTTGGGGTTTAAGGTCGCGGTGAATCACACCCTCGCCGTGCGCAACCTCCAGTGCGCGGCAGATTTGAAGAAGGATGCGGGCCGCTTCCTCGGGAGGTAACTTCCCCTTTTTCTTGAGAACCGCACGAAGGTCCTCGCCTTCGAGGAACTCCATGGTAATGAATTTGAAGCCGTCCGCCTGGCCAAGATCGAAGATGCGGATAACGTTCCGGTGCGTGACTTGCCGCGCAAGAATCAGTTCCTGCTTGAAGCGGCGGAGCATTTCCGGATTGGTGGTCAGTTCGGGGCGGATGACTTTCAGCGCTACCAGACGTTCGAGTTCGATGTCATGCGCTTTGTACACCGCGCCCATACCGCCCTCTCCGAGGAGAGCAATAATTTGGTACCGGCCGCCAAGAACGGCGCCGGGTTCAAGCTGGCGTTGGGAAGCAGCGGGAATCGCGGGTTCGGCCGCCGTCCATCCGCCAAGAGCGGACGGGGAGCTCTCGGGAACATAGGTTCCTTGAAGGTCTTCGCTTTCCAGCGGAGGTTTGGCTTGTTGCTGGTTCGGCTCACTCGGAGTTTGCATTCCGGATGTGGGCAAACTCTCCCCGCACACCTTGCAAATTGCCGCCGCCGGCAAATTATCGGTTTTGCAGTAAGGACATTGCATCATCAAAGCTTCGGCTGAGTGAAGCTCCCTGGCGTTTTTGAATCCCCGGAAATCGCGTATGCGAGCGGGCAATCTGATTCTTCCGCCTATCTTAGTCCAACAATAGCTTTTCCGGTGCCTTTTCGTCGAGCCAGAATCCATCTTGCATCAGACCGCTTGGCCACCCTGCTTCGGATTGGGTGCGAGTGGAAATGCATGAGCTTCCAAAACTCCGGAGCAGTTGACTGGGTAGGAGGGTAACCTTCTTGCCGGAAACTACTCTGATTCACCGCAAAAAACGGTTTAATTCCGGCTTTTGGTATACTGGGGAATGCCGTCGCCTGCCAATATCCCTCTGAACTTCAACCGGGACCGGACCCAACGGCAACTGAACGCCCGCCTGGAAGAATTGCTCGAAAAGCTGCGCACCAACCGGCCTTCGGAAGACCCCTGGCCCGTGCGGCGAGCGTTCGAGATTGCCTCCGAGCGCCACCACGACCAGTTCCGGGCGTCGGGCGATCCTTACGTGTCGCACCTGCTGGAAGTGGCGCACATTCTGGCCGACATCCGCATGGACGCGACCACATTGGCGGCCGCCTTGTTGCACGACGTAATTGAGGATACGGAATTTCCTGTTTCCCGCCTGGAGGAACGTTTCGGCGGCGAGGTCGCGCAACTCGTCGAGGGCGTCACCAAAATCAGCCGCCTGAACATGATGGCGCCGGAAGCGCGGCAGGCGGAAAACGTCCGCAAGATGCTTCTGGCAATGGTGCAGGACGTCCGCGTCGTGATGGTCAAGCTTGCCGACCGCTTGCACAACATGCGCACGCTGGAGTTTCTGGAGCCCCCGAAGCAGCTTCGTATCGCTCGCGAGACGATGGACATCTACGCTCCCATCGCGCACCGTCTCGGCATGTCCGTCATCAAAGGCGAACTCGAAGATCTTTCTTTCCGCTACCTGGAGCCCGACGCCTACTTTTCCCTGCAGAAGCAGTTGAGCGACAAAGCTCCGTTTCACCAGCGGTTTCTGGAAGACGTCCAGAACACCATCCGCACGAAGCTTGTGGAAAACGGCATCCCCGCGGAACTTGAAGCACGCATCAAGGGTCTCTATTCGCTGCACCGGAAAATTGTTCGCCAGGAGCGCAGCCTGGACCAGATTTACGACTTGCTGGCCATCCGCGTCATCTCCGATTCCGACCGCAACTGTTACGCGGCACTTGGCGTGGTCCACCATATCTGGCGGCCCGTGCCCGGGCGCTTCAAGGATTACATCGCCATGCCGCGGCCGAACCTCTATCAGTCGCTGCACACCACCGTGATTCATTCCGGCCAGCCCTTTGAAATTCAAATCCGCACGCAGGAAATGCACCGCATCGCGGAAGAAGGCGTGGCGGCGCACTGGAAATATAAAGACGGCAAACCGGTGTCGTCCGGCGACGACCAGCGCATCGCCTGGATGCGCCAACTGATTGAGTGGTCGCAGGAATTGCAGGAGCCGGGCGAATTTCTCTCGACCCTGAAGGTGGACCTCGCGCCGGTCGAAGTGTACGCGTTCACGCCGAAGGGACGCGTGCTGGAGCTGCCGCGCGGCGCGACGCCCGTGGATTTTGCGTATTCCGTGCACACCGAAGTGGGCCACCAGTGCGTCGGCGCGAAAGTGAACGGGCAGATGGTTTCGCTGCGCCACGAAGTCGTCAGCGGCGACGTGGTGGAGATTCTCACGCAGAAAGGGCACAAGCCCAGCCGCGACTGGCTGAGTTTCGTCAAATCCTCGCACGCGAAAAGCAAGATCCGCCACTTCATCAACACGCAAGAGCGCGAGGAAGCCACGGAAATGGGGAAGCGGCTGCTGGAGAACGAGTCGCGCAATTTCCCGCGGGGCCTGAAAAAGATTTCGAACGAGGATCTGCAGAAATTGTCCTCGGACTATGGGCTGTCAAGGGTCGAGGATCTGTTCGCGGCGGTCGGATTCGGCAAATATTCCGCGCGCCAGGTATTGTCGCGCTATTTCGGTGAAACCACTCGCGAACCCGACCAGCCCGCGGAAGACGCCCAGCCCACGCTGGTAAAAACCGTCAAGCGCATGCTGGGCATGGGCGAAGCGCCGCTGATCGTGAAAGGGCACGACGACCTGCTGGTCTTCCGCGCGAAATGTTGCAATCCGATTCCCGGTGACGACATCATCGGCTACGTCACCCGTGGGCGGGGCGTGGCTGTACACACGCGCACGTGCCCCAACGTGCAGAATCTTCTTTACCAGACGGAACGCCGCATCGCCGTCGCGTGGGGCGGCGAGAGCACAGCTACCTTCCCCGTTGAACTTCTGGTTCGCGCCAAGGACCGCGCAGGCCTGCTGGCCGAAATTACCGCTGTCATCAGCGATGCCGGCTCCAATATCCGCATGCTGGAAAGCCGGCCGGACCGCCAGAACGCCCGCATCGAAGCCAGCCTGGAAATCGTGGACAAGCGTCAACTCGAAACCATTCTTTCGAATATCCGCAGGATCAACGGCGTTTACGGCGTCGAACGCATCTACCAGGTTTGAGCCGCTTTTGTTTCCCTGTACCGAAGTCCAGTATGGGCCAGAGCACAGGCCCGCTTCCCGCCCGTTGTAGCGCATACACTGTAAGCATGCGGAAACCGCTCCTGCTCATCTTGTTGCTGGGATTCGCTCTTGCGGGTTGCAAGGCGAAACCCAAAATTGACTACACGGCTCTCGATCAATCGGGAATGTGGTCAACCACGCTTTCGCAGGTCAGGAAGATGAATGTTTCGCCGGCGGAAGTCGGCGAACTGACCAAACTGAAGCAAGCCGGCGCCAGCGATGATTTGTGCATCTCTTTGTTGCAAGCAGCGCGCGACCACCATCACGAATTCTCCAGCTCTGATGCCGTCATTTCGTTGTCGAGCGCTGGCTACAGCGACGCGCAGATCCGGGAGATGGCCCAGGCCGACAAAATCGACGCCCTCAGCAGCGACGCGGTGATGCTGAAACTGATCGGTCTTTCGAATTCCACCGTGCAGATCGTGATCCAGCGACGCGAGCAGGGCCTGCCGACGCTTACCAGCGCGCAGATCGGGCGGTTGAAAAATGTCGGTGAGTCTGAGAAAAAGATTCTCGATCTGATCTACCAGGGCCTTTCCGACAAACAAGCTGAAGCCTACGTCGCGCACCTGGAGGCCGCTCGCAATCACTCTCACACGGAATTCGTCCGCAACCGCGGCCGCCGCCCCCGCTAGTTCTCCCGTTCGTTCCCTTCGTCTGTTATTCTGCTTTCCGCATTTCAGGAGAGCTTCCCATGAAAGACATCGTACTGACCCCCCGCGGCCCGAAACCCATCGGACCGTATTCGCAGGCCGTCGAAGCAAACGGATTTGTTTTTGTTTCCGGGCAGATTGCTCTGGACCCGCAGTCGGGAGAGTTTGCCGGCGCCGACGTGCGGCAGCAGACCGAGCGCGTTATGGAAAACCTGAAGGCGATTCTGGAAGCCAGCGGCGTTTCGCTCGGGCACGTGGTAAAAACCACCGTGTACCTTAAAGACATGAACGATTTCGCCGCGATGAACGAAGTCTACGCGCGCTATTTCACAGCCGCGCCGCCGGCGCGCTCCACAGTGCAAGCCGCTCGCTTGCCCAAGGACGCCCTGGTGGAAATCGACGTGGTGGCTTTCCTATAGCGCGAAGCGTCTTACCGAACTTCGGGAACGCCATTCTTCCGATGGGCGATCCAAAAGAAAAGGGTCATCATGCAGGTGATGGCCCTTTTTGATTCCAGAAAGTTGCCTGTGTTACGGGCGGCTTGCGCTTTCCAGGGCTTCCGATACCGCCAGGCCCGTAATGACCGCGGAGACTCCAATCGCCGTAACCACGAAATAGTTGCGTCCCGCCTTTAGCGGCGGGCCATTCATACCTCGGCGCTTGTCGTCTTTGTGTGCGCCTGCCCCTTCGGGCCCCTGGGCCATCGTCGTCGGCGGGTCCAGCAGCACGCGATAAGCGCCGCCGTCCGTGACCACTTCGGTCTGGCCGTCGACGGTAATCGTCAGCGGGCCTCGCCTGCTGACCACCAGGAGTTCCTTCTCATTCAGGTAAGTAACCTGGCCGATGGTCGGTCCATCCGATTGCGCGCGGATAGCCGCTTTGGACGCGAACAGTGTGAACGCTCTGGAATTTCCGGTCGAAAATGTCGCCGTGCCGAGAAGTAATTTCGCAGAGGGTGCGCCATCACTGTCGGCCACGGTGACGACACTCCCGCTCTGCAGCAGCAGGCGGGCCGCGCCGGCGCGAATCTGCACGCTGCCTTCGCGATCCGTTGACAGGCGGTCGCCGCTGAATACCGTGGTGCCCACTTCGGCGGAGGAGTCGCCAACGCGCGCGTGTTCCGCGGTAACGACCGTGCCCAAAGAACTCGCCGTCTTCGGGCCGGCCCATGCGGGCGCGACCGTCAGTCCGATAGTCATCAAGGCCGCGAGCGGTGCGCGCAAACCTCGCATAGTTCCCTCCCTGGGCTGTGCAGAAAAAGCATACTTCCCATTCCAAGCCCTCGTCAATCAATAAACCAAGGCGATGTCTTCTCGACGCAATACGCGCGCAGGGAATATAATGCCCGCGAAGTGAGTAGGGAGGCAGCTATGTTCATGCGAACCCGGAGGTGGATGGTCGCAGCCGCCCTTGTCATGGTCGCATTTTCCGGAGCGAGCGCAAGGAAAAGAGAAAAGGTGTATCTGCCAGCGTTTGTCCTAAAAGCGCAGACCGTGCTGGTAGTTATTTTGCCCGGCTCGGGCGAACCGGTTGACGATATCACCGCAAACCGCAAGGCGCAGGAGGAAGTGGAAAAGGCGTTCATGAAATGGGGACGCTACCGCCTGGCGGTCGATGCGGATCAGGCCGACCTGGTCGTTGGAGTAAGGAAGGGAACAGGGAAAGTTGCGAACCCGACGATCAATGGCGGCCCGGTAGATTCCCGCCCCGGCACAATCGAAACCACGGACAATCAAATACGAATTGGAGTCCAGCAGGGACATCCGCCGGATGTCTCCGACCCGGCGGGTTCAAACCCAGCGAACGACCGAGTGCATAACGGCATGGAAACGGGAGCGGCGGACGATACCTTTCAGGTTTTTCAAGGGGGGATGCAATACCCTCTGGATAATCCAGCGGTATGGAAATTCACCGCGAAAGACGGCTTAAAACCTCCGGCGGTCGCCGCGGTGGAACAGTTTCGCAAGGCGGTCGAGGAGTCGGAGAAATCCGCGCAGCAGAAGCAACAGGCGCAACAACCCGGCCAGAAAAAAAATCCCTGAGCTGGGTAGCGCTGTCCATTCCCATCCAGACCCGCGAGTCTTTCCCCGTGCCGCCAATTCTTCCGTTTCGTTGGCACAACGTCACGTTCGCTGCTAGAATGCACTCACTGTATGGCCGACTGGAAGCAGATCACCGCGCGAATCCGCAGAGCACGTACCGGAAAAGACCCCGCGGCACAATTGACCAATCTTTTCGCCAAAACGCGCGATGCCATGGTCGCGTTCGAACTGGCGCGCTATTTCGAATCCGTGGGGAATACCGCGGATGCCGGCAGGTGGTATCTCACCGCTGCCGAGCGTTTCCGCCGTTCCGACTGGAAAACGAAGGCCCAGGAAAGCGCCACGCGGTTGGGCGCCACCGAGCCAGCGGAAATCCCGGCTCCGGTCAGCAAGCCGACGGAAGAACCAGCCGCCAGCGAAGCGCCGCAGGCTGTGGAAGACAAGCCGCAAGTCGAACAAGCCGCGGCCGAAGCGGCCCCAGCAGAGTCGGAAGCTCAGCCAACTGCTGATCGAAGACCCGCTCACGCAGACCGCGGTTCCCGGCACCGGCGCGGACGGCGCGGCCACGACTCTCACCGCTCTCCCCGCAGGGCCGACCATTCGACCGGGCAAGGCGAGTCGCGCCCGCTTGGGCCTTCACGAGGCTACACACCACCACCGCCAGCCGAAGAAGAAACCCCGGCTGCGGAACGTCCCTCGCGCTCAGTGTCCGAGGAATCCGCGGAAGTTTCCGCGCCCAGTCTCCGCGGCCGCTATGGCGATCCCGGCCTGGCTTCACGCCTTACGCAACTGGAAATGAATTTTCGCCGGTTGCTCGCCTGTGCTCCCACAAAACTCGATGACGCGGATCGCGCTCCCGCCGGCCCCGGTGTGTGGGTTCTTACCGACTCTGACCTGACCACCTATTACTACGTCGAAGCCTGCCAGACTCTGCGCGTCGCGATTCCCAACATGGCTCGCGGCGGCAGCGCGCGTCGCGGCGGCGAATCCATCAAGCCGAAACTTGCCGAGCACCTGGGGATCGCCGAAACCCGTGTTGCTAAATATCTAGCGGATCACTGCGTTGTCCGTTGGCTGCAGATGGATGAAGGCGCTTCCTACTTCGCCCATTTCCTGATTGCCGTCCTGCACCCCAGCCTCAACGAATAGCCTTGCTTCGTTGCAAGCCCACGCCAGCGAAACTTTCGGTACTTGCTTCCTAGCAGTAACCCCCTTTTCTTACCATCAGTTAGCCCCGTTCACTGGCCCCCGGCGCCGTTTAACCCCCCATTTTCACCGTTCGCCGTATCCCACTGGCGTGTACCCCCTTACCCCTTCAAACTATCTATGCTCAAGCACTTAGAGCTCACGCCATAACGCGTGGTAGTCTGGAAATGCCTATGGGGGGCAGTTCCATTTAGGCTGGTTTGGGGCTTTCAACCGAATCCCAAGTTTTTTTCGCTCGACTCTGAAAGAGAGGCTACAGCTGTATGCCGAATACGATTAGCACACAGATTTTCCGCTCGCTTGACTGGGTGCTTTGCAAGACCGCAGCTATCACCTTCGATACCATTCAGTATTTCAACAAGAAGAATCCGAATCCTTCGGTCACCCCGCAGTGGTCCGATAAACCGCTGCTGAAGTCCTGGGAGAAGACCAAGCCGACACTCGGCTTTCCGCGCCAGACAGACTCGCTCTGCCCGGCTTGCGTGAAGGAAGCGCGCGAATCCATCATCAAGGGGCAAAAAGACTGGCGCGACCTGATGCACGAGAAGGTCGGCGAGATTAAAGCGCAAATCATCGAGCGCGACGGCCAGGTCTGGATGGTGAAAGACTGCCCGCTGCACGGCCACTACGAAGACATGATGGCCGTGGACTCCGACTTCCTGAAGTGGATTGAAAAGCAGTTCCCCGGCCGCGATATTCCCGCGCACAACGATGAAGGCCTGCACAAGCACGGCTCTTCGAACGTTCGCTACGGCCGCGGCTCTGTGCTCACCGTCGACCTCACCAACCGCTGCAACATGATGTGCGATCCCTGCTTCATGGACGCCAACCAGGTCGGCTACGTCCACGAACTGAGCTGGGATGAAATCGTCGAAATTCTGGATAACGCGGTGAAGATTAAGCCGCGCCGGCAGATGTCCGTGCAGTTCTCCGGCGGCGAGCCGACGATGAGCCCGTATTTCTTCGACGCCATTCGCTACGCGCGCAAGGTCGGATACAACTCCGTCCAGGCGGCCACCAACGGCATCGAATTCGCCAAGAGCAAGGAATTCGCGAAGAAAGCGTTCGAAGCCGGATTGCGCTACGCCTATCTGCAGTTCGACGGCATCGGCAACGACGCCAACAGCCATCGCCAGATCGGCAACCTGTTCGACGTCAAGCTGCGCGCCATCGAAAACCTGCATGAAGCCGGCATTGAAATCGTGCTGGTCGTCACTATCGTCAACAACGTGAACAACGACCAGGTCGGCTCCGTTGTGAAATTCGCGATGGAAAATCCTAAGAAGATCTCCTTCGTCAGCTTCCAGCCCGTTTCCTTTACCGGCCGCGACGAAGACATCACCCCGGAGCGCCGCCTCCGCCAGCGCTACACCCTTTCGCATCTGGCGAAAGACGTCAGCAATCAGGTTGGCAAGATTCAGCCGACCCGCGACTGGTTCCCCATCTCCTTCATCAGCACCTTTGCCGGCTTCGCCGACATGGTCAAGGGCAACGAATCCCAGTGGGGTTCGCTCTCCTGCGGGTGCCACCCGAACTGCGGCGTGGGCACCGCGCTCATGATCAACAAGGAAACCAAGGAATGGGCCCCGGTTCCGCGCTTCCTGGATGCGCAGCAACTGACCGCCGACGTCACCGCGATCACCGACGCCGCTCGCGGCAAGAGCTTCTCCAACTTCATGATGGCCATGGCGCTTCTGAAGAACTATCACCCGTTCCAGGGACCGAAGGGTCTGAAGCTTTGGGATCTCTTCAAGAAGTTCGACAAGACCTGGGCGCTGACCAAGGGTGCCACCAGCAAGTACGGCAAGACTTCCCCGGAACGCACCTATGAAGATGCCATGAAGCGCCGCGCGCAAGACCCGTGGAACTTCCTCTTCATCGCCGGCATGTGGTTCCAGGATCTTTTCAACTACGACTTCCGCCGCACCGAAATGTGCATCATTCCCTACGGCACGCAGCAGGGCGAAATCAGCTTCTGCGCCTACAACACTGGTGTGGGATGGCGCAACATCATCGAAAACATGCACAAGAACGCGACCGTGGCCGAGTGGTACAAGAACCACGGGAAGCACGAAATTTACGCCAAGGGCAAGAACGTCAACCTCGGCTCTTACGAACACTCGCTGGTCATTGACGCCAATGACGCCGCGCGCGTTCGCCACCTGGAGCACGACATTCCTCTGACCGCCGCCGAAGAGAACCGCATCCGCCGCAAGGCCGCTCTTGAGGAGCAGGCCCGTGTTCGCGCCATCTACGAAGAACTCGTGCTCAAGAAGCCGCAACAGGCGGTCGTTCAGATCGGCACCGTGTCCGACATCGCCAAGGCTGTTCCGGCAAACTTCACCAACGCAAACTCGCCTGCCGCGGCAGGCAAGCCCATCGGCATCGCCCCGGCCAGTGGCAACGGCAACGCCGCCCCCAAGTCCAAGGAAGCTGCCGCCGAAGCCGTCGCCGGCGACTAACTCTGTAGCTCAGGCCTTCAGGCCTGAGGCTTTTCCAAGTGCCGCCACAAACTCCACACGGCCCCGGTCCAATCCGGGGCCGCTTCCGTTTGGTATGAGCACCCCGGACGTTGGCACCTGGCAGCGGCTACTGCTCCCGGACCCCAACCGTAGGCAAACTTTGTCATCCTGAGCCTATCCGATGAGGATAGGTGAAGGATCTCAACACAAGTTGCTTGCTGGATGTAAAATTTGAGATTCTTCGGCCATCCTCGTCGGATGGCCTCAGAATGACAGTTCGCAGGAGCATGTATCATGTGCAGAAACATAAAGACACTCTACAACTTTGATCCGCCGGTCACCCCGGACGAGGTTCGGGCCGCCTCGCTGCAGTTCGTGCGGAAAATCACCGGCTTCAACAAGCCGTCGAAGGCCAACGAAGCCGCGTTTCTCAACGCCATCGATGAAATTGCGAATGTCTCCCTCAGGCTTCTGCACTCCCTCGAAACCGCCGCCCCTCCGAAGAACCGCGAAGAAGAAGCGGCCAAAGCCAAAGCCCGCGCCGCCGAA
>DASYXF010000113.1:0-70792 GCA_035935335.1 Candidatus Acidiferrum sp.
TTCGGGTTGTGCTTCGACAGCACCTTGGTAATCGCCGCCGTCAACGTCGTCTTGCCATGATCGATGTGCCCGATCGTCCCGATGTTCACGTGCGGCTTGGTGCGCTCAAATTTCTCTTTCGCCATTGCTTCCTCTGCTCCTCACTGAGTACGAACAGTACCTGAAGCCCCCGTACTCGCTTGCCGGTTAACAGATAACAGCGATCAGCGAGCAGGAACCAACTGCATCGGCACGGTTCCTGTTATCTGCTCTCCGTTTACTGTTTTCCCCTTCTTGCCGGTCTAAAGACCGGCCACTACAAAACTCTGGAGCGGGGGACGGGATTTGAACCCTGCCTGCGGCAGGCAGGCCGCAACCATCGTTTACTTCCCCGCAAGTCGCGCCCTCAAAAACTCCCTGCCCCTTCCACTCTTCAAAAACTTCTCTCGTTCTTCTTACTTTGCAACGCATACGTAAACCACATTCCCTAAACCTTTGGAGCGGGGGACGGGATTTGAACCCGCAACCATCACCTTGGAAGAGTGAGACTCTACCGTTGAGTTACCCCCGCCCACTTGCACAAAAATCTGAACTCTGTTTTCTGTGCCTCCCTGCGGAAACCCAACCCCATTTCTGGAGCCTGGGACCGGGATTGAACCGGTGACCTCGTCCTTACCAAGGACGCGCTCTACCAACTGAGCTACCCAGGCTGAATCCGATCCTCCGAAAAAACTTATGACCAGCGGCGCACTACGCTCATCCGGCTTGCTCGCCGCGTTTGCTACCGCTTTTGAACATCGCGTGTTGCGATTTCCTGCGGTGTACTTGCTGAGTGCTGCTCACAGCGTCCCTGGTAAAATTCCTGCCGGGACTTTGGTTCACGAAGCTTGAATCCTGGTGGACGGGGAAGGATTCGAACCTTCGTAGCCCGCAAGGAGCGGCAGATTTACAGTCTGCTGGTTTTAGCCACTCACCCACCCGTCCCGGAAACTTCTGCCGGGATACCAAAATCGTATCCGCGAAAACTGCAAGGACACGTACAGCTTGCCCATTGTTTGACTGCCCTGCCGTTGTACGGGAGCGCGTTGCGAGCAAAACACAAATTGGACTCGTGTCCAAAGACACCAGCCCGTTTATGTTACCATGCCGGGAATCGTCCCGCCTCGCTCCCCTTGCTAACATCTGGTGGAGCTGGCGGAGGGATTTGAACCCCCGACCCTCTGATTACAAATCAGATGCTCTACCAGCTGAGCTACGCCAGCACTGCTCAAACCGCACAAGAATAGCAGATTAGGCACAGGGCTTGCAAGTGGGGGAAATGGGGATTCGCTTGCAGGGAGTCGCGTAAATCTGTGGAAAACAGGGGACTTAGCCGAAATCCAGAAATCCAAATTAACCATCGTATTTTCAATATTTTGCGATCAGAGCCTCGGGTGCCATGTTGCAAGGAATCCACAGGGACAGGGGTTGTTCTCTGCTGAGTCGCGCTTTCCGGCCTCATTTTCTTCGAGAGAACTGCCCCGTGATGCGAGAATACCGCAGTTAACCGATCCGGACTCAGCAACGACGAGACACATGCCCAATCGCAAAAAACTGGTACTTGGACTCTTGCTCCTTGGCGCCGCGCTCGTCCTCGCATGGCTTTACGTTCATTCACACGGCCGCGATCCGCAGAGCGCGCGCGAAGATCTGCTCTCGCAGTTGCCGGCGGATTCCACTTCCGTGCTCTATCTGGACTTTCAGGAATTGCGCGCTTCAGCATTTCTCTCTCAGATTCTTGCGTGGGCGCCGCGGCCGCAGACGGAGGAGGAATACGGAAAATTCGTGCAGGCCACCGGGTTTGATTATGAGCGCGATCTCGATCGGGTTGGAGTTTCCTTCAGCGGTTCAGCGCAAAGCCCAAAAACAATGGCAGTGGCGGAAGGGCGATTCGACCGCAAGAAAATCGAAGCCTACAGCGCGCAGTTCGGCACCCTGAAAACTGCCAATGGAAAAACGATCTACGCCGTCAGCCTGAGCAATCCCCAGCGCACGGCTTATTTCGCTTTTCTGCGGGATGACCGGGTGGCGATCTGCAACGACGCTTCCTGTTTTTTTCAGGCTTCCGGGAAATCGAAGAATTCCGAGGAGTGGCGAGAGCATTTTCTGCGCCTGGCGGGAACTCCGCTCTTCGCCGTAATGCGGCAGGATTCTCAACTGCTCACAGAGTTATCGCAGCGTACACCCGGAGGATACCGTTCGCCGCAATTGGCCACGTTGCTGGGTCAACTGCAATGGATTTCCGTGGGTGCGAAGCCGGAAGGCGACGAGTTGCGCGTGGTGGCAGATGGAGAGACTTCGAACGAAACGGTGGTACGCCAGCTGAATGACATGTTCAGCGGCTTGCTGGTCCTGGCGCAAGCAGGGTTGGATGATCCCAAGTCACGAAAGCAGCTCGATCCAAAATTGCGCGATGCTTATGCGGGCCTGCTGAAATCAGCGGAAGTGCAAAAGCTGGACCGGGGAACGTCCAAGTCAGTGCGGTTGATTTTCGAGATCACGCCGCAGTTGCTGGAATCGTCGAAGACCGCCTCCAGCGCCGATCCACCGGAGAAAGTCCCAGCCGCTCCGCCTGTCCGAAAGCGCCGCTGAGCGGGCAATTCCCTTCTCCCTGCCAATCGGATGTTATGTGGGGAAAACCTGCTTAGTCAGCGGAAGGATTGCTGCGCATATAGCGCCACGGATTCACGGGCGCGTTGTTCACACGGACTTCATAGTGGACGTGGGGCCCGGTGGAGCGGCCGCTGATACCCGTGTAGCCGAGGACTTCGCCGCGCTTGATGCGGGTGCCCGCGACGACCGCGTAGGCGGAAAGATGCGCATACCAAGTGGTGATGCCAAACCCGTGATCCAGGATCACGACGCGGCCATAGCCGGTGTGCTGGCCAACGTCGAGTACCACGCCGTCGGCGGTGGCATGCACAGGAGCGCCATAGTCCGCGCCAACGTCAACGCCGGTGTGGAACGCGCCTTCACCTGAGAACGGGTCGAGGCGTTCGCCAAAGCTGTCCGTGATATGCCCCAGAACCGGCCAAACGGACGGGGTGTAGTTGGAATCGGCAAAAGCCATCGAGGGCATCATGCGCAGGCCGCCGGAGGAGACCGCGATTGCGGTAGCGTTGCGCTTCAAGAAGGTGAACTGCTCGACGGAACGATCGAACACATCTTCAGGTGTTGAAGGCGTATCGGTCAGCTCGAAGGCCGCAGGATGATATTTCATCACGCCGAATGTCATGGCCACGTCGGTGGCGAGGGACTGCACGGCGTCCAGCCGCTGGTTCGTATCCTTCACGGTGCTCTGCAATTCGCGAACCTGCTTTTTCCAAACGTCGCGCTCCTGGCGGACCGCGTTGTAGTTGCCCACTTTCCAGAGCATGCGGCTGTAGGAGCCTACCGCGGCCAAAACGGTGATGCTGCCGATGATGGCAAGAGCCGCAAGACCATGCAGCACGTAGGCAGGCACGATGAGTTTCCGCATCTTGCCGGGCGTGGAGGCAATATAAAATGTGTAGTTCTTGCTGCTGATCACTCTGGGCCCCTCAGGCCTATGCCTGTTTCTCTATCAGAACGCGGCGCTTATTCCCTGTCGCCGCAACCACAACGAATACTGTGAACGATCTGAACCGTGAGCCTTGGTTCGCGACTCTCTGCATATTAGTTTCTGTAGACTTCCGGGTCAACCCTGTATTTTCTTTTTTTGGTACAGTGCCAGTGGAGCTGCCCCCTGTCCCAAAGGACAGGCCGGACTAGGATGGGCTTGCGTTATGAAAGACTTCCGCAATGAAGACGCTCTGGTGAAGGAGATCGCGCGGCATTTTTTGCCTAGCCGTGGGCGGAAACTTCGTCTCGGAATCGGTGACGATGCCGCTCTGTGGAAGCCGAAACCCGGCTTTGCCACGGTCCTGACCAGCGACTGGTTCCTCGAAGGCTCCCATTTCCTGCGCGATAAGCATCCGCCCGATAGCGTTGGCTGGAAGTGCCTGGCGCGCGCTGCCAGCGATATCGCAGCGATGGGAGCGACGCCGAGGTGCTTTCTGCTGAACCTGGCACTTCCAACCGCCGCAACAGGAAAATGGCTTAAGGGATTCCTTGGGGGATTGCGTCGAGCGGCAAAATTTCTCGACTGTGTTCTTGCGGGCGGCGACACAACCCGGAGTGAACGGATTTTGATCGGCGTTGCCGTGTTGGGGGAGATTTGCGAAGGGCGGGAAGTGCGGCGGTCCGGGGCGCGTCCCGGTGATTTGGTTTATGTGAGCGGAACGCTGGGTGAAGCGGAACACGGATTGCGGTTTTTACGAACGAGCGAAGGTCGAGTGAATCTCAAAAACATTGCCCTGAGGAAACATCTCTATCCGGAACCGAGGGTGGAGTTAGGGCGCTGGCTGGCTGAGAAAAATCTGGCCACGGCGATGATGGATCTCTCCGATGGATTATCCACGGATTTGCCGCGCTTGTGTGCCGCAAGCGGCGTTGGCGCGCTGATCGAACCGGACAGACTTCCGGCACCCCAAGCGATGGAACGGGAGTCCGCCCGGCAGTTGGCGCTGCATGGCGGCGATGACTACGAATTACTGTTCAGCGTTCCCCCTGCGCGGGTTTCGCAGCTACCGGCAAATTTTCGTGGGCTGCGGATAACAAGAATTGGGGAGATTACGGCGGGGCGGGGCGTGCGAATCACCGGTAAAAATGGGAGACCGGAACCACTCAGGGCAGCCGGCTGGGATCCATTTCGATAAGAAGCCGGGTGATCTTGAGTTTTAGTGCGCCGCAGGCGGCGGTGCCGGCGCGGGCGCGGGCTTTTCCCGCGGCGCCGGAACTTCTTCTTCTGGGGCGGTGTCAGGCACGTCGGTGTGGACATGATGTTCTTCGGCTTGCTCTTCCAAAGTAACCACGTTCGGGAAATTGAGCGGCGGAGTGCCGGCCATGGCCTTTTCCATGAACTCCATCCAGATGGGCAGTGCGGCGAGGGCGCCGGATTCGCGCTTGCCCAGGGAAATCTGTTTGTCGTCGTAGCCGACCCAGACGCCGGCGGTAAGCTGCGGCGTAAATCCCATGAACCACGCGTCGGTAAAATCCTGCGTGGTCCCCGTTTTGCCAGCGGCGGGACGTCCCAGGGATTTCGCCTTCATAGCCGTGCCGAACTGCACGACCTCTTCGAGCATTGCGGTCATGGTGTGCGCCACGTCGGGAGAAACGACGTCGTGCACTTCGGGATGCGACTCTTCCAGCAGCGCGCCGTCGTAACTGGTAACGCGGCGAATCATGTGCGGATCAATGCGAATGCCTTCGTTCGGAAAAACGGTGAACGCGGAGACGTGTTCGATCAAGCGCATGTCGGCGGCGCCGAGGGCCAGCGGCAGGTAGGGTGGCAGCGGCGTGGTGATGCCGAAACGCTTGGCCATATCTACAACGTTCGAGATGCCCACTTTCTCCGCCAGCTTCACAGCTGGGACGTTGCGCGAGCCGGCAAGCGCCCGCCGCAGAGTGATCGTGCCTTCGAATTTTTCGTCGTAGTTGTGCGGCGAATAAGCTTGGCCGCCGCTGATGGTGGTGAATGGCGCGTCAACGATCGTGTCGAAGGGCGAGAAGCCTTTTTCGATGGCCGTCGTGTAGACGTAGGGCTTGAAGGAACTGCCGACCTGGCGAACGGCTTGTGTCGCGCGATTGAATTTGGAGTCTTCAAAGCTATAACCACCGACCATGGCCTTGATTTCGCCGGTGCCATTGTCGATGGCGATCATCGCGGCCTGGGGAGCGGGCTGCTGCTCCAACTGGACGTGGGCCGTGGTTTCCCGGAGCTCCTGGATGGAAAACTGCGCGAGGTCGCCGACGGCAAGGATTTCGTTGACGCGCTTGTGGCCGGTCCAGGCGATATCGAGAGCCGAGATAATCGCGCGATAGGTGCCGATCTTGATGGTGGCGCTCTTATCGTCCACGGCCATCACGAGGCCGGTGACGTAACTTCCTTTTTCGATGGCGTGGCGCCAGTCGTCGTCTTCGTAGGTATCGAGCTTCCCAAGATTGTCTTTCAGAATGTTGGGCAGTTTGTCGCGCCAGCCGTGGCGGCGGTCGTAGAGATGCAATCCGTCGCGAATGGACTGGTTGGCGGCTTTTTGCATTTGGATGTTCAGCGTGGTGTAGACGCGGAGGCCGCGCTCGTGCACGGCTTCGGTGCCGTAGGTGGATTCAAGATACTTGCGGATGTCCTCGAAGAAATACGGCGCAAGATCGTTTCGGGGATATTGCACGTGCAGGCCGAGTCGGGTTTTCTTTGCGGCTTCTTCTTCCGCCGGCGTGATTTTCCCCTCCTCCATCATTTGGTGGATCACCAGATTGCGGCGGGCCAGGGCGCGCGCGGGGTCGGTGAGCGGCGAATAGATCGGGCCGCGAATCATTCCGGCGAGTAGGGCGGCTTGCTGGAGATTCAGGTCGGTCACGTTTTTGCCAAAATAAAATTGCGCGGCGGCGGCGAAGCCGTAGTTGCCATGTGCGAGATAGACCTGGTTCGCGTACATGGTGAAGATTTGCGGCTTGGTGTAGCGGCGTTCGATCTGCAGGCTGAGCAGCATTTCCTGCGCTTTGCGGCGGAAGCTGCGGTCGCTGCGGTCGAGGAACAGATTGCCGGCAAGCTGCATGGTGATGGTGCTGGCGCCTTCGGCTTTGCGGTGTTTCAGGATGTTGCGGTAGGCGGCGCCGGCCACGCGCGGGAAGTCCACGCCCCAGTGATCTTCGAAGTGCTGGTCTTCGATGGCAGTGACGGCGTTGTAGAGAACCTTGGGGACCTGCTCCCAAGTCATCAGGATGCGGCGCTGTAAGGCAAAGCTGCCGACGAGCTGGCCGTCGTCGGCATAAATTTCTGTGACCACGTTGGGCCGATACGTTTCGAGCGCGCGGATTTCCGGCAGGTCGCTCTCGTAAACAAACAACAGCCCGGCGGCGGCGCCCAAGGCAACCGAGCAAAGAAGCAGAAAAGCGACCGCAACACGGTCAATGAGCTTCCAGCCGCGGAGACGAAGGGTGATCGGGGGAAGGCTTAGCATGAAACAAAAATTCTAACGCGGACGCAAATCACAAGGCGAGTCAGAAACGAACTATGTTCCATCCGGAATCCAAACCTGCAACATCTTCACACGTTCCTGAGTCAGCCAGGCTCTCCAGGCTTCCGGGGGAACGCTGGGATATTTGAGTTTCCCGAACTCTATCCAGGCTTCCCGGTAACGAAGCCAGGCGCTTTGTGCCGATAAGATCCCCTCCGGAGTGACCGTCGTAAACTCAATGGGCTTGTTGGGCGCGGATTGGATTCGCTTGTGCAGCGCATCCAATTGGGCGTCGGCTTTCGCAGGGTCGCCAGGCTTATATCTGGGAAACTGACCACGTTCAAATCGATTCAGGGCTTCCAGAAAAGCGTCCCTCAGGCAGGCTTCGGCCTCGATTTCGAAGGCCGCTCTGCCGGTTCCGCTCAGATCCACTTCATTGCGGGAACTGGATTCGAAGAACGCATTCGCGGCGGATTGCAATTCTTTGAACGCCCGCTGCTCCTCCGGCGTCCAGGTTTGCGTGATGGCATCCAGTTTCTTCGCCCTCTTTACCTGGACGAGGTCCTCCCGCAGCTTTGCGCACCAACCCTGCATCAATCCGCTGGTGGCATCGTCGCACAAGTTGAAATTCTCCCCGGCCCAGCTTTCCTGTTGGAGCCGCAGCAGGTGTTCGATCCTGCGGGCATTTTCGGCGGGAGCACCCTCGACTTCACAAGCGAATTTCAATGCCAGGTCAAAACTCCGGGGGACGCCCTTCCCGTTCGCGTAGATCATGGCCAGCAGGCCTGCGCCTCCGAACACGAGTTCCGGCCGCTTTTGCCCTCGCTCTCGCTCGATGAAGGCACACTTTCGAGCCTTGGCCGAATCCGCGGGCACGCCAAAACCAAAGTAGAGATCGTAGGAACTGCAGCCGGCCAGTTCTGGTCTTTCATCCGGGCTGGGCAGATCCGCTGGGGGATCCTCGATGGGGCCTAGCCGCACGCATTCCTGGCGGCCATCAACGTCAGCCTGTTGGGAGCAGATTTCGGATGGAAGAAACAGCAGCACCGATCCGAGAACGAAAGTGCCGGTTAATTTCCAACCTTGGAAACGAGAAATGATCGGGGATAGCGAGAGCATGGACGGGCAATTCTAACGCAGAATAATTGCGTTGCGGGGGAGCGAAACAAAAAGCCTTTGCGCTTTAGGAACATCCCCGGAACGAGTTCTATGCGCCGACGCGTAATTTAATGGATACTTGTCCTGCTTTATAGCAAAACATGGGGGACTTGGGCCAATGTACGTGCTGCTTTTTTCTGTATCGGTGATCCTGGCGTTCGGTTTAGCCTTCGGCGTTTCTTTTATCTTCAGGCGAATGACGCAGAATGTTCTTTCCCGCTACCTGGCGGAAAACGTGAGTCAAGCCACCGCGAAGTATCTGCAAATCGCGATTCTGCTGGCTGGAGTTTCCGGCGGAGCGCGGATTCAAATGCTGAAGGATTACGTGAACACGCCCGCTTACAATGCGGAGGCATTGCAGGCGCAGATGACCACGGGCCTTTGGAGCCTGGCGATGTACAACACCGCGACCGATGCGTTGCTGGGAATTCTCTGGCTGATGATTGTGTTCGCGTTTTTGGCCACGGTGGCGGTGGCTTTCATCCGCAGGTCGAAGATCCGGTGGCTGCTGCCGGAGCGGCAGGAGATTCGTGGTTCCTGGTCGAGTAAATAAAAGAAGATTTGGATTCATCCCGAATTTCAGTCGGCGTGTACGTAGTAGCGTTCGCCGGCGCATGCGCGGCAGAGGGTGCGGCCGCCTACGGTGACTTCGCGCTTGAAGTTGATGCCTTCGCCGCATTGCGCGCAGACGACTCGCGGGCCTTTGAATCCCGGCAGGTCTTCGGGATGAATTTCCACCTTCACCCATTCCGTTGAGAACAGAACATCGTCGGAGAGTTGCGCGTAAGCTTTCTGCTGGGCTTCTTCGCGCGGCAGGTTGGGGAAAAGGTCCTTGGCGGCCTGTTTTGAGGATTCCTTCGCGGCGACGCGAATGGCGCGGCCAGTCTGAAGATCGCAGAAGGTGGCGGCTACTTTGCCCCAGTCGCGGAATTTCAGGGCGCGCTTGCCGAGGCGACAGTTGGCCACAAGCGCCACGGCGTCGGTGACGCAACGGTCGATCTCGACGTAGGTGACGATGCGCTTGCGCTCAGCGATGGGATCGAGGCCCAGTTCGCGGATGCCAAGCATTGCCAGGCGCACGCCAAGCACTTGACCAGCGCAGAGGTGGCCGTGGGCGACAGCGGCGAGTTCCAGGTATTCGTTGAGTGTTTTCATAGTGCAGCCACAAAAAGGAACATTGTCATTCTGAACGCATCCGACGAGGATGCGTGAAGAATCTCAACGCCCATACACCGTGCGAGCAATCCAGAGTTGAGATCCTTCGCTCCGCCTGCCTGCCGCAGGCAGGCTCAGGATGACACCGTTGTGCTTGTGGATGGTCTCGCGGTCTGCTCTGGCGTCGCGGCGTTCCACGGATGCGGCTTGCGGGCTTCAACGAAGGCGAAATAGGTCGTCAACACCGCTAGGGCCGAGAAGCTAGCATCGCGAATCACGGTCATTCCTGTGAGTTTCTCCGGAGTGCCGAAGCAGCCGCAGTTGATGTCCATGTGCAGGAGATACGCGCGAGTCACCACACCGAGGAAGCCGACCATAATCAGCGTCACGATGCTCGCCCAAATTCGCAGACCCCAGCCGACGATCAGCATCAGGCCAACGACGATTTCCACGAACGGCAGTGTATGCGCGAGGAGGCCCGCCGCCGCCGGCGAGAGCATTTTGTAGGACTCCACCTGCTGCTGGAACATCGTCAGATTCGTGGACACGGAAAATTTCAAGAAGAAGTAGGGCCACAGATGTGTGTTGGGCATCAACAGCTTCGCGAAACCGGCGTAAATAAAAATCGCGCCAAGCACCAGGCGGCCAATCCAGAGGATGATGCGGCGGTAGTTAAAGGGAGAAGATTGCAGCATTGGGCCTCAGTGCCAGAAGCTACCAGTAATCGGTAATCAGTTTCAGAAACTTTTGGAGCTTGCCGACCTGGAGGTCGGCCACTACATATCTTTACTTCTGCGCGATCAGTTGATCGAGGAATTCCTTCAGCACATCGTAACTGAGCGTTCCGGCATAGGGATAGTTCTGCCCCTTGGCGTGAAAAACGGAGGTGGGCGTTTGCGTCACCGGCAGCGTCAGGCCAATCTGCTTATCTTTTTCAATCAATGGCTCAAGGGTTTTGGCATCCACGATCGCTTGCACCTTTTTCATTTCCGCGGGAGAAAGCACACCGGCTACGGTTCCCTTCACGTCTCCGTTCGCTTCCCACTTCTCCTGGTTTTGGAACAGCGTCATTTCCACGGCTTCGCATTTCCCGATATGCGCCGCCGCCCGCGAATAGCTGGCCGCGACGCGCGAGTACGCGTGCATGGGCAGCGGGAAGTCGCGGTGCACCAGGTAGACTTTGCCGGTGTTCACGTAGTTGTCCATGACCTTCTGCGTCGTATTTAGAAAGAGCTGCTTGCAGGCCGGGCACTGAAAATCGCTATAGATTTCGACGACCACGGGAGCCGTCTTGGAGCCGAACGCCTTCGCCGGATCAATGTCCGTTACGCCATTTACGGTAATGGTGGCCGTGGAGACGGCAGGCACCTCGGGCGCTTTTGGAGCCGAAGGCTTCTTCGCCGACGCTGTTTTTGTCTGCGCGTTCTTGTCCAGGGGCGCGGCAAGCAGGAGGGTGCCACAGGCAATTACGGTCAGAAGGCTGGCAGAGACGAACGGGAGAGGCCGGTTCACAGATTCCTCCAAGAAAAGGCAGCAATGAGCGAATTCCTGCTCAGAGTATCACAGGTTGAAATGCCCAACCCGGCCCCGAAAGGCAGGCGGCCTAGCAAGCTCACTCTGTAAGTTGCCACGACGGGGATTGTCCGCTGTCACCCAACCAGGAAATGGGGTGTCGCTTCCCGAAAGAGACGGCTGCCGGGCGGCCCAGGGAACTCAAACGGGAGGAGGGATGGAGGGAGGGGAAAGGGTCTGTAATCTAAAGCAAAATAATGCTTTATTCTTGCTATCAAACAACTTGACAACATTACACTCAACCTATATACTTGCCCTCGTTTGGCAGCTTTGCACAGGGTTCGGGCGAGGTTTTCGCTGGTAGAGAGAACCCGAAGAAGGCGGCCTAACCATTCGCTTAGGCTCAGGTCAAGAAGCCGCCCCTACATTTCAGAGGCGCCCCTTAGCGAGTTTCAGCAATCAATCTGAAGGAGAAGGAAGCGATGAGCAAGATTATTGGAATTGACCTGGGGACAACCAACTCGGTCGTGGCCGTCATGCAGGGCGGCGAACCGGTGGTGATTCCCAACCAGGAGGGCACCCGCACCACGCCTTCCGTGGTGGCCATCACCAAGACCGGCGAACGGCTGGTCGGGCAAGTGGCCAAGCGCCAGGCGGTGACGAACCCGGAGAACACGGTCTATTCGATCAAGCGTTTCATGGGCCGCCGCTATGACGAAGTGAGCGAAGAGATGAAGCGCGTGCCCTACAAAGTGACAAAGGGCAATCATGATGACGCGCGCGTGGAAGTTGCCGGCAAGGTGTACAGCCCGCCGGAAATTTCCGCGATGATTCTGACGAAATTGAAGACCGCGGCGGAAGATTTCCTCGGCGAAAAAGTCGCCAAGGCGGTCATTACCGTTCCGGCGTACTTCAACGACGCGCAACGGCAAGCCACCAAACAGGCCGGCGAGATCGCGGGCCTGGAAGTGGTCCGCATCATCAACGAGCCGACAGCGGCCGCGCTGGCCTATGGCCTCGAAAAGAAGAGCGACGAAACCATCGCCGTGTATGACCTCGGCGGCGGCACGTTCGACATTTCGGTGCTGGAAGTGGGCAGCGGCGTCGTGGAGGTAAAATCCACCAACGGCGACACGCACCTGGGCGGCGACGACGTGGACCAGAAGATCGTCGACTGGCTGATTGACGAATTCAAGAAAGAGCATGGCATTGACCTGGGCAAGGACCGCATGGCCCTGCAACGCCTGAAGGAAGCCGCGGAGAAGGCCAAGATCGAGCTTTCGCAGATGATGGAGACGGAGATCAATCTCCCCTTTATCACCGCGGGCGCAAGCGGGCCGATTCACATGCAGCAGAAGCTGACGCGCATGCGGCTGGAACAGCTGATGAGCGACCTGCTGGACCGCTCGATGAAGCCGGTGAAGCAGGCCCTTGAAGACGCGAAGATGTCCCCGAACGACATTCAGGAAGTGGTGCTGGTCGGCGGGTCGACGCGTATTCCGAAGGTGCAGCAACTGGTGAGCACGTTCTTTGGCGGCAAAGAGCTGCACAAGGGCGTCAACCCGGATGAAGTCGTCGCCGTGGGCGCGGCGATTCAGGGCGCGGTGCTTGCGGGCGAAGTGAAGGACATCCTGCTGCTCGACGTGACGCCGCTTTCACTGGGCGTGGAAACGCTGGGCGGCGTGATGACCGTGCAGATCCCGCGCAACACCACGATTCCGACGCGCAAGGTGGAGACCTATTCGACAGCTTCGGACAACCAGCCAGGCGTGGAAATCCACGTCATGCAGGGGGAGCGGAAGTTCGCGAAGGACAACCGGTCGCTCGGGACGTTCAAGCTGGACGGCATTCCGCCGGCTCCGCGCGGGACGCCGCAGATCGAGGTCACATTTGACATTGATGCGAACGGCATCCTGAACGTGAGCGCGAAGGACAAGGCCACGAACAAGGAACAGAAGATCACCATCACGGCTTCCACCGGCTTGACCAAGGAAGAAGCCGAGAAGATGCGCACCGAGGCCGAATCGCACGCGGAAGAAGACCGCAAGCGGATGGAAGAGGTGGAAGCGCGCAACCGTCTGGACGGGATCGTGTACCAGGCCGAAAAGACGATTCGCGACAACCGCGACAAGTTGAATGATGCCGACGTGAAGCAGGCCGAAGAAGCCATCGAAGAGGCCAAGAAGGCCGTCAACGAAGGCGGTGTGGCGCGGCTGCGTTCCGCAGCCGAGAACGTGGAGAAGACGCTGCACAAAATGGCGGAAGAGCTGTACAAGAAAGCTCAGGCATCGGGCGCGGAGCAGGCAGGAGCTGCGGGCGCGGGTGCAGGCGCGGGGTCCGCTTCCGGCAGTGGTAGCGCGCAGGGTGGTCAAAAGCCCGGCGACGTGATCGACGCCGAATATGTGGACGTGGACGAAGGCAAGAAGCCGAACTGAAGAAGTAATCAGTAATCAGTAATCAGTAATCAGCGATCAGTAATCAGGAAGCGGTCCGTGGATGGGATCAGGCTCTAAGGTCCCATCCTACCGGCTACGTGGAGCGAGTTAGAATGACCCTTCAGATGATTCGGGCCTTTGCCCTGATGGCAAGCGCCCTCACTGGAGCTTACTCACTTTTTCTAGACGCACGAGGCCGGGGTGAGTCACTTCGGTTGTATGACCGCACGATCCGGCTTCTCGGATCAATTCTGCTGCTTGGGTTTGGAATTGGTGGCATGTTTATGTGGTTGGGAAAGTGGAAGTAAAGACTCTTAGCAAACAAATCTTTCAATTGAGCATCAATGGCGACGAGCGCTAAACACGATTATTACGAACTGCTGGGAGTGGAGCGAAAGGCGACGGCGAAGGATATCCGCACGGCATTTCGAAAGCTGGCGCGCAAATACCACCCCGATCTGAATCCCGGCGATAAATCCGCGGAAGAGAAATTCAAGCAACTGCAGGAAGCCTACGACGTTCTTTCCGATACGAAAAAGCGCCAGATGTATGACCAGTACGGCTTCTACAGCGAGAACGCTCCGCCTCCCGGCTATGGCGGCGGAGCCGACGCCGGCGACCCCAATGTGAATTTTGATTTTGGTGGATTTGATTTTGGCGGCGGCAGCGGCGGCGCGGGCACTGGCGGAAGTTTCCGCGATCTCTTCAGCCAGTTTTTTGGCGGCGGGCGCGGCGTGGCAGCGGAACCGGAACACGAGCCCGGCGGCGATCTGGAATACCAGATCGAAATAGAGTTTTGGGATGCGGTGCGCGGCGCGGTGAAAAAGCTGCAGATCACGCGGCTCGATTCGTGCGAAGTCTGCCACGGCACAGGAGCGGTGGGCACGCCGCAGACTTGCCCGATGTGCAATGGCACGGGCCAGGTTCAGCAGGCGGCTGGCAAGATGCGCTTCAATGTGCCGTGTAGCCGCTGCGGGGGTACGGGAAAGCTGCGCACGGCCTGCAAGAACTGCGGCGGCGAAGGCCGCGTGCGGCGCACGGAAACGATTGACGTGCGCATTCCGGCTGGCGTGGCGAATGGCGGACGGGTGCGCGTGCCGGGCAAAGGCAATGCGGGAACGATGGGAGCGCCAGCGGGGGATCTCTATTTGCGGGTGGTGGTGAGGCAACACGACTTTTTCGAACGCCGCGGGAACGATTTGTATACCAAGGTACCTGTGACCGTGGCGGAAGCGTCGCTCGGCGCAAAGGTGGAAGTGCCGACGATTGACGGCCGGGCGCTGGTGAGGATTCCTCCCGGAACGAACAGCGGGAAGACGTTGCGGCTGAAAGAAAAGGGCGTGCCGAGCGCGCGCAATGGCGAACGCGGCGACCAGTACGTGGAGATTCAAGTAGTAGTGCCGGAACCGACGGACGAACGGGTTCGCAAGTTGATGAAGGAACTTGAAGAAGTTGCGCCGGCCGATCCGCGCAAGGATTTGTTTGCGAAGGCTGGAGTGTGAGGAGGAAAGTTTCTTTGTTTTTAGTTATAAGTTTTTAGTTTTAAGTAAATCCGGAAACCACGATTGGACTTGAAACGGAAAGCTTATAACTTACGACTGAAAACTAATCCGCCATGCCGCCAAAGACTAGAAAACGCGCCAAAGCCGGTTACATGATCAGCGCTGTCGCGGAGATTTATAAGCTGCATCCGCAGACGCTGCGCTTGTATGAACGTGTGGGGTTGCTGAAGCCCTCGCGCTCGCAGGGCAATACGCGGCTGTATACGGATTCGGACCTGGAGCGGTTGGATGTGATTCTGACACTGGCGCGCGACATGGGGGTGAACCTGGCGGGCATCGAGATCATCCTGAACATGCGGGAGAAAATGATCGAGATGGAGCGGCAGATGAGCGAGTTTGCGCATGTGGTGCAGCAGGAATTGTGCCGCATTGCCGCGCAGCCCGATGAGAAGGCGTCGAAGCATGCGATTGTGAAGGCGGGGCCGCGCATAGTGAAGGCGTGACCCGTGGCCAGCGACCGGCGACCAGTGAAGAGTCGATGAGCGTGCGGTGCGGGATTGACGGATAACAGATAACAGCGATCAGGAAGCGTCGGAAAGCCTCGATCAATCGAGGCTTTTGTTTTTTGTGCACAGATTTCCGCAGGCGAGACGCATTGTGAGCCGCGGCGATGGGACGTATGATGCTTTTATTGAGTGCGGGAGCGAAGCTCCCGCTTTTGAGATTGCACCCGCAGCGGGAAATTTAGATTGGGAGTCGGGGGTTTACACCGTAAAAGCGGCAGATGGGCTGCCGCACTCCAAAGGAAAACATGGCCAGGGAAGATTGCGCGCTGTGCAAGGGGACGGGTTGGAAGATGGTTCCGCGGAAAGACGGCGCGGCGGGCCAGATGGCCGTGGCCTGCGAGTGCGGGATGGAGGAGCGCGCCGAAAAAGTGATGGAGCGGGCGCGTATACCAAAACGCTACGAGCATTGCGATTTCGAGAGCTACGTGACGGATCTGGTCGATGGAAAGACTTACACTTCTCAAAACTGCGCCGCACTTAAGAGCGCAAAAATGATGGTTCAGGGTTTTGTGCGCGACTATCCAGGTGGAGACCAATCGGGGTTGCTTTTGATGGGGAATTCCGGGATTGGCAAGACCCATCTCGCGGTTGCAGCGCTCAAGGAGTTGGTGATACGGGGACACAGCGGGTATTTTTGCGAATACGGGGCCCTGCTAAGGGAGATCCAAAACAGCTATAGGTCAGATAGCGATGCGAGCGAGGTGCAAATCCTTAAACCGATCCTTTCCTCTGAGGTGTTGGTAATTGATGATTTGGGCTGTATTAAGCCGTCCGATTGGGTTCGTGACATGGTCGGTTATATCTTGAATACAAGATATGCCGAGGCTTCCCGGGACCTAAGCCATCCGCGCTGCACGATCATCACTACCAACTATCTGGACAATCCTAAGTCCAAAGGAGAACCGGCCAAATTGCCTTCGGGAAGGTACGTACCTCCGGTACAAGATGATTCACTCGCAGTACGTATCGGCGATCGTATGAGATCTCGATTGTTTGAGATGTGCCGCACGCTGGAAATAGACGCCCCCGATTTCCGCCGCGAAGCGCGTCAGGCTGGCCGCGCACGGGCTTAATATAAATCCGCACCGTCATTATCAAACCCCTTTGATTGACAGGGGGTTTAGGCGGCGAGTATTCTTTTAAGGCTGTGGCGCTCCCCGCGACCTACCCGCGGCAGGCGGGCGTTTGCAGCATCTCAGTAGCTAGAGACCGAGTTACACCGAGCAGGAGCACTTCCTCTTTGCCCCGTTGTAACCCCTCCTTGCATTACCCCGGTTGGGATCTGGCAAGGATTGACTCGACAAAAACAGGGATAGAAATCCCGGAGGCGATTGAACATGTTTTCTGACCACGATAACCCCGTATCTTCCGCAGCAACCGCAGCAGCCCAGGAAAGCGAAACTCCACAAAACGCGGAAACCACCCCGGCAGCCGATGCCGCCGCTGCAGCCGCGCGCGTCGAGGCCGTGAAGCCCGAAGAGGCCCACGCGCACGCCGAAGCGCAGGCGCAGACCGCGGCGGTTGACGCCGAAGCCGCCGCTGCCGCCGAAGAGGCCGCGAGCGCGGAGGAGATGAGCAAGCTCATCGACCAGTACAGCGAGCCGCAGGAAGCCGCTCCGCAGAACGAAATTATTGAAGTGAAGGTGGTCGCGTACACCGAGCATGGAGTGGTGGTGGACCTCGGCGGCAAGACCGAGGGCCTGATTCCCGCCTCTGAATTCACGGAAACGGAAATTCCCCGGCCGGACCCCAACGCCACCATCGAAGTGCAACGCACCGGTGAAACGAAGGACAGCTTCGTTATCGTCTCGTATCAAAAGGTGCTGCGTCGCCGCACTTGGGAAAAGCTGGACGCACAGTTCAAGGCCAAGGAAACGATCACCGCGAAAGTTGTGGACCGCATCAAGGGCGGCCTGGTGGTAGACATCGGCGTTCGCGCGTTTCTTCCCGGCTCGCAGTATGACCTGCGCCCAACGTCGAACCTTGACGGACTGCTCGGGCACGAAGTGCAGGTGCGCATCACCAAGCTGAATCGCCGCCGCGGCAACGTGGTGGTCAGCCGCCGCGCGCTGCTGGAAGAAGAGCTGCACGCCAAGCGCGCCGAACTGATGGAGAAGCTGAGCGAAGGGCAAACCGTGCACGGCACGGTGAAGAACGTCACCGAGTATGGCGCCTTCGTGGATCTCGGCGGCATCGATGGCTTGCTGCACCTGACCGACATGAGCTGGGGCCGCGTGCGGCATCCGAGCGACGTGGTGAAGCCGGAGCAGGAACTCGACGTCATCATCCTGAAGTTTGACAAGAGCAAGCAGCGCGTCTCGCTGGGTCTGAAGCAATTGCACAAAGATCCCTGGGTGGATGCGGGCGATCGGTACGGCGCAGGCGGAAAGTATCACGGCAAAGTTGTTGGCGTGGTGGATTACGGCGTATTCGTCGAGCTCGAACAAGGCGTCGAAGGCCTGGTGCACGTCACGGAAATGTCGTGGTCGAAGAAGCCCACGCATCCCTCGAAGCTGGCGAAGGTCGGCGACGAAGTGGACGTAATCGTTCTGGACATCAAGCCGAGCGACCGCCGCGTTTCGCTGGGCATCAAGCAGGCGCAACCCGATCCCTGGCTGCTGGTGGCGGAGAAGTATCCCGTCGGCACCGTCGTGACCGGTAAGGTGCGCAACATTGCCGAGTTCGGCGCGTTTATCGAAATCGAAGAGGGCTTTGACGGGCTGGTGCACGTCGGCGACGTCAGCTGGACCGGGCGTGTGAAGAACCCGCACGAAGTGTTCAAGAAGGGCGAGCCGGTCACCGCGAAGGTGCTGCGCATTGATCCCGAGAACCGCCGGGTGTCGTTGGGCATGAAGCAGGTGAACGACATCTGGGGCGACTGGTTCAAGCAGCACAAGGTGGGAGACATCGTGCGCGGCAAGGTGTCGCGCATCGCTACCTTCGGCGCGTTTGTCGAATTCGGCGAAAACATCGAAGGACTCTGCCATAACACCGAAATCGAGGAGCGCAAGCGCCGCGATGAAGGCGTCGGCAACTTCCGCCCGTCAACGGGACCGCTGAAGAGCGCGGGCCCGCTGGAGCCCGGCAAAGAATACGATTTCAAGATCATCAAGATCAGCTCCGAAACGCGGCGCATCGGCTTGAGCTACCGCGCAGCCGTGCGGCAGATCGAGCGCAAGGAGATCGAGCAGTACAAGTCGTCGAAGTCTTCGGCGACGGCCACGATCGGCGATGCAATGAAGCAGAAGCTGGCTTCACGGTAGCGCCGGGAGATTTCCTTTGCCCAGCCGGTTCATCAGATAAATTCATTTACCTGCGGGTCATTTTAATGATAGGAAGAGGGACATCCGGGCAGGGGATGTTCCTCTAAGTAGCCTCGCCCCATAGAGTTGTGCGGCACGAGTGGTTTCCGATTAAAGAGGCATAGACCGATGACAAAGCAACCGACGCTCACGAAGGCCGATTTGATCGAGGAAGTGCTCCGGGTGACGGAGCTTCCGCGGAAAGAGTCGGAAACCATCGTCGAAACGATTTTCGAGAGCATCATTGACGCCTTGCAGAAGGGCGACAAAATCGAAATTCGCGGCTTCGGCAGCTTTCGCACCCGGCAGCGCCGCGGCCGCATCGGGCGCAATCCGAAAACCGGAGAAAAGGTGGATGTGCCGGCAAAAAAGATTCCCTTCTTCAAGCCCAGCAAGGAACTGAAAGACTTTGTGAACACGTCAGCAAGCGCAGCACAGAGCGAAGCCGCCCCGTCGTGAGCTGAGCTTCCATCGATTTGAGAGAGTGACGACGCCCCGGATTCACGGGGCGTTTTTGTTTGGGGCGGAAGGTAATCAGTAATCAGATATCAGTAATCGGTAAGGGGCGATTAGAACACGATCACTGCCGCGGCCTCCAAACACTGGCTCTTACTGATTGCCGATTACTGATTACTGATAACCTTTCGCTACTCAATTACGCTATCCTGACACCCGTACAATCCACACGGCGGTGCCATTCGATGGACTATCTCTGGACTCCCTGGCGTTACCAGTACATGGCGCAAGCGGCCGCGGGCCAGCAGCCGGAATGTATTTTTTGCGATGCAGTGAAGCGCAACCAGGACGGTGAAACGCTCATTGTCCATCGCGCTAAAAAATCTTTTGTCATCCTCAACCGATTCCCATACACCTCCGGCCACGTCATGATCGTTCCCTATGCGCATGTGGCGGAACTCCACTTTTGCGAACCGGGTGCGCTCGCTGAAATGATGGAACTCGCGCAGCGCATCGAAACGATCTTCCGCGTGGGTTACAAACCTGACGGCATGAACCTGGGCATGAACCTCGGACGTGCCGCAGGGGCTGGTGTCGCCGGGCATCTCCACCTGCACATGTTGCCGCGGTGGATCGGCGATTCCAATTTCATGACGGTCACGGGAGAAACCCGCGTGCACCCCGAGGATTTGAAGACCACCTACGAACGCTTGAGCAAAGCGCTAAAGGCATAGGTTTTTGAGTGTGGGAGCGAAGCTCCCGCTTTTACAATGCCAGCCGCACCGTCCAAAAGATAGTTTCGTTTCGAAACTTAGTCCGTAAAAGCGAAAGCTCTGCTTTCGCACTCAAAATGTGACAACGGCTTGCGGCTCGGCTAAAATCGTAATTCAAAATTGCATTCGAACCGCGCCGGAGAATCCCCTTGAACCTGGAACTTAGCGAAGAACAAAAACTGTTGCAGAAGAGCGTGCGGGAATTCGCGGAATCCGAAGTGCGCCCGCTGGCGAAGGAGAACGATGAGACCGGCCACTTCCCGCGGGAGCTTTTCCGTAAGGCTGCGGAACTTGGCTTGACCGGGGTGGCGTTTCCGGAGGCCGAAGGCGGAGCTGGCTTTGACCACATCGCCTACACAATCGTCATCGAAGAAATTTCCCGATGCTGCGCCTCTACCGGCGTCATCCTGAGCGTGCAGAATTCCCTTTTTTGCGATCCGATTCATCGCTATGGCACCGACGAGCAGAAGAAGAAATTCCTGCTTCCTTTCACGCGCGGCGACAAAATTGGCTGCTACGCGCTGACGGAGCCACAAGCCGGGTCGAATGCCGCGGCGCTGCAGACGAAAGCCGTGAAAAAGGGCGACACCTACGTGATCAACGGCACCAAGGCGTGGATCACCAACGGCGGCGTGGCCGATGCGGCGATCGTCTACACAAACACAGATCCCGCGAAGGGCGAAAAAGGCATCACCGCCATCGTGGTGGAAAAGGGGACCCCCGGCTTCAAAGTGGGCAAAGAGGAAAAGAAACTCGGTATCAATGCTACGGCTTGCAGTGAGCTTGTTTTCACCGATTGCGTGGTGCCGGTCGGCAACCGCATCGGCAACGAAGGCGAAGGCTACAAGGTGGCGCTTTCGACGCTGGACGGCGGGCGCATCGGCATCGCCTCTCAGGCTGTCGGCATCGCGCAGGGAGCGTTTGAGGCGGCGCTGAAGTGGTCGCAGGAGCGCATGGCGTTCGGGCATCCCATCGCGCAGTTTCAGGCGATTCAATTCATGCTGGCCGATATGGCCACGGAAATTGACGCCGCGCGCCTGCTGGTGCGCAAGGCGGCGTGGAAGCAGGATTCCGGTGGGCGCTTCAGCCAGGAAGCCGCGACCGCAAAATTATTCGCCAGCGAGATGTCTACGCGAGTGGCGCATAAGGCAATTCAGATTCACGGCGGCTACGGCTATAGCAAGGAATACCCCGTCGAACGGGCGTATCGTGACGCGCGCATAACGGAGATTTACGAAGGCACCAGCGAGATTCAGCGGTTGGTGATTGCAGGCTGGCTTTTGAAATCGTAAGTGACGATTCATGTGCTACGGCTGGCCGGCAGGATGCCGGCGCTACCCGGGGCGGAGAGCACGCAAAAACGCTCCGTAGTATCCTGACGTTGTGCTGGAACTCGACGCCGGGCTCGAATTCAATCCTGAACACGACGAGGAATTTTTCTCCCTGCTGCCGGAGCGGCCCGCGGTTTGCCTGACTGAGGCTCATGAAGAAAAGGCCGAGCCGCATCTGATTCGCACGGCAAATCTGCGCCGCCGCCTGCAACGCCTGTTAGGCCCTCTCGATCCCGCGAGCAAACGTCTTAACCTGCGCGGCTTTGCGCACCAGGTACGCTATCGCGTCACCAATTCCGCTTTCGAACAGTCGCTCACTTACTACCAGATTGCGAAGCAGCGATTTCCGAAACGTTATCGTGACCTGATGCGGCTGCGGCCTTCACCCGTTTTGAAGATCAGCCTCAAGAACGCTTACCCGCGCTGTTACGTCACGCGGCACATTCCCGTGAACGAACAGGGCGTGCCCACCGGCGGTATTTACTACGGCCCGTTTGCCTCGCGCCGCGCCGCGCAGGTTTACGCCGACAGCGTGCTGGATTTTTTCAAGGTGCGCCGCTGCCAGATCAAGATTCGCCGCGACCCCACGTTTCCCGGCTGCCTCTATTCGGAAATGAAAATGTGCCTGGCGCCGTGTTTTGCCGGCTGCAGCAAGGAAGAATACGACGTGGAAGTAAATCGCCTGGTGGGATTTCTGGAAACTGGCGGTGCGTCGCTGCGCGCGGCGTTCGAACAGGAACGGGAACGAGCCAGCGAGGATCTCGATTTCGAACGCGCCGCGGCGATTCACAAAAAGCTGGAAAAATTGGATGATGCCTTGCGGGCCGGGCCGGAAGTGGCGCGGCGGGTGCAGGACCTCGACGCCGTGATCCTGCAGCGCACGGCGGAAGAACAAACCATCGGACTTTTCGGCGTGCGCGGCGGCAGGCTCGCCACGCCGTATGCGTTGCGATTTGGGGATACCAGCCAGCCGCGTTCCGCCGAGGAAGCGGTGCGTGATTATCTCGAGGCAATGATGATCGCGCCGCCCGCCGCGGCCACTCCCAAGCAATCCGCAACCGAATTGGGGGAGCACCTGCGCCTGGTGGCTCGCTGGTTTTACAGCAACCCGCGCGAAGGGGAGATTTTCTTTCGCGAAAAGGACTGGCCGTACCGGAGAATTCTGCGGGCGTGTTCGCGTTTGCTGGCACCGCCGAAAGAAGAAGCCAACGAATTGAGTAAATAGAGGGACAATCAAAAGGCAAAGAGAAGACTTCGCACAGAGTGCATAGAGAAAGAGCGCAGAGGTCACAGAGCAGAGAGGAAATTGAGATGAGCCAGGGTGCTACGCCAGAAGGAACGCAACGTTACGCGGACAAATTCAAGGAGATCGCCGCCGAGGGACACTTTCGAAAGGCACAGGGACTCACCGTCTCTTCGCTCGGCGTCGGCACGTACCTTGGCCAGCCCACGGACAGCACCGACGCGAGTTATGCCGCGGCCCTCGTCGAGGCTGGTCTCGCAGGCTTCAATGTGTTTGATACGGCGATCAATTACCGTTTTCAGCGCAGTGAGCGCAACGTCGGCACAGCGCTGAAGGTACTGGCGAACAAAGGACTGGCACGCGACGAATTCGTCGTCTGCACCAAGGGCGGTTATCTCACGCCCGACGGAGCAATGCCTGCCGATGCCAACCGCTATTTTTTTGACGAATACATCCAGCGCGGCGTGTTCACCGCTAAGGAAGTGGCCGCGGGGTGCCATTGCATGGCCACCCGCTTCCTGGAAAACCAACTTAACCGCAGCTTGAAGAATCTGGGCGTCGGTTGCATTGACGTCTATTACCTGCACAATCCCGAAACGCAGCTCGGCGAAATTCCGCGCCCGGAATTCTTGAACCGCGTGCGCCAGGCGTTTGAATTTCTGGAGTCAGCCGCCACCGCGAGGAAAATCCAGTTTTATGGCATGGCCACATGGAACGGTTTCCGCCAGGAAGCGAAGGCCGCCGATTCCCTTTTTCTCAGCGAACTTGTGAAAATCGCACGGGAGATTGCGGGGGACGCGCACCATTTCCGTTTCGTGCAGTTGCCCTACAACCTGGCGATGACGGAAGCCTTGACCCTGGGCAATCAAACCGTTGAGGGTGTGACGCGCACAATGATGGAGGCGGCCGGCGATCTGGGCATCACGCTGGTGGCCAGCGCCTCGCTACTGCAGGGGCAACTCTCGCAGAATCTGCCCGCGTTTGTGGCCGAAGCGCTGGGACTGCACAACGACCTTGAAAGGGCGCTGCAGTTTGCGCGCTCTTCGCCGGGAATTACAACAGCGCTGGTGGGAATGTCGCGCGCCGCGCACGTGGAAGCAAATGCGAAACTCGTCGGCGTGAAACCCGCCGGTATTGACGAGTTCCGCAAACTTTTTGAGCGCGGCGAGTCGGCCTAGTTCACCCAACTCAGCAACGTGTCATCCTTCAGCTATCCGACGAGGTCCGGTTTCTGGACTCCGGTGGAAACGGGCATATTCGGAAAAACCGGACTCCACAAACCGGAGATAGCTGAAGGATCCCACCGCTAAAATCTTGCACAGTGTAGAAGTTGAGGTCCTTCGAGACGCAAACGGCGCGCCTCTCAGGATGACAAAGTTTTTTGAGGGTTGCCATTCTCAGCGTATGCCGATCGAATGAAACGCGAGTGCGAGAACCGCCCTAATTGGACCGCAGCGAGGGATGCCGTTCGGTCAACCAAGCGGCGATGGCGGCGTTGAACTCGTCGAGACGGCCGGCGAAGAAGTGGTCGGCGTTTTCCACGACAACCAAGCGTTTTTCTCCCTGGAGCGACGCTATCACTTCCTCCACTTTTGTTCGCGTGCCGAACTGATCGTTCGCGCCGTGAATAAAGAGCTTCGGCTTGGGGCAATCGGTCAGAAAGGAAAAATCGCTGCTGTTAACCGGGATGCCTAGTCCGATCAGTTCGCTTACCCGGGCATCGCGGCAACCCACGCGAAGGCCCACGACGCTTCCGAAACTGAACCCGCCGAGAAGCAGCGGAATGCCCGGAAATTGTGCAGCCAGAAAATCGACCGCCGCCTGCACATCTCCCTGTTCGCCGCGTCCTTTGTCGTGCTCCCCCGCGCTCAAACCCGCTCCGCGGAAATTAAAGCGCAGCACTGGGATTCCCAGGGCATCCATCTTTTTCGCTGCGTTATAGACGACCCTGTTGTGCATCGTTCCGCCAAAGAGCGGGTGCGGATGGCAAATGACCGCTGCCAGCAAGGGGGAAGCTGCTTGCACTGGCGTCCAGAGAATAGCCTCCAGGCGGCCAGCGGGGCCTTCCAGGAACAGGTTTTGTGATTCGTGAACAGTCTGCATTTGGGAATTAATCAACAAAAGTGTACCCGAAATGGAACCTTCCGCCGAATCCCGGGGTGCTAGTTCTAGGCCGCCCACTACGCGATGTGCTCGTACTAGTGCTAAATTGTGGCAGTTTGACATTGCAGTTTGTTGTTCCCGATGATAATTTCGCCACGTTCGGCAATCCAGGGGGCTGAATGGGCGATCTTTCCGACCGACGCGAAGCCCGGCGATTCTCGATGAATTTGCCAGTGCGTGTGCTTGTAAACGACGCGAATGGCCCGGAGCTCAAGGCCAACACACGCGACGTCAGCTATCGCGGATTGTATTTTCTTGTTGAAGCGCCCTTCGAGAAGGGCAACGAGATTGATTTTATCCTGACGCTTCCCCAGCAGATTATTTCCGCGGGCGACGTGAACATCCGCTGTCACGGCAGCGTGGTGCGCGTAGAGACCGACGAGCACGGCAAAACGGGCATCGCCGCCAAAATCGAAAAATACGAATTCATCCCCGCGCGAGCCTCCGCCGCGTAGTGCTACGCACCACAATTCTTAACCCCATCGTTCCCATCCGATCATTGGGTGGCAGCCCAGTCAATGACAACCGACATCTCTGTCTCTATCGATCCACAACAGGCGGGACGCACCTTGTAATTCCAACGACGGACTGCATCGACAACTTTCTTGTCAATATCGGAAACGCCCGAACTGCGAACCAGGACGACGTTTGAAACTGCACCATCTTCATTGATTTGGAACCAAATGAATGGGTGCCTCTTGTAGCTCTCATCAGCAAGGATCTTGAACGGACCCCTGGGGAACGACCCGTTAGCGCGAGTCGTATTTTTGCACTCTGGCGGCAGGGCCTTCTTTTGTGCTTCTTGAGTTCGACAAGTGCTGCCCAAAGCGAAAAACAAGAGTAAGAGCGCAGATTTGGTTTTCATGAATATTTAGACACCGCTGAGCGTAGAATGGGGCCTTAGCGTATCGCATGGTCGGGCGGGCGAAGCCCAAGGGGGCATTATGTATCACTACAACCCGGAAATTGCTTTGGAAGAATTAAAGGAAGACGCGATGCTGCCGCATCCGGTGAAACTGCGCGACATGATTCTGCGCAACCAACTGGGGCCGCAGGATGCGCAACTGCTGAATCACGACTTCCAGGAATATCTGACACGTTTCGGGGAACTGCAAAAACTCGCAGGCGGAATCCTGGACAAGCTGGCAAACGGGCAGCGGAAGACGGCCTGACGGCGCCGCCGCATGAGCATTTCTCTTTCTCTGAACCGGAAGCCCCGCGTCCTGATCCTTTCCGCATCCTCTGGCGCGGGCCACGTGCGAGCCGCGCAGGCGCTGGAAAAAGCGTTTAGCGCACGGGGCGATTGCAAAGTGGAGCACATTGACGCGCTCCAGCACGTCACCAAACTTTTCCAGCGCCTCTACGACAAAGCCTACATCCGCATGGTGCGCCGCGCGCCGGACCTGATGGGCCTGCTCTACGAACAGACCGACAAGCCCTGGCGTCACCCGCGCCAACGCCTGGCGATGGATCGCCTGAACACCCAGCCCATGATCCGCCTGCTGAAGAAAATTCAGCCGGACCTGTGCGTGGCCACGCATTTTCTGCCCGCGGAGATCCTGGCCTGGCTGATCGCGAAAAAGAAAATGCAGGCGCGCCACGCCATCGTGGTGACCGACTACGACGTCCATGCCCTGTGGCTGTGCCGCACCGTGGACCGCTACTACGTGGCGATGCAGGAGTCGCTCGAATACCTGGCCAACATCGGCGTGCCGCGCGAAAAGTTGCACGTCACAGGAATCCCCATCGATCCGCTCTTCGAAAAACCTGTGAGCGCCAGCGACGCGCGCAAGAAATTGAGCTTGTCGGCAAACGAACCGGTTTTGCTCCTATCCGCGGGAGGCTACGGCATAGGACCGCTGGAGCAACTTGTGAAGGATCTGCTGGCCACACAACGGCCCTGGCAAATTGTTGCGATCGCGGGAAAATCGGAGCCATTGAAAAAACGTCTGGATACTCTAAGCAAAGGCGCAGGAAAAACGCCGTCGGGCCAGACTCGCCTGGTTCCCGTGGGATTCACAACCGAGATGGACCAGTACATGGCGGCAGCGGACCTGCTGATCGGAAAGGCCGGCGGTTTGACCACTTCCGAAGCCCTGGCGCGCGAACTGCCCATGGCTCTTGTCGAGCCGATCCCCGGCCAGGAAGAACGCAACGCGGATCACCTCCTCGAAGCCGGCGCCGCGATCCGCTGCAACAATCTCCCGGCGGCGGCTTGGAAAATTGCCAGGCTGTTTGACCAACCGGAAAAATTGCGCTCAATGAAGCAAGCCGCGCGAGCCATGGCGCACCAGGACGCCGCGCGCGTGATCGCACAGGACGCGCTGGGGCTGTTACACTAGAATTTCGCATTGTCTGGGGCGTCGCAAAGCAAGCTGACCCTTCGAGCTTATGAAACGCAACACACTGCTGATTGATGCAGACGACACGCTGTGGGAAAACAATGTTTTCTTCGAAAAGCTCATCGAAGATTTCATTACCCTGGTCGAGCCCTGCGGCTATAGCCGCGCCTACATTCGCCACATCCTGAACGAAACCGAGCGCAAGAACATCCGCCAGTACGGCTACGGCGTGCGCAGCTTCGGCCGCTCTCTGGAAGAAACCTATCTGAAGCTGGCCGACCAGATGGCCAAACGCGAAACGCTCGCGCAAATCCATGTGCGGGTCGTTGAACTGGAACGCACGCCTCCGAAAATTCTCGATGGCGTGCCGGAAACGCTCGCCTACCTGACCGCGCGCCACCGGCTAATTTTATTCACTAAGGGAGAACCCGCGGAGCAAGCCGCGAAAGTGGAGCGCTCCGGCCTGCAGGGATTTTTCGAAGCCATCGAAATCGTCGGGGAAAAGGATTCCAAGACCTACCAGGTGCTGGTAAACAAACACAAAATCGTGAAAACCCACGGCTGGATGATCGGCAACAGCCCGCGCAGCGACATCAATCCGGCGATGCAAGCGGGACTGAACGCCGTCTACATCCCGCACGTGAACACCTGGCAACTGGAACACGAGGCCGTCGTCGCGGGCACGGGAAAGCTGGTGATCCTGCCGGCGTTCCGCGAATTGCGCAATCACTTTTGATGTAACTTTCCCCGATTTCGATGAATCCGATTGGCAGGACAATTCCAAAATGACAAATGAAAAAAACTGGCCGAAGGTTGCTGTCATCGGCGCGGGCGCAGTCGGCGGCTATTTCGGCGGACTGCTGGCGCGTTCCGGTGTGCCGGTAACCATGATCGGCCGCCCGGCGTTTGCCGCGGCCGTGCGGAAAACAGGCTTGTTCCTGGATACCAAACAGTTCCAGGAGACGGTGCATCCCGAGGCGTCCACGGAACTATCCGCGGCATCCGGCGCGGACTATGTGCTGTTCTGTGTGAAAACCACCGATACCGCCTCTGTGTCGAAGGAACTCTCCAAGTATATTTCTCCCACAAGCGTGGTGCTCAGCCTGCAGAACGGCGTGAACAATGCCGAAGAAATTCGCCGGGCTTCCGGCATCGAGGCGATTTCCACGGTCGTCTATGTGGCGGCGTCGGCTCCATCGCCCGGAACCGTGCAACATCTGGGCCGCGGCGATCTGGTCATTGGTCCGCATTCTCCGAAAGTAGATGCCACCGCGGATTTCTTTTCGCGCGCCAAACTTCCCTGCCGTGTTTCGGACAACATCGAGGGCGAGTTGTGGACCAAGCTGGTGTGGAACTGCGCACTGAACGCCGTCTCGGGCCTCGGCCGCGTGACCTATGGCGAAATCATCGCCAGCGAAGAGGCCAAGCGTGTGGTGGAGGCAGTCGTTTACGAAGTGCTGGCCGTCGCAAAGAAAAAAGGCATTCATCCTCCGGGCCTTGAAGATCCGCAAGCAGCGATTGCCGGAGCTTTTTTGATTGGCGAGCAGATGAGCGGCACGCGTTCTTCCACGGCGCAGGACATGGCCCGCAGCAAGCCCACGGAGATTGATTCCCTCAACGGTTACATCGCCCGCCTCGGCACAGAATTGGGCGTGCCGGTGCCGGTGAATCACACGCTGTATACGCTGGTGAAATTGCAGGAAGCAAATTTCTAGAGCTTAGGCTTGCGTGCGCCGACCTGAAGGTCGGCCACTACACACCCAGGACTACACACCCAGGGCCGCCCGCCTCCCTCCTGCGGCGGGCAGGCGGAAGGAGGCCGCTACAAAATTTGGATTGCATTCTTGCCGCTGCTACTGGCGGGCGGGGGCGTGGAAGGGGATGTGCACGATGGCTTCGAGGTCGACGGGTTGCCCTTCGCGCGTGGCCGGCTCGAATTTCCACTCTTTGAAAGCGTCCATGGCGTTGGCGTTCAGACGGTCATCCACGCCGCGTACCAACTGGATGCTGTCCACAGTCCCGTTCTGCCGGATCACGCCGTAGAGAATCACTTCTCCTTCAATGCGTTCCTCAGCCATCGTGGAAGGATACTTCGGGTCCACCTTGTGTACCGGCACGGGCGCGGCAACATTCCCCGCGTGGCTCGCGGCGCCCGTTAGATGCAGCTCCGAAAAATGAATGATCCAGCTGCCTGTGGCGCTGTTGAGGTTGGGCATGTTGACGTTCATCGAGTACACGCGGCGACGCGAAAAAATCTGCTCCGGCGGGGACCCAGGCGGCAGCAAGGCGAAATTGGGCGGCCCCGTTCGCACCGGCTCATCTTCCACGCCCGCGTTCGGGTCGGGACGTTTCATGTACGCCTGCGGCTTGGCCATGCTGAACTTTCCCACTCCGCCAAGCCCCGACGCGCTCGAATTTGGTTTTGGATTTCCGCCGCTGATCACGATGCCGGTTGCATTCGATCCACCGGCGGTGTTGCTGGCCATCTCCGGAGTTCCGCCATTCGAAGCGGAAGGCGCGGCCGAGCCGCCGGGTACACCAGGCTTTTTGCCTTCAGGCGAAATCGCGACGCGCGCCGACAAATTTCCATCCGGCACGGGAACCACCGGGGCGGGCGGCGCCGGTGTAGCGGAGAGCGCGATCAGCGTGCCCGTCGAGCCAACCGGCGCATTCGAGGCCGACGGCGTTACTTCTGGCGCGGCGGCAAGTTCTCCTTCCTGTTTGCGCGAGCCGAGTCGCGGCGCGGAACCCGCGTTGATTTCGACCTTCGGTTTCGCGGGTCCGTTCGGTTGGGTCATCAGGCTGATTTCCGCCGGTTTTTGCTCCAGATTCGGCAAATCGGGTGAAGGGGCATCCGTGGTCGCAACCGTCTTTCTCGTCTTTGGGCGGAGCTTCCTCAGCGTCTGCTCGCTGATTTCCAGGTGCGGCCGTGGAGGAGCCGGCACCGAAGCGATATGCACAATATTGGGCAGGTCCGGCAAAATCTTTGGAGCTTCCGGCGGCGCCCCGAGGTTCACCAGCGTCTGCCGCGGATGATTCGGCCGCGAAGGATCGGTGAAGACCCGCTGGCGGGGATGAAACGCGTCTGCGCCCTCCATAGGTGGCGGCTCGGAGGGATTCTTGGCGCGCGGCGCGGCTTTCTTCTCGCGCGGCATGTTAAGCAGCGGCAGATCGTCAATCGGCCCGGACCAGGTCAGCTGAGTGTTTTCAAAGGCGGGATTGCGTTTTGCCGACATTCCCAGGTCGGGCCAAGGAATCAGCAGCAGCAGAATTTGTACCAGCGCTGCCAGCAGGATTGCGCGGCGCGGGGTGGGGTGTTCGACGCGGCAATCGCGAAGCACGTAGACCAGCGGCACGGCGGACGTCAGGCGCGTCCGCTGAAAGAATACCGGGATGTTACTGAAAAAATTCTGGTGAAAACTGCCCCAGGCGATATCCAGCTTCGGCTCCAACGTGCCGGGCAAAATGATATGCGGGGGATAGAGCTCCGCCTGGCCGAGCAAATCGTATCGATTGACCTGGTACCGCTTGCCCATAAACCCCTAATTGTATCGCGCCCGGCGCTGCCGCGCGTTTTTTCCGGTCCATTCAAGGACTCTGAAATAGATGAACTGGGCGGAACTAAGGTTTACTCGGAGCGGGGCCTCTCCGGCAGACTGGGGGGACGAAACCTGTAAAAAGTCAGCGCCGCGTCGCCCTGACGCAACACGCGGACTCGTGCGAGCTTACCAAAGGTTTCGGCAAGGTCAAGCGAACGTTGGTGCTCTGCTATAACCACTGCATTTTCAGCAAGCAAATCCGCTTCGCCCAAAAAGGAGAGCGCGCTTTTGTACTGTTCTTTCTCGTCGTATGGCGGATCCAGAAAAAGAATATCAATTCCGGCATTTGCGGCGGATGGTTCCTCGGAAAGGCGCTCAAGCGCTTTCAACGCATCCGAAGTCACAACTCGCGCGCCGCGCCGAATGTCCAGCGATTCCAGATTTTTCTTGATGAGAGCAGCCGTTGGCGGATGCCTCTCGACAAAAATCGCTTCGCTCGCGCCGCGGCTCAGCGCTTCGATGCCCACCGCGCCCGTGCCGGCGAATAAATCCATAAATCGCGCGTCGACAACCAATCCGCCGAGGACATTGAACATGGTTTCGCGCAGTTTGTCGCTGGTCGGGCGCAACGCCATACCCTTGATGCTTTTCAACTGACGGCTGCGAAATTTTCCCGCAATGATGCGCATAAGCGGTGGGCCTTAGCCGATCCTGGCCAGGTGATACCGACGCTGCCATTGCGGCGGCAGAAGCCGCAGCATGTGTTGCAGGGTTTCTTTTTGCGCGGGTTCCTCAACCAGCTGAAACGCCTCTTTTCTGGCTCGCTCCAGCAATTCACGGTCGCGAAGGGGATTCGCCACGTGGAAGCCAAGTTCCCCGGATTGCCGCGTGCCGAAGAATTCGCCAGGTCCGCGAATCAGCAGGTCGGTTTCGGCAATTTCGAATCCGTTCGTCGTGCGCACCATTGTTTCCAGGCGGGCGCGGCCGTCGTCGGTCATGCGTCCCGGCGCCACCAGGACGCAATGCGATTTCTGCGCGCCGCGGCCGATGCGCCCGCGAAGCTGGTGCAATTGCGCCAGGCCGAAGCGCTCCGCGTGTTCAATTACCATCACCGTCGCATTCGGCACATCAACGCCAACTTCGATCACCGTGGTCGCCACCAGAATCTGCACCTCATTCCGACGGAAGCGCTGCATAACGTCGTCTTTTTCTTCGCTGGACATCCGCCCGTGCAGCAGCCCCACTTGCAATTTCGGAAATACGTCGCGCGAAAGCCGCTCGTACTCTTCCATCGCGGCCTTCAGCTCCAGTTTCGATTCCTCGATCACCGGATAGACGATGTAACCCTGGCGCCCGGCTTCGACTTCACGCCGCAGAGATTCCCACACGCCGGGGAGATGTTTTTCCGTGGTCATCCGCGTTTCAATCGGCGTGCGGCCGGGAGGCAATTCGTCCAGCACAGAGACGTCGAGGTCGCCATAAAGAGTAAGAGAGAGCGTGCGGGGAATCGGCGTGGCAGTCAGCACAAGCACATGCGGCGCGAAGCCGGTCTTGGCGGCTTTGTCCATCAGCCGCTTGCGTTGCAGCACGCCGAATCGGTGCTGCTCGTCAATGGCTACGAAGCCCAGCCGCGCAAACTCCACTTCATCTTCGATCAGTGCGTGCGTCCCAATCACCAAGCGCGCCTGGCCCGTTCGAATTCTTTCGCGGGCCGCGGCCTTCTCCGCCGGCTTCAACCCGCTGATCAGAAGCTCCGCGGTGTAGCCGCCGGGCGCCAGAATCCGCCGCGCCGAAAGGAAATGCTGCACGGCGAGAATCTCCGTGGGCGCCATCAAGGCGGCCTGGCAGCCGTTTTCCATGGCAATCACTGCCGCCTGCATCGCCACAATCGTTTTCCCGCTGCCAACGTCGCCCTGCAAAAGGCGGTTCATCGGGGCAGGCCTTTCCAAATCGGCGGCGATTTCCGCGAGAACGCGTTTTTGCGCTCCCGTCGGCTTGAAGGGAAGAATGCGTTTCAGGGCTTCGCGTACCTTGTCTTCCCGCACATGAAAGGCAATGGCGTTCTCCTTGCGTTGCGCCTTGCGCCCGAGAGCCATGCTCAGTTGATAGAGAAAAAACTCCTCGAAGATCAGCCGCTGTTGCGCGGGCGACCGGAAGAGGTTCAGCGCCTCCAACGATTCCTCAACCGGAGGAAAATGCGTGTGAATCAACGCTTCGCGCCGGGAGGGGTAGTGCAACTTTCCCCGCAGCGCGACCGGCAAGACATCGGGAATATTCGGATCCAGATTCTGCAGCGTGTTGTAAATCGCGCGACGAATCATTCGAGAGCCAAACGTGCCGACGGCCTCATAGATCGGCACAATGCGCCCCATCTCCGTGGAATCCACTTCCTCGCTGCTCAATACTTCAATCTGCGGATTCACCATCTCGCGCCGCGCCGGCCGTAGTTTGTCAATTTCCACTTTGCCGTGCAGGATCAGTTGCTGCCCGGGCTTCAGGCGGTCTTCCAGGTAACCACCATGAAAAAATTTACAGGGCAGCGACCCGCTGTCGTCTTGCACCAGCAAATGATAGATGGCGTCCCGGCCATACATGCCGCGCACCGCTTGGCCGCTCATCACGCGGGCGCGCAGGGTGTAAGTGCCGCCGGGCTGGACATCTTTGATCCGGGAAAAATGGATGCGATCTTCATAGCGGAACGGAAGGTAGTTCAACAGATCTTCCAGCGTGAGAATCCCGCGCTTGGCAAGAAGCTCCGCGCGTTGCGGCCCGACTCCTTTGACCATGCGCACTTCGGTTTGCAGGCTGATGGGCATCCTTCCTTCTTTATATCATCCCCGCCTAAGCTTCGCTTTTCGTGAAACTTGCGCCATCGGCATGCGTATCGTTAGAGTGGGCTGTCGCGCTTGTTTTTCAGCGCAGGAGGCTGCCTTGGCGGATGCTCGATTAACAGGGTCGGAGAAGCGCGCGCTCGTCCTGTGGGTCGTCTTCGGCGCGCTGGGGCTGCTGTTCGCACAACGTTATTTCTTCCGAGCCTTCCCCGAAGCCTCGATCGATTTCAAAGTATCCCAGAAAGAAGCCGAAACTCGCGCCAGAAAATTTCTTGGGGATCTGGGAGAAAACGTAAACGACTACAAATCGTCGGTCGTGTTTGAGGTGGACGACAACGCCAAGACGTATCTCGAACGCGAGCTGGGGCTGCAACAAGCCAACCGGGTAATGTCCAGCGAAGTGGACGTCTGGTATTGGGAGGTGCGTTTCTTCCGCCCGCTGCAAATCGAAGAATATGAGGTGCGGATCAGTCCGGCGGGGAAAGTAGTCGCCTTCGAGCACAAAATCGAAGAGGCACGCGGCGCGAAATCACTGTCCCGTTCGGAAGCGCTTTCCTCCGCCGAACAATTCCTCCGTACCAACGAAGGGCTCGATCTCGACCAGTGGAACTTCCTGCCGGAAGAGGGAGGGTCGGAGGTCAAACCAAACCGCATCGACTGGTCCTTTAGCTGGGAGAAAAAAGGCTTCAAGGCCAAGGACGCGCCGTATCGCCTCGAGGTCGGCCTCGAAGGCGACCGGATCGGAGACGCTCAGGTATCGCTGAAGGTTCCGGAAGACTGGAAGCGCGGGTACGCGCACCTGCGCTCGACGAATGATTTTTACGAACTCGTCGCATTCATCCCGTACGGATTTCTGCTAGGTGGCGCTCTTTGGCTGGGGGTGAGTTTATCGCGGCGCGGTGAAACCCGGTGGATGCCGGCGGTGAAACTTGGCGGCCTGGTGGCGGTTCTGTTCTTGCTAATGCAGCTAAACGAATGGAACACGCTGCCGCCCAGCTACGTCACGCACGATTCCTATTCGAGTTTTCTGGCGCAAAGGTTTTTCCTCGCGTTGCTTCAGGCTCTCGGGACCGGCTTGATGGTCACACTCGTCCTGCCCGGTGGCGAACCACTCTATCGCTCCACGCAGCCCGACAAACTTCGTTTGTCCAACGCCTTCTCCTTGCGGGGGCTTCGCTCGAAAGAGTTTTTCTGTTCTTCGCTGGTTGGGCTGGGGTTGGCGGCGGCGCACATCGGTTTCATCGTTGCGTTTTACATGATTGGGAGCAAACACGGAGTCTGGGCTCCGCAGGACACCAACTATTCGGGCGCATTCAACACGGCTATTCCGTGGATCGGCGGCGTGGCCATCGGCGTCACGGCGGCGACCAGTGAAGAATTCCTGTTCCGCCTGTTTGCGATTCCGTTTCTGCACAAAATGACCGGTTCGCGCGTCCTGGCCGTAATTCTGCCGGCGTTTTTCTGGGGCTTCCTGCACAGCAATTATCCGCAGGAACCCGGCTACATCCGCGGACTTGAAGTGGGCTTGATCGGAATCGTCGCGGGCCTGGTGATGTTGCGTTGGGGAATCCTGGCGACCCTCATCTGGCACTACACGGTGGATGCCTCGCTGGTGGGATTGCTGCTGATCCGCTCCGATAATTTGTACTACAGGATCTCCGGTGTGGTCGTGGGCCTCGCTGCGGTCGCTCCCCTGTTGTGGTCCGGCATTTCGTATCTGCTACGCGGCCGCTTCGAACCGGTGGACGACCTGCTGAACGGCGCCGCGACGAGTCCGAAAATTGAATTCACCCCAAAACCACCGGTGGCGGCCCCTGCAGCGGGTTCCAGGCGATATACGCCGCTAACGGTCGGCATGGTGGGATTCCTCGCCGCGTGCCTGGTTGTGGGAGGACTTCTTTCCTGGCGCCTACAGCGCGAATCGGTGGGCGACTACCTGAAGCTGTCGGTTCATGAACAAACGGCGGTGACTCGAGCGGACGCAGTCATGAAGGATCACGGACTGGATCCGCGTGCCTATCGCCGCGCGGCCGAGCTTGTAAACAAGATGGATCCCACGGTCAACGAGTACCTGCGGCGCCGCATCTCCGTGAAGGAGATCAACCGCATTTACACCGAGCAGGTGCCGGGTGTCCTCTGGCGCGTGCGTTATTTCAAGGATTCGCAACCCGAGGAATTTGCCGTAGTACTCAGGCCCGACGGCGCACTGCAAGGCTTCTGGCACAAGCTGGCCGAAAAGGATAAAGGGGCTTCCCTTGACAAAGACGCGGCCAGGAAAATTGCCGAGGCCTTTCTTCGCGAGCAGAAACAGATCGACCTGGAAAAATGGACACTGGTGGAAGACGAGTCCAAGAAACAGCCCAATCGAATCGATCACGATCTGAGCTGGCAGGCAAAAACTCCTCTGGACGCAAAATCCGGCCCGGCGTCGAGCGCCAATTCAGCCGATCACGCTTACGAAAGAATGGAGCTGAGAATTCTGGGCGACGAGCCGGTGGATTTCCGGACGTACATCAAGATCCCTGACGAGTTCGTGCAAAAACAGGAAGAGGGTTCTCTTCCGCGGACGCTTTTCCTGATTCTGAAAATCGTGGGCGTGGTGGCCGCTGGAATCGTTGTCCTCGTTCTCTATTTCGTCAGGACGCGCAAGGAGCCTGGCGCAAGCGTGCCCTGGCGGCGGCTGGCTCTCTGGGCCTCGTTTGGCGTGGCCGCTTATCTATTGCGGTTTCTGCTTGGCAATGGAATCCCCGGTACGCTAATCGAATATTCAACGGCCTTTCCATGGAAACTCTTTGTCTCTGGAATCGTGGTTCGGTACTTCATTCTGGTAATGGTTCTGCAAGGTTTTCTCGTGGTGTTGTTCGGTTTGGCCTGGCACTATGCCGCCCGGGCGTTTGGAGAGGAGTCCATTCCCTCATGGCTGGGCATGTCACCCGACTATTACCGCGATGCGCTGTGGATCGGCCTCGGCGGCAGCGCCGCCCTGATAGGTGTTCGCCGTTTCCTGGATGTGGCCTCCGACTGGTGGCCCACCGAACACCGCGGGCTCGCGGCCGGCGCAGGACAGATGTTCGACGCCGTCTTTCCCGCCGGAATGGTAATAGGAGGCTCAATCCTTTCCGCGCTAATCGTAACTGGCGCGGTCATGCTTGCCGCGGCCTGCCTGGGGGCGGAAGTAAGGGTCCGTTGGCTGCGGTTGGTGCTTTTCCTGGCCCTTGCCGCTGGGCTGGTTTCCAGCTGGGGTTCGCCAATCGACTTCCTGAAGCAATTCCTGGCGAACTTAATCCTATTGACATTCGTAGTATTCGGTATGCGGCGTGTGGTGCGCTTCAACGTGCTTGGTTTGTTCCTGATCGTGGCGGGAACGAATCTGTTGGGGGGCGCTCTTCAGCTCTCCCGGCAGACAGACGGGTTTTATCGCTTCCAGGCATATCTCGTTCTGGCGGTGTTGGCTCTTCTGCTGGCCTGGCCACTGGTGGCGTGGCGAACGGGCTCCGGGCAGAGCGTTACAACCTAGGGAAACGGGCTAGGGAAACGGGCTAGGCAAACGGGCATACCGGGAAATCGTTTCGAGCATCGAAGAGGTGAGTGGTCCCGGGTGGTTACGCTTGTATCCTTGCGACCCTGCTTACAAAAGGGGGCCTCAAGCGTCCAATCAGTGTATCGGGCGTGTAGCCTGCAATTTGGCCGTCCGCCGATTCACTAAAGTCTCTTGTTTCAAAGAATTACACAAGAGTCGGCAGAGAGAAACAAGCGATGCCTCTACCCCGTTTGGCTTTTGCGTTGGCTGACGATAGCGGCCGGTCCGGCACCTCTGGTGCTGCGCTGGCATCGGGGACCTCCTTGACCCATCTTGAAGAGCGCGCCCTTGTCCAGGAAGCTCAGGCTGGCAGTCGCCTAGCATTCGAGGAGCTAGTACGCCGTTACGACCGTGACGTCCTGCGGTTAGCCCTGAACCTGATGAAGCGCACCGAGGACGCCCGCGACGTCTACCAGGAAGCCTTCCTCAAGGTCTACCGCAATCTCCACCGCTTCCGCTTCGAATGCAGCTTCTACACCTGGCTGTATCGCATCGTCACAAATGTCTGCCTCGACCACCTCCGCCGCCGCCAGGCTCGTCCCGAAGATCAAGCTCCCGAATTGCATGCGGCCCATTATGAAGAAGGAATCACGGATTTCTTTGAGCGCCAGAAAGAACAGCGGCCGTCTTCCGATCCCGAACGTCACCTGATGGGCCAGGAAATAAAGACCCGGCTGGCCCACGCGATGGAGCGGCTGTCGCCGCGCGAGCGCGTCGTCTTCGAAATGAAGCACTACCAGGGCCTGAAGCTGCGCGCCATCGGCGACGCCCTGGGCACCAGCGAAGAAACCGTCAAGAACTCGCTCTTCCGCGCCACCCGGAAGCTCCGCAGCCAGTTGGGAGAACTCCGATGACGCCGGCAGAACTGAAGAACGCTTGCGAACGGGTGGCGCCGCTGCTGGTTTTTTATGCTTGCGGCGAACTGGATGCCAGTGAAACGGCGTTGGTCCAGCAGCATCTCGCCGTTTGCGCCGCGTGCAACGCACAACTCTCCGAAGAAAAGAGTTTGCAGACCCTCTTTGCTTCTCTCCCACAGGATGCCGACCGGCTGGACTCGGCTGGCGTATTGCTTTCGCAATGTCGCAGCGAACTTGCGGAAACGCTCGACGACCTGGTCCGGCCGCCGGTCCTGGAAAAGACGCCGGCGTTCGGTGCGTTTCGGCGCTGGATGGCGCTGCGTCCCGCGTGGAGCGGGGCCGTGCTGGTGGCGTTTGGGCTTCTGATCGGTGTGCAGGCTTCGCAATGGTATTTTGCGCGGAATGCCGTGAATCCGCTCGATGAGGCCGTGAATGTGCGCCCGGGTCCGCATTTTTCAGACGACCAGCTTTCGAAAATGGCGGTTGCGGGAATCAATTTCTCGCCTTCCCTCGGCAGTGGCGCCCAGAATGTTCGCGTGGAATTGAACGCCGAACAGCCCGTGGAACTGACCGGCAGTCTGGACGACTCCGATGTCCGCCACGTGATCACCTATGTGGTGAAGAGCGGCGATCGATTTGATCCTGGCATGCGGCTGGACTGCCTGGAAGCGCTGAAAGCGCGCGCGGGAGACTCCGACGTGCGCGACGCGCTGTTGGCGGCGGCACGCAAGGATCAGAATCCGGCGGTTCGCCTGAAGGCCTTGGAGGCGCTGCGCGATTCCACTGCCGATGACGCCGTTCGCGGGGTTCTGCTCGACGCCCTGCGGCACGATTCGAATCCGGGAGTTCGCGTGGAAGCGGTTAATCTCCTGGTAGGCTCGCTGGAGAAATCGGGGAATGGAGACGCCGCACCGTCAATGCTGCCGGGTATGCCGCCCATGCCGGACGGAAACACGGTTCCGGCGATTGCCAACGGTAAAGCGCATCAGGTTTCCATGACCGGCGTGATCATGACGTTGGAAGATCTGCGGCGCACCGACCCGAGCAGCTACGTTCGGTTGCGCAGTGCGGCCGCCCTGCGGCAGCTTAGCGCGCGCAACGACCAGTAAACCGGCGCAACGGATTTGGATTAAGATGTCGAACCGATGAAAGCGATTCCGCGCGACAACATTTCCGGAAAGCTCGTGCCGTGGCTGATGGCCGTGTGCTTCGGCTTGGCGTTGTCTGTTGCCACATCCTGCGTTTTCTGCCGCGTTTGCAAAGCCGAAAATGTTCCGCCGCACCTCTCCGCGGATCGCACCGGGGAATTGCCCGCGGGTGATGCGCGCACGTTTTCCCTGATCGCAGACATGGGCTCTGTGCACATCCTTCCCCAGCCCGCCGGTGCGCCACAGGCCGTACGTTACACCGTGCACCTGGAAACGGATGCCCACGAGCCGCTTTCGCAAATGCTCTTTAACCGCTACGTGCTGAATTTTCGAGAGGCCCGCGGCAGGATTGCCTTGAACGGCATGTTGCCGAAACTGCGAGGCATGGCCGGGCGCAACGCGCAATTCTGGGTGCAGTTCACCGTGTACGTTCCGGCGAATTTTTCCGTCGAAGTGCACACGGGTGGCGGCGACATTGAGACCGGCGATATCGGCGGCCATGCGTTACTGGTGACCGACGGCGGGAACATCACCACGGGCCGAATCGGTGGAATCGACCATCTTGCCAGGCTGGATACCGCCCCGGTCGCAAAAATTGAAACCCAGGGCGGGCACATCACGGTTCTTGACGTCGCCGGCGATTTGGATGCCTACACCGCCGGCGGATTCATCCAGGCGCGCGACGTCGCGGGCAACGCCAAGATTCGCACCGGTGGCGGGCACATTCGCGCCGCTCACATTCGCGGCACCGCGCAACTGGAGACCGACGGCGGCAACATCACGGTCGGCGAGGCGGGCGCGCTGGTTGGCGTGCGCACCGGCGGCGGGCAGATCGATTTCGGCGAAGTGCACGGTTCCGTTCACGCGGAAACGGCCGGGGGCGGCGTGCGCGTGATGTACGTTTCGGGCCCGATGGAAGTGCAAACCAGCGGCGGCGGCATCTGCCTGACACGTGTTTCAAACATCGTGCGCGCAGCAACCGGCAACGGCACCATCACCGCGTGGATCACGCCTGATTCCGGCGACTCTTCGCGACCCGTACGGCTGCCGGGACCGTCACAACTTTCTTCCGGTACCGGGGACATCGTCGTTTTTCTGCCGCGCAACCTGGCGGCCACCATCGAAGCCAGTGTGGAAAATGGCGGCGCGGATCGCATCGAAGCGGATTCGGCTCTTGGACTGAATCTGGAGGCGCGCGAGGACGGGCCGGTGCGCGCCTCCGGAGCTTTGAACGGCGGCGGCGCAATCCTGAAGTTGAAGAGTAACGGTGGAAAAATCCGCCTTCAGTATGTTGACGAACAAACCGCTCTCCGGCAATCGCTGCAAGAGGAGCAGAGACGCCGCCTGGAACAAAAATTAAGCCAGATGGGATTCCAGCAGGAATCGACTTCCGCGACCACCAATACGTCCACGCAAACGGCGACCAGCGTTGTGACCTGCACGGGAGCAGGCGCCGACTGGTGGGACTCCTGGAAAAGCCGGCTGCAGGTGACCTTTTTGGGTGGGGTCCGCGAGGAACCGGATGAATTCAAGAAACGCCTGATCAATTCACCGCCGCCCGATTATCCGCAGATGCCGCGGCGCGCCGGCATTCAGGGCGTGGTTCGTTTGCAAGTGCGAGCGAAAACGGATGGAACGCTGGAAGTGGAAAAGGTTATAGAAGGGGAGCCGGCTCTGGTGGAAGCGGCGATGGCCGCGGTGCGGCAATGGCGTGCGAATCCGGGAGACATTTGCGGCAAGAAGGTGGATGTAATTTCAACGTTGGCTTTTAACTTTCAGCTCCGTTAGTGTATTGGGGCTGGGGTCAGCGGTTCGGGTTTGTCGGTCGTCCTGGGGGAAGTTCGAGGTAGTCCGCGCGAAGGAGGCTGTATGAAGTTTCGCTCAGCGATCCGTTCGATTGGTCTGACTCTTTCGGCCGTGTCCTTGTTAGCCGTTCCAGCGTGTTTCGGCGTCACGCGCGAATTTGCGCAAACGTATCACCTGAAGTCCGATGGCACCCTGGAGTTGAGCAACATCAACGGCACGGTGCGAATCGAGGGTTGGGACAAGGATGAGGTAGAGGTGCGCGCGGTCAAGACGACCACCGACAAGGAGTCCAAGCTGGACCTCGTCTCGATTGACGTGAACTCCAGCCCCGACAGCCTTTCCATCTCGACGCGGTATCCCTCCGAAGAGGGCGTGGAAGTCGCCGTCGAATACACCGTCCATGTGCCGCGCCACGCGCTGCTGAAGCACATCAACACGGTCAACGGGACGCTCCGCGTCAAGGATCTTGAATCGCTCGGCGACCTGCATACCGTCAACGGCAACATCGAAGTTTATGAGAGCAGCGGCAATCTGCACGCGCGCACGACGAACGGAAACGTCTATGTCGAGCTGAAACATCCCGCTGACCTGCAGGGCACGCAGGCGGAAACGACCAATGGCTCCGTCCTGCTGGCGATCCCCGCGGATTCGCAGGCCAACCTCGAAGCCCGTTGCATGAACGGCAGCTTTTCCACCGAGCTTCCCTTCGTCATGGAAGGCGCCATCCAGCCTCGCGTCCTAAAGGGACGGCTGGGCAAGGGCGGCGCTCCCATCCGGCTCGGAACCGTGAATGGCGCAATCCGCGTCGTCGCGCTCCGGTCGACCATTTAGCGTCTCTTGCGTCTAACCAGACGAAGGAGAAACACACATGATTCAACGGCAAATGTGGACAAGCCTCGGCTTGGGCGGGTTGAGTGTTCTACTCATCGCTCTTCCGGGTTCTTCCAGTCAAACAAAAGAATCTCCCAAAGCGGCTCGCTCGGCCCAGGCGCAGGAAATTTCACAGTCCCAGGTCAAAGTGATTCCGGATATGGACATCCAGGTGGAACCCCTCGACAACGAGATTTACGTCACGGTGAACGATGTCGAAGACGGCAACACCCTGGTGCAGGAGTCCGACGACCCCAAAATCGCGGACGACGACAATTTCCAGATCTTCATGGGCGCTGGCGGAGGGTGGCTCGGTGTAGGCGTTTCTGAAGTTTCCGCCGAAAAGGTAAAGTCGCTGAAACTACCTGAAGAACGGGGTGCGCTGCTTGGAAAGATTGTTCCCGACAGCCCTGCTGCCAAGGCCGGCCTGAAAGAAAATGACGTGGTGCTCGAAGTCAACGGCCAACGAATCGAAGGTACGGAACAGTTTCGCCGCATGATTCATGAAATTCCCGCCGGCCGGAACGTGAACCTTACGGTGTGGCGCGATGGCCGTTCGCAAAACATCAAAGTCACCGTCGGAAAGCACGAGGCCGGCAACATGAAAGTGTTCGCGGATGGGCCGAAGTCTTTCGCATTCAAAATGCCGACGCTTCCCGAAATGCCGGACCTGTCCGGACTCGAGCATCTGCGCTCGTTTGCAATGATTTCGCCGGGGCGCCCGCTGCTCGGCATTGACGCGGAAAATCTGAAAGGCGACTTTGGCAATTACTTTGGCGCACCGGACGGCGAAGGAGTACTGGTGCGTGGTGTGTTTGCGAACTCCGCCGCTGCCAAGGCAGGTCTGAAGGTTGGCGACGTGATCACCAGCCTGAACGGCGGGCGTATCCGCAACGCCAGCGAGCTTCGCGAAAAGTTGCTAACCCATCACGAAGAAAAAAACATCGAGTTGGGCGTCCTCCGCAATAAGAGCGAGCTTAAGCTTTCCGTGGAGCTGCCTCAGCAGAAAGACGACGAAGAAGAGCACGTCCTTTCGGAACGCACGCATATTTAATTCCCTTGCAGACACAGCGGCCCGGCTCGCAATGATTTCAGAGCCGGGCCTCCCTTTTTGTGGAATCTGATTTAATTCGCAAAGACCTTCCGATTCCCTCTATCCATCCTGGCCATACTTGCGCATCAACCGGAACGGCCGCTTGATCGCTTCCCAAACGCGCGAACCCCGCGCCTCGCGGCCTTCGGCCCAATCTTCCTGGGTCGGCGACAGCGACAATCGCGCCAGATAGGCCGCGCCGCTCGCTCCGCCTCCGCCCATCTTCAGCCGGAACATCGCTCTCTGGTGCAATGGCGGCGGTTCGTAGCCTGCTGTCGGCAGCCAGCCTTCCACTTGCCGTACCAAATCTCTCGCGGCACCGTCCGCCCTTGTACTCACGGCCATGTCCGCGGGTACCGGCACGCCCAGCAGCGATTCGGCAAGCAGCAGCCCCACGTGCACCATTCTCTCCGCATCCACATCGCTCGCGGCCCGCAGCACACGGTCCCATGCGATTTCCGGGTGCCCCGCCACAATCCCGGCGATGTCCGCCGGCCACATCAGCCGCTCCCAGAAGTGCTTCGCTCCGTGGATGCAATCGAGCACCAGTTCGTCTTCCAGGCAAAGCGCTGGAACTTCGTGTCCCTCCAATGGCACACGTCTTTGCCGGGCGAACAAGTCCTCGATCCGCATAGGGCGCGGGTAGTACCGGAAAGTCTTCTCGGTATGAAGTTCCACAATCTGATGCGCTCCGGCTTTCCTGAAAAGATATTCCCCCGGGATTTTGCCCGCCAGGATGGCCGCCTCCGGAACGTCCGCTTCGAACCCAAGCCCAGTCAGAATCCTGCAGGCGGGAAAAATCGCAGAATCCCTCACCAGAAGATCGAGATCCACGTAACTGCGCACCGCCGGGTCGCCATAGGCCAGCAGCGACGCCACCGGGCCTTTCACCAGAATGGTCTTTATGCCCGCCTGCTTGAAGGAATCGAGAATGCGAAAAAGTTCCGCGGTCATGCCCAGGGTAAAGATGTGCTGTGCATGCATCCTGCGCTGGAGTTTTGCCCAGGCGTCTGCGGGCACTCCCGCGTGGCCGCTCTCCTCAAGGCGTCTGGTGACTACCCCCAGGACGCTGTGCTCCTCGGCAAGTTCCAGCGCCAGGCTCCAGTCCAGCCCCGCCGTCAGGGAGGAAATTCCGGCAGCTGACGATGGCGCGGGAGAAACACATGCGCACAGAAACTTCCATTCACGAGCGAAGGGCTTTGTTCCCCATGGAAAGAAGGCCGTCAAAAATTGCTCCTGCAACGACGTTTGCCAGTGTACACCGGCAATTCAACCGCCCGCAGGAGTTGTAAGCTGGAAACATCCTTTGCCGGAATTTGAATCGGGGGTTTGACGACCAGGGAACCGTGGCAGAAGAGAGAAATTGCTTAACGGGTGGCAGCGGCGACGGGCACCGTGTTCGGTAATGTCTGGATTTGAACCAGCCCGGGCAGACTGGGCTTCCGGGAGAGCAGGTTGGCCGACGGGATTCCAGTACGCGCGAAAGATTTCTCGCAATCCTGCGAGGATGGCCCGCGCATGTTCCCTTCCATATAGGCAAGACCCGGGCACCGCGTGCAGGTACCGCCATGCGCGCACTGGGAGCAGCTCGTCATATCTCGCAGCTTGATGGACCGCACTTCATCGAACTGCGGAGAATGGCGCCAGATATCCAAAAACTTTGACTTCCTGACATTGCCGGTCGGGAGGGGAAACTGCACGCAGGGGTAAACTTCACCGTACGGCGAGACGTAGCACGCCGTGTGACCGGCGCTGCACGGCAGGCTATCCAGATCATCTTCGGTCACTTTAGGCGGCGGGGCGCAGAACTCTTCCGCGTTTCCAATCAGGCTCTCATCGCGAAATACTTTTGCGAGTTCGGAATGGTTGAGCCCCAATGCCAATAGCGAGCGGTCCCCGTCCATCTTCGGTGTGATCGTGGGATCCATGGTTACGCCGACACCAAGCTCCCCGCCCAGTGCTTTCACGCCGGGATAGTCGCCGATGTTCTGGAGCATAAGGGCGTTTGCAATCGAGACATTCAAGCCTTCTGACTTCAGGAAACGTATTGCATCCACCGAGCGTTGCAGCGAACCCCCAACCTTCGTAATAGCGTCATGGACTTCGGGGCGGTGGGAGTAGATGCTGATCTGAATGGAATGCACACCCAGCGAGCGGAGGCGCTTGGCTTCGTTCTCCCGGATCAATATCGCGTTAGTCTTGAGCTTGACGCTGAAGAGAAGCGCGCGGGCGTGTTCGAGGATCTCGAAGAAATCCCGGCGCAGCATGATCTCTCCACCGCTCAATGTCAAAAAAAGAACGCCTGCTTGCGCCAATTGATCAAGGAGGTCTTTGATTTCCGTTGTGGTCATCTCGCCATGGTCTTCATGATCAAGGTAGCAATGAACGCATCGTTCGTTGCAGCGGTAGGTGAGATCGAGTTGAACGCTCAGCGGCACCCCAAGCTCGAGCGCGCGGTTGCTGATTTCCTGCATCAAGCCGGTCATGAAGTCTCCCGCGGTGAAGAGTCGAGCCGCACGATGGGCTGGTCGGACACCAGCAGGATGCCCTGACTTGCCAACTCCTGCACCAGCTCTTCGGCGTCTTTCAGTGCTATCTGGGGCGCGACTTCGAACTTCGCGCAAACTCGATCGGCGATTATTTCATCGAGCGGAGTCCGGCCGTCCGCCGCTTCCCAAATTACCGTAGCCACCTGATTGAGCGAAAACACGCGGGAATCGCCCGCGGACATAATGACCATCTCGTCGCCCAGAAGCCGCGCCGCGGTTTGGGAACTCCGTGCGATATAGCACTTCCCGCTCAAGCGATCATCTCCCACACCCGGGTATCCGGCAAAAACGTAAGCCGGCGTACCGGCACCCGGTCAGTAAAAGCGCACGCAGCATGGAACACCGACTTAACAAGGTTGGGGTCTCGAGCAAAGAATAGAATGTTTTCGAGCAGGCCTCGGGCAGCGTCCGCGGGGCTTACGGCTTCGATCTTGTTTTCGCGGCCCTGCGCCAGCAGGTATAGCGCCCCAAGTGGCGCGCGCACGTTCTCGCCCAGGCGGGCCAACTCGCCGGTAAACGGCGTGCCGAACGCGTAATAGTGCTCGTCCACTCTGCGTACGTAAGAAATTTCGTCAGTGAGAAGTGTGGCGTCCGGCGGTGCAAGACTCGCGATGGTCGTTTTCCCCGCACCCGAAAGCCCCGCGAAGAGAAATGCGCGGCCATTGCGCATCGCGCTCGCGGCATGGACCAGGAAGCCGCCCTCCGTGGCCAGCAGCAATGTATGCAGTATGCGCAGCACTGAATCGATGGAGTACGGATTGGCCGTCTGCCGGATCCGGCCTGAAGCGGTGGCGGGGTCCCACTCGGCGCGAAAATCACCACGCTCCATGGACCATCGCCCGGAATCCCAGTACACTCTCACATCTTCATCCGGGGAAATCGTTTGTGGTGGTGCCAGCTCAATCTGCAACTCGAAGCGCGCCTCGCTCGCAGAACTCACGAAGCCAGCATAGCGTTGTTCCAAGAGCTTCAGAAAGGCGGGATCGTCGGTGTGTAGCCGGATGGGTATCCCCCCGATTTCAATCACCAACGCCGAGCGGTTGATACCGGCAATCAGACTGGTCACCAAACACCCTCGCTTGCGAGTGCGCTCCAGAATTCTGCGACACGCAAGTAAATGGACGTAGCCCGGTCAGAGGCGCGTAACATGCGGCAGAGTAATTGTTCCTGCACACCAGGATGGTCCGCAGGTTGAAATCGTCTACCGCCGCGCTCGATAAACTTCACGCGGCCGAGCAACTCGTCAGGAGAAACTGGACAATCGTTCTGAACGACGCGATCGCCGCGGGTAATCAGATGCGGCGCTTGCGGATCCGCGGACTTCTCCACGACGCGGTGAGTAATGAGCCTGCCGTCGCGCGCATAGAGCACGATTTGCCCGATGGAGATTTCCTGAAAGTTTGTATGCTGAACGGAGAGGAGGTCGCCGGGCCGGATGGCGGGAGTCATGCTGGTTCCTTTAACACTTACGCATGCCCATCCAAAGTTGCGCACAATCTCCTCGACCAGATCGTTTCCCAAGGCGCTAAATCCCTCGGGGAACCGGTCCGAGAGCAAAAACCCGCGGCCTAGGAAGCCTTCCGGTTGTGAGCGCAGGAACGCTGGGTTGCGCTGACTTTCCCGCAGGAAAGTGCCATCGTCTCGAAAACACGCTCCGAGCGCACGGTCGGCTTCACGTAAGGCTTTTTTGTGGGTGCTTCCGGCGCTTTGGGACTTTCGGGTCTCTGCATGGTTCATTGTAACCCAGACTGTGTAAGCTTCACAGCGCACCCAATACCGGTAACTCCATTACAGGTTGCGCCAACTGCCGAATTACTTTGAAAGGTGAAGTAAAGGCTCGACGCCTGCGCGCTCGCGCTCACATTGTCGACCACGATTCCGCTGGTGCCTCCGGAAGCAGCCGCTTTCGCGGCGGTTGCGCTAGGGGTAGTGCCGGCCGTGACATTGAAAGACATGATGCAGCCACCGGCCGGAGCAGGGCACCCAATCGGGCTCGCCGTATTTGAACTTGCTTGCACACTGATAAAGATCCAGTCCGTACTGCCATTGAGGATTTCCGTAGGCGGCGAGCAAGTGGTGCTGGCCGTGCTCATTGTTGCGGCCATCGCGCTCGGCGTACCCATTACATTGGCCGTGATCGGGACTCGATACAACGTGGCATTCCCGCCGGGATTCCCGCAGATGTACAGATTCCCCGTGGGACTGGCCGAATTGGCCGACGTAAAATAAATGTTGTCGAAAGAACCGCCGAAAAAAGAGTTGCCCGCGGCGGCAACGCCGGCGCCTAGCTGCATTTCGTTGCCGGAGGCGCCAGCGGCAAACCCGGTGCTAAATTGCCATACAGCGGCGTTCGTATTGGCGGAATTCGTATCCGCCGAACCGAAAACATAGATCGTCGCAGCAGCGGAGTCGACGATCGGGCCGTCCACAAAGCCGCTCCGGAAGGCAATGCGGTTCGACGTCGTCACCGTGCCGGTAGAACTGATCGAGAAAAGTAGCCCTCCCGAATCCGCTACGAAAACCTTCGATGTCGCGGAATCAAAAATGGGACTGCTCAAGATGTTCTTATTGCCGTTGGTTAAAACAGGCCATGGGGCGCCTGCTTCAGCCGGAGTTCCATTGAACACGCCGGTAAATTTGTGGACGTTGCCGGAATTGTCCCCGACATACAACTCGTCCAGGCCATAGTTATAAAAGGGAGAGGATCTGGTGTCCTGACTCGCTCCACTGAACGCAATGTTCGCAACACAGGAATTGGCGGCAGGGCATGTGCTCCAGGCCGCACCCGCGGCTAGGGTGGTATCAGGGGCAGCAGGTGCGTTGAGGGTCCCTTGAACCGTGGCTGTGGCTCCGGGCTTCCATTTCAGAATGTGCAGGATCGCGCCGCTGGCGGCCGTTTCCACATATGCGATTTTGGTTCCATCGCCGGAGAGAACCGGCGAAGTCAGGACCGTGCCTGTCCCGGTATTGTAGGCCCACTTGACGCTCGGTCCGTTCTGGTTACAAAGCCCGCCTGTGCTGCCTTGCGTGGAGTAGAGTTCGTCAAAAGCAATAATGCTGGGCTGCGTGCTCGAACCGGCAAGGCTGGTCGTGAACGCCACATAGTCATTTGTGCAGTCTGGCGTTGCATTGATGTCGAATGTGAATTTCGCAGGGTAGACTCCGGCCCCCGCTTTGCCTCCGGCGAGCAAAGACATGCCCCAGTCCGGGTGTTCCAGATTCCTTCGGCCGTGCCCCTGGCCAACGTGCCTCCCAACGAAGTCAGCAGAATCATCTGCCTCCTGTACTTGTTGCAGGCGAGCCGAAGCGTTGCGGCCCAGCATCTGATGCCAGAAGCGAGGCTCTTGCTGGAGCTTCCAAGCCTGTTCGAAGCTGGATGGCGGCGTGAAGACTAAATGATGATGGCTCCAGTCCTGAGGTAGCGACATCCGCACGTGGCCTTGCCCATGCGCGCTGTGTGCTGCCCAAACCATCACAAGTGTGGACGCACAGATGAGTCCCGTGATGACCCTAAAGGTCCGGGAATGGGCAAAATTCATGGACACACCCCTGTGTAAAATTCCTTCAAACTTCCGCAAGTTTTATCAGCCTTTGTAGCTTACAGCCTGCTAGGGGGGCTCCCAAGTCAGCAAATTGTGCAGAGAATCGAAATAGTAATTACCCCAGTCCAGGGTCAAACGGCAGCGCAGGCATCTTGCTCGATCAGGTCGCAAAGGGCCGCGAGTTTTTCCGGTTTCGCATGCGGCGTGATCCGGCGTACAGGCACTTGCTGGACCAACCGGTAGAGGGCGTCAAATTCTGCCGCGCGCTGCTGCCGCTCAAGAACCCAGTTCATATACGTGTTTTGCACCAGTTCCAGCAGTGCTTCGCGCGGACTGACTTTTTCGACGCGTGGAGCGCGCTGGTCGTCGCGGCGCGGCGCAAACAGATAGATTACGCCGAATGGCAACTCCGCCCCCTCGAATTTGGCGCGCCGCCCGTCCAGCTCGAGAAAGCGTTTATCCCACACCGGCGTCAATCGCGGCAGCGCATCCTCCCGGCCAAAGAGCATCTTCACGCTCTCCGGCCACAGGCACACACGAGGGTATCCAGGCAGCGCTTCGAATTTGCCGCCGCTCTCTTGCAACGCTACGACGTCCTCCGCAACCACCGGAAGCCCGCGGAGAGCCAGCGCCGCGGCCGTCGTGGATTTTCCGTAACCTGCATCCCCGCAGAAACAAACCGCACGGCCCTGGATCTCGACCCCGCTTGCATGTAAGCAAACCGTATTCCGCTGCCGCAGCACAAAACCCAGAACGGGCCCCAGGAAATATGTCGCCATATCTTCGGCCGTCAACGGAGACTGGTATGTTCCCCAGATCCGCGCTGCGGCGCCGTCCACGGCGAAGCGCGTCCCATCGGAATAGGAGAGTTGATAACCTTCTCTTTCGCCGTGCCGGGAAAGCACGAAGGAAGGATCGGCAGAGCCACGGGGTTCGGATCGTTGGGAAAGAATTCGTGCGGGAAGTGCGAGTAATTTTATAACCCAGGCGGGTTCCGGGCCGTCTTGAAACTCCAGGTCAGCCTCTCCCGGTTGCGACGGAGTAGCTTGGAGGCCTGCAATACGGGTGGAAGAGTTGATTCCAAGGCCGTAAGCTCGGTAGGAATAACTCAAGGGAATCTGTTTTGAGCCGCTTCGGCGCTGTGCGCGGGGTTCAGCGTCCGGTACGCCGCATTCGCGGGTTGGTTCCGCCGTCGATGTGAAACTTGTTGCCGGCGGCCTTGGTCATCTCCGCGAGATCGCCATAAACAAGCAGCTTGGGCGGTTGATAAGGCTTCTTCCCGGTTCGCTTGGACGGCTGCTTCATTCATGCCCCTTATCTAGCACTCTACTGAACTGCCCCTTCCTTTTCAACGGCTTTCAGCCAAAGCGAAAAGGATAGCGGATAAAGGTACTCGTCGCTAAAGTAACCCTTTGTGTCTTCCAAAGTTGCGAGCCAGGGCTTCCATTTTACAAATTCATGCATCATTTTAGGAGGATTTTTTCCGGGATTCGGACGCCACCCATCTCTCTGCCAGCATAGTTCCAGCGGATCTTCCCGGAGGGGGGCCTTCCGCCGCGTCAGCACCCGGCCTGGCAATTCGCCTTTCATCGCCCAGCGGCAGAGCTCCTTGTTGATGCACCAGGGCACGGGAGGCACGCGCAAGAGAAATTTCAGCAGGCGCAGATCGAGCAGCGGCGCGCGCGTCTCCAGTTGTACGCCGGTGCAGCCCGCATCCTCGGATTCATGGACGCTGGCCCAATAGCCCCCGTGCAGGGCGCGATAGGCGTCCGGGTGGAGCGGGTGCTCGTCGAGCTGGGGATGCTCCCGCAAGTTCTCCTCGGCTTCCGCGCGCCCGCGTTTTGCAAATTCCTCGTCCAACCAGGATGGCAATTGTTGGACTTCGTCCTTCGCACCCGCTAAGCCCCGCAGTCTTTTTCGAAATCCTCCCCGCAGGGGAGGAAAACGCCCGTGTGAACCGAGGTATCCGCCGAAGCTCCGGAGAATTTCTGTCCACTGGCCACGGCTATAGAGATACTTCAGATAGGGCCACGACTGCCCTGTTAAAATGTCGTCGCCGCCATCCCCCGAAAAAACCACTCGCGCGTGCCGCGAAATCGTACGGCGGAACCGGCGATCCCGATCGAGGAAAAATTCGGAACTGGGTTCAGGAGTGATCGCCACATCGCTGTCATCTGGCCGGATGAAGTTTTCTTCCAGAATTTCCTGCGCCAGGCCAAGATGTTTCGCGGTTAGCCGGGCAAACTCCGGCTCCGGATCGTTAAACAGCGGCCGCCAGCTGATGGTGAATGCGCGGAGCGCCTGGGAATTTCCGGTCTCGCCGCAGATTCGGGCGGCGGCAGCGCACACGGAACCCGAATCAAGGCCACCGCTCAGGTAGAACGAGACTTTCCCCTCCGGCAACCGGTCGCCAACCGCCTGCCGCAACAGTTCCCTGTAGCTTTCCACATACTGGCCTGACTGCTTGAACCGCAGCGGCTCTTCGATAGGCAAGTTGAGAAATCGTTGAACCTGGATTTGTCCGCCAGACAGAATCAGCCGGTGGCCTGCGGGCAACCGCCGGACATCGCGCCAGACCGTGCGCGCGCGATCACTGCAAAATCCGGTGAGCAGGAATTCACGCACATACGATTCATCCAGGGCGTCGGAGATTTCGGGCGCCAGCCGCAGCGCGTTCAGCGTGTTGCTGTAACTAAATACGCCGTTACGCCAGGCATAAAAAAAGGGGCGGGCGCCGGAAAAATCCCGGGCGCAGAACAGCGATTGCTCGGAAGCATCCCAGACGGCCACGGAAAAATCTCCCAGTAACCCGTCCAGCGCCCTCTCTCCCCACGCGCTCCATGCCAGGAGCAGCAACTCTTCGTCGGAGGATTCATCGGTTGCCCGCTGCTGTTTCTCCAGCAGCTTGCGGATCAATTCTTTTCGTGCGTCCAAGCGCACTTCCCCGAGCAGGGCGTAACGCTCCCCAAGCTGCACCGGTTGGCTGCGGGATTGGTGCCGCGTTCCGGTCTCCAGGTACGCGAAGCACGCGCCCAAGCCGTCTCTTGTCCAGGTCTGGCTTCCGTCCGGCCCGCGAAGACGCAGCCGCTGGGTAATCTCTTCCAGGAATCGCGGCTCCACCGGCTTGCCGTCCGTTCGCACCACGCCGAAGAATCCGCTCATGGCTGCTCCGCGGGGGGCTCGGGCAGGTCTTGTTCAAACGCAAGGAAGTGGCGGTGCATCGACTCGTCCAGATTCAACGCTTCGCCGCCATACTCCACCCAGGCATGTGCTTCGAATTTCCCATTTTCTTTTCGGACTCCGATGCGCAGGCGAGCGGAGATTCCCTGCTTGCGCAGCAGATACCAGAGGGTCAAGGATTCTTCGAGGCAGGTATAGGTAACGAGAGAATAGTGCAAGGCGGCGCTCACCATGCGGCATGCGGCCTGCGCTTCTTCCCGCTCGCCGGGCAGGCTTTCCCTATCCTTCGCATGAATCGGGACTCGCTTCTGGAGCGACGCCAGGGTCTTGCCGTAGCCCCTCCATCGCAGCGACCATCGCACCAGCGGCAACAGTATCGCGGCGTGCCGGAACATCCGCCGTGACGCGGGCTCCAGCGCCTTATATCGTTGAAGTGGTTCCCACATCCGCGGGCAGTACTTGCAGCAGGCCGTTCTCGACAAGCCCGCTTAAAAGTTGCGTGAGGTGCGTGCGCAGTGTCTCGGGCTCCACCTCGTACTCTTCCTGAAGTTTTTCCAACGCCAACGCAATGGATGGTTGCGAGGTCATCAATTCCCACATCCGCGTGCCGGTGGCGTCCAGGCCAAAATACCGTTCGCTTTCCAGATTCAGCAGGACGGACTCTCCGTCCAAGTGACGGATCAGCACGTGGGCAGGCACGACGGCGCGCATCGTCAACTCCAGCATCTTCTGTGCTCCAGCCAAAACATGCGTTTTCGAAATTACACGGGTATCTTACCGGGGTTTGCTTCGATCCGCCATGTTCTGCGGGCAAGGCGCCGCATCCCCTGCGCATTGTTTTCCGCCGGGAGACACGCTATAAATTCCAGAGTGTCCGATCCCGCGATTATTCTGGATTCCCTGGAGAAATGGTTTCCGCCAGCGCTCGGCGGCTGGCGCGCTTATCTTCAGCCGTTTGCCCCGCCCACCGCTCCGGCCCTGCGCGGAATTTCTCTCGAAGTCAAACAAGGCGAGTCGGTCGCGCTGCTCGGCGCCAATGGGGCGGGCAAAACTACCTTGCTTCGGATCCTGGCGACGCTGCTTCTGCCGACGCGCGGCTCAGCTTCACTCGCCGGCCACGACACCTCGCGCGAGCCGGCGGCCGTGCGGCGGGAAATCGGCTACCACGCAGGGAGTGATCTGGGCTTCTACGCGCGGCTGACGGGACGACAGAATCTCCGCTTCTTTGGCCGCTTGAACCATCTCTCCGACGAATTCAGCGCCACCCGCATCGAGACCCTTGGCGAACGCTTCGGATTGAGCCGCGTGCTGGACCGCCAGTGCCGCGCACTTTCTTCCGGCACCATCCAGCGGCTCAGCCTCCTGCGTGCGCTTCTTCACCAGCCTAAAGTCCTGCTGCTGGATGAACCGACGCGCAGCCTCGACGCCATTGCCGCGGCGGACTTCCGGCATTTTCTGAAAACGGAGGTTCTGGCGCGAAAAGACACCTCACTGCTCTTCGCCTCGCACACCATGCAAGAAATCGAACTGCTGGCCGACCGTGTGGCCATCCTTGATGACGGCAAATTGCTCGCTTTCGACACGCCGGCTGCGCTCCGGGCCCGGACTCTGTCCTCTTCTCTTGAGGAAGCGTTCGCGCGGCTCACCGGGCGGCGTCTCTATTCCGTTGTGGAGCCGGCACCCGAATGAAGCAAATCCTCCGCGACATTTTCCTTTTCTTCCAGCGCGATCTGCGGATCGCCAGCACCTACCGCAGTCCTTTTATCCTGGAGGCTATCGAAGCGCTCTTCGGCGCCGCGCTGTTCTATTACGTGGCGCGCTTCGTGGATTCGCCGGCGCTGCGCGAAGCTCTTCCGCAGGGGAAATCGTATTTCGCTTACTCGCTGGCCGGTTTTGTTTTCTTCGACTATCTCAATGCCGCGCTGGATACGTTTGAGCGCAGCCTTCAGGAAGCGCGCGACTCCGGCACACTGGAGCCGCTGCTGGCCACGCAAGTTTCCTTGCCGGTGATCCTCCTCGGCTCGACCTTTTATCCCTTCGTTGCCACCACCCTGCGCATCGCCGTTTATCTCGGCTGGGCGGCAATCCTGTTCGATTTCCCCTTGCGCGCCGCCAACTGGCCGGCCGTCTTTGCCGTGCTTCTCGCCACATTGCTTGCCTTTTCCGGCCTTGGAGTCCTCTCGGCGGCGTATCTTTTGCTCTTCAAGCGGGGAAATCCCGCCAAATGGTTTTTTCTCGGCGTCTCTAGCGTCGCCGGCGGGATGCTCTTCCCCGTCAGCATCCTGCCGCCGTGGTTGCAAGTCGTGGCGTACCTGAATCCCGTGACCTACGCGATGGATGCCATGCGCGGCGCACTTCTCGATGGAGCAGGCATCCTCTCCCTTTCGCACCCGCTTGTGATTCTGCTCGCGTTTGCCGCCGTTCTGCTTCCTTCTTCCATCGTGATTTTTTCCTGGTCCCTGCGCCGCACAAAAATCACAGGCACACTCACCCACCGGTAAAAGAAAAACGGCCCCGGCGAACCGGGACCGTTTGTTGAAAACCAGGCTTTTGAGAGCCCGGGAACTACGGTTTCTTTTTCTTGTTGCCGACTTTCGTATCGATGCCGCCGGTGAGCTGTTGGAGTTGCTCAAGTCCCTGCTTTGCTTGCGTACCCCACTGCCCATTCGGATCCAGTTCGATGGCCTTCTGGTACGCTTCGATCGTTCCCGGCAAAGGGTGCACTTCTATTTTGTCGCCAGTCGTCTTGTAAATGGAAGGGTCCGCTACCATGCAGGCGCCCAGCAGATACCAAGCCTGGGCGTTCTTGGGATCCAACTCCGTGGCTTTTTTCAGCGGTTCAATCGCCTCCACCATCCGCTGCGCCTGATACAAACTGATGCCGAAGTTGCGCCATGCCATTGCGGCATTCGGCGGATCCAACTCCGCAGCCTTGGTGTAAGCCGCGCGCGCTTCGTCAATCTTTCCCGTGCGTCCCAGAATGTTTCCCAGGTTGTTGTAGTAACTCGGATTCTCCGGCTTGGCAGCAATCGCCTGCTGGTACGCGTTGATGGCTTCGTCGTTGCGCCCTGCCAGGTCGTAGGCTTCGCCCATGCGCGCCCAGAACAGATGAATATTCGGATCTTTTTCCGGAGCCACCTTCAGGCCGTCCTGAAAGGTCGCGACGGCCTGGTTCGAAATGTCGGCAATCTTCGCCTTGATGGCATCCTTTTCTTCCGGCTTTGCTTTCGTCAACTCGGCCTTCGCCGCGCGCTCCTGGTCCAGCAGGGCAACACCCTTCGCGAATTGCTCCTTCATGCCCGCGAATTTCTTTTGTTCCGCCTGCTGCTGGCGGTATTTCGCGGCTGCCTCGGGGTTCTGCTTCTCCAGGATTTCCTTGAAGTTGATGTTTAGCGGCGGCGTATCCGCGCCGCGAACATCGAGCGGAACATCAAACGGGGTCTGCATCTGGGGCGGCTGCACCGTGAAGGTGTATTTCCCGTTCTTCAGACCTGTAAACGCAAATTTTCCGGCCGCATCCGTTTTCGATTCGGTGGTCACGCCCTGTTCGCTTTTGACCTTCACCGGGAAATTGGCCCACGGATTTCCGTCAAAGTCGATCAGCGATCCGGTTATCTTCCCGTCTTGCGCGGCCGTCCTCGTCGCAAAACATCCCAGCATTCCGAGCGCCAGGACTGCGGCCAGCGCGTACGCCTTCTTCCATTTCACCATGCCCCATTCTCCTTTTTTTTGTGGAGGAGCGCCGGCCTTGGTCCGCTGGCCGGTTTCGACCATTATCTCTCATATCGCCGGGATTCCAAGCGCCGCAACCTTATTTCGCCGCTCCCGCGCGAACTCCAGGCCGGTAGCCGATCGGGTCGCGGACGCCCGCCTCCGCGAACGCGCGCAATCGCAGCATGCAACTGTCGCACGTTCCGCAGGCCAGATCCTCACCCTGGTAGCAGGACCACGTCAAATTCAGCGGCGCGCCCAGTTCCATGCCCCGCCGGATAATTTCGCTCTTCTTCAGGCGAATCACCGGCGTCACGATTTCAATCTTCGTCTCCGGCCGCGTTCCCCGGCGAATCAATTCCTGAAATGCTCCGTAATACTCCGGCCGGCAATCGGGATATCCCGAACTGTCCTCAGCCACGGCTCCGATATAAAGGGCGCCCGCGCCGCTCGCTTCCGCCCAACTGACCGCCCCACTCAGAAAATGCGCATTGCGAAATGGGACGTACGTAACAGGAATCGCGTTGCCGCCGGGCCCCGGCGCGCCCAGTTCATTTTCCGGAACCGCAATGTTCGCATCCGTCAGCGCCGAGCCTCCGATGGCGCGGAAATAGTCCAGCCTGACCTGCAGCTTTTCCTGCACACCATAGTATTCCGCAATCTCATTAAAGGCGCGGAGTTCCCGAGTCTCCGTGCGCTGCCCATAGCTCGCATGGAGCAGCCCCACACGCCCTTTACCGTGTTTGCGGAGCGCTTCGGCAGCACAGACGCAGGAATCCATTCCTCCACTCAGCAAAACGATGGCGTCGATTCTTCTCAAGCAGGCTGTCCCTCTTCCAGGCTACACTCCGCGCATCGCGGGGTCCCATACAATCTTGTGCAACTGTAAACCCAGCCTCACCGGCAGCCCGTCTTCCAGCATCCATCCGACCAGTTCGCGCGGTTCCAGCCCGGTCCATTTTCCGTTTGGATCGTCGTGCACCGGCGAAAACAGCACCTCGCGCACCCGCTCCCCCAGCCGGTGCTCGCGGCTGAATTCGCGCGCAAACTCATAATCCCTTCGGCTGGAAATCACAAACTTCACTTCGTCGTTCGCGGTCAATTCCTCAAGGTTCCGCGGATCAAACGTATCCGGCTCGCCGGAGTCCGGGCACTTCACGTCCACAATCTTGATCACTTCCTTCGGCAAACGCCCGACGTATCTCTCGCCGCTGGTTTCGATCATCACCGTATAGCCTGCGGCAAGCAGCCGCTCCGCCAGCGGATAGATTTCTTCCTGCAGCAGCGGTTCCCCGCCCGTAAGCTCCACCAAAGAAACTCCCGCGGCATGGCCGTCGGCGCGCAGGCTCAGCGACTCGACGCGCTCCATTACTTCGTCGACAGTGACCTTCTGCCCGCCGTGAAACGCATATGCCGTGTCGCACCAGGTGCAGCGCAGATTGCAGCCGGTTAGACGCACGAAAATGCACGGCAGTCCCGCGCGCGTTCCTTCGCCCTGGATGGATTTGAATATTTCGGTAATGAACATTTGTAACCGAGCGTTACTCTAAGAAACTTTCAACCGGATTGCCATCCCAAACCCACGCCTTCCGCGGGGGAGGGATCTGCTTTCCCTGTCAATCGAACTAAAAGCGCCCGCCTTGGAAGGCGGCCGCTACAAATGCTGCCGCTCGCCGCTAGCTGCCGGTCTTTGCTTTTTTGCCCGACCGCCTTGAAAGCCAATAAATGCCGCCAAAAAACAGAGCCATTGCGCCAATCAACCGGGGGTATCCGGGTGAGAAACCCATCATTCTCAGCACTACAACGTAGCCGATGGCCACGAGCAGCGCCGGAATCAGGATGATCAGAAGCGACCGGTTCATTGTGTCTCCCGTTATCAGCCGGACCCGCTACGGGTGATAGCGCGCCATAGCGGTGTCGGTCTCCCAGATCACCACGTCTTTCAATTTCGCTCCCGGCGGCAATCCGGTCAGCTGGCTGGTCAGATTGTCGTAAAAATATTTCGCCAGATTTTCGGCCGAGGGATTCACTGTCGTAAATGGCTCCAGGTCGTTGATGAACTGGTGATCCAGCCGCGCGATCAGGCCGCGCATCGCATGCTTCAACTGCGTGAAATCGATCAGCAGGCCGATGTTGTCCAGTTGCGGCCCTTCCAACGTTACCTGAACGCGGTAATTGTGCCCGTGGGGATTCTCGCACTTGCCCTTATAACCCCGCAGGGCGTGCCCCGACGAAAACGTATCTTCGACACTCACCTGAAACATGGTTGGCTTTCTCTTCCTCTTCTTCCCTGGGGCCTGGGGACGATGCTTTCAGGCAGGGCTGGCCGCGGACAGGAACCGGGAGACATCCTCCAGATCGTTGGTCCTCCGGTACCGGGGCAGCGACTCCAAGAAAATTTTACCATAGGGCATCCGCTGGATTCGCGTGTCCAGCAGGGCCAGCACGCCGCGGTCGGTTTTGGCGCGAATCAGCCGCCCAAAGCCCTGTTTCAGCGCCAGCACGGCTTCCGGCACCTGAAATTCGGAGAAGGGGTTGCGCCCCTCGTCCTGCAAGGCGCGGACACGGGCTGCCACGATCGGATCGCTGGGCACGGCGAACGGCAAGCGATCCACGATCACGCAGGAAAGTTGCTCGCCAGGCACGTCTACGCCTTGCCAGAAGCTGGCGGTGGCGAATAGCACGGCATTCGGTGTGTTTTTGAAGCGCTCCAGCAGCACCGAGCGCGGCGCGGTCCCTTGCAGCATCAGTGGAAAATCCACGCGCGTACGCACTCGCTCGAATAAATCATTCATCTGAGAGTAGCTGGTGAACAGGCAAAACGCTCTCCCCCGGCTCAACTCCAGCAACTGCACAATTTCGTCGGCCGCTTTCGCCGCGAATCCGGCGTCGCGCACATCCGGCATCTTCTGCGGAAGATAGAGCAACGCCTGCTGCTGAAAGTCGAACTCCGGCGGCAAAGCGCACTCTTTCGCGTGGTCCAGGCCGAGGCGCTGCCGGATGAATTCGAATCGCCCGGCAACCGTCAGCGTCGCTGAAGTAAGAATCACGGTATCGAAGGCTTCGAAAAGTTTCTCGCGCAGAATCTGGCTGATGTCGATCGGCGTGGCTGCAAGAAACACGCCTTTGTTGCGGCGCTCGAACCAGTACACATAGTTTTTTTCGTTCGATTCAAACAGGAAAGAAAGCTCCTGCCGGACTTCAAAGCTGCGCCGGCCAATGCGCGTCAACTCTTCGGGTTTCTGCGTCAGCGCCGCGAATTCCGTTTCCATCGCCTTGCAGGCGTTCAACAGCGCGTCGTACGCCTCGCGGTTCTGCTCCAGAAAAGCTTCGCGCTCCTGCCTTGTAAACGGAAACCGGCCGTCGCGCGGCGGAAAGCTGTCGAAAAACGCGCGGCTCTTTTCCCGGATGCGTTGCGTCCGCCGCAGTAGCGTGGGAGAGCCTGTCTTCGTCAGCCGCATGGCGTGATCCGCGTCGCGCGCCAGTTCTTCAAACCTGTAATTCGAAATCTGCTGGCCGAAATAATCGCTGGCCACGTCTTCCATCTCGTGCGCTTCGTCGAAAACCACGGCTGAATATTCCGGCAGGATGCTGCCGAAATCGTCCTGCTTCAGCGCAAGGTCGGCAAAAAACAGGTGATGGTTCACGATGATCAGGTCGGCTTCCTTGGCGCGGTTCTGCATCTGCGTCAGGAAGCACTTCTCAAACTCCGGGCATTTCTTGCCTGTGCAGGTGTCGCGCCGCGCGTCAATTCGCGACCACAACTCCGAGTCGTCCGGCAAAAACGTCAGCTCGGCGCGGTCGCCGGTTTCCGTCAGGTTCGACCACTCGCGGATCTGGCGGAACGCGTCCACCTCTTCCATGCCTTTCAGCATTGGCTGGTCTGCCAGCGCGTGCATTTTGGAAAGGCACAGAAAATTCGAGCGGCCCTTCATCACCGCGACTTTCAGATTGGGTGCGAAATGCTTCTGCAGGAATGGGACGTCTTTCTGGTAAAGCTGCTCCTGCAGCGATTTCGTGGCCGTCGAGATCACCACGCGCCGCCCGCTGCAGATCGCCGGCAGCAGATAGGCCAAAGTTTTCCCGGTGCCCGTGCCAGCCTCCACCACCGAGTGGTGGTGTTTCTGAAACGCGTCGTGCACCGCTTCCGCCATCTGCAATTGCGCGGGCCGGTGCTCGTAACCCCCGATCATGCTGCGTTCCAAGAATCCGCCGGGCCCGAAAATCTGCCCCATCGAAGGACCGGTTGAAGGAGTCTCTTCTTCATGAGCAGGTGCCACACCCGCGGCCGAGCCTTGCACATTTCCAACCGCGCGATTCTGCCGCACCGGCTGGCCCTCCACGTCGTGTGCACGCAACTCGTCCTCCAGAGGCACGTAGACGCGCTCCTGGACAACTTCTCTCGTCTTTTTCGGAGCCTCGGTTGAACCCGGGTTGGCTTTACGCTTGACCAAAAACCCTGCCTACTCTGCGGAGCAGCATCGCAACGGACTAACGATAGCACATCCCCGTCGGGCTCACCGGCGCGCCGCCGACGTTAATATTTGGGCAATCCCGGGTTTTCCGCACCGCACAACGGGTGGACTGGGATAGAGTGTTGTTGGGGAATTCCAGCTGCCCTTGCCGCAAATGGTGGCGGCGAAATTGGCCATGGGGTGTTCGCATGAATTCAAGAAAATACCTGTTTATCGCTGTGATCGTCGCTGCTGTGTCGCTCTGTTCCTGCAGCGGCGTCAAAAATCGCTGCGTAACAAACTGCGTGATAAACGGAAACGCAAACCTCAGCATCTCCATTTCGGACACGCCGCCCGCGAACACCACCATCCTGAGCTTCACTTTGCCCATCATCGGAATAAAACTGACAAACTCGGCCGGCACGGACGTCGCCGTGTTTTCCCCTGGTTCGGCGGCAAATTTTGAATTGACCCGGTTGCAATCCGATTCGGGTGTGGTCGTCACCAACGCATCGGTTCCGGCGGACACTTACACATCCCTGACCATTGCGCTTGGGAGCCCTTCCGGTGTCTTCGTCAACAACTCTGGGGCCGCGGTTGGAAACTGTCCGGGGGCAAACCCTTTCAGCGTCTGCGGCATTTCCGGAACCTTCACCAATATCACCGTCCCTCTTGGCAATCTTAGACTGAACGCTGACGCCAACCAGTGGCTGGACCTCGACTTCAATTACAACAACGCGATTGACACCTCCACCGGCATTTCTATCAATCTCGGCCTTTCGAACGTTCTCGCCGTGAATACCTCCACACCCGTCGGTGTTCCGAGCGGCGACTTCGCCAACGTCGACGATTTCACAGGGCGTGTCACGGCCTTATCCAATAGCAGCATCACGTTGGGTTCCACGGCCCGCGGCAACCTGACTGCAACGATCAGTTCCTCTATTCCGGTGTTCGATCCCCAGGGACTTTGTGGCGCTACCGTCAATTTGAGCTGTATCGGTGTCGGCTCGATCGTGAGCCTGCAAGGTGTGCTGACGACCGCCGGCACGATTGTCGGCTCATCGCTCGACGTCATCGACTCGTCAAAAACACCCGCCGACGAAGTGGAAGGCACCATTTATCCCAGCAACTGCAACGGCGGCGCGAATTTCGGGATGATCCTCAGCGACAGTTCGATCACCACCGGCGGTTCACCGCTGGCAGGCCCCGGTTTTGGAGCGGGCATCTGCCTGACGGTCAGCCCGACAGCGTCGTTTCTGGTTGATTTCGGCATTTTGACCGGTCAGCCGGGATTGCCGGCCACCGGGTTCACCAACGCGAACGATCTGCTCGCGGGACAAACCGTGCGCGCCAAGATCACCGGCGCCGCAACAGGAACCAATAGCCTTATTGACGCCACCGCAACAGCCATGATCCTGCGATTTTCACGCTTGACGGGAACAGTAAGCACAGGGTCAACCACAGGTTTCTCAATCAGCGGCCTGCCCACTTATATCACCGCTTTTACCACCTTGGCGCAAGTGCAGACCTACCAGAACGCGACGTTATTCGAAGGAGTAAGCACGAGCGGGCTACAAGGCACAGTATCCATTTCAGCCCTGTTCTTCAATCCAAGCACATCGCCGATAACGGGGCCGTTACAAGCAGCCAAGGTGCGCCAACACTAAGTTTCTACCCGCCTCCGCAAAAGGCAACGGGCCCCGGAAGTTTCGGGGCCCGTCTTTTTTGGAGTGCGGGAGCTCTGCTCCCGCTTTTACGGACTAAGCCACAGCAACTAAGTCCAGTATGTCCTTCTACTATCAATCTCAAAGCGGCGGCAGAGCCGCCGCACTCCAAAGTTTCTAGATCCCGCCCACCGTCGTATTCGGCGGCAGTGGACTCCCCAGCGGCGCCATGGGCGCCGGCGGAATGTTGGGCGCCATCGTCGGCTGCAGCCTCCGGTAAAGCGCCAGCGAGATCGCTCCTATGCCCCAGACGACCACCACGAACTTGATCCACGCGCCCACGTAGGGAACCATCATCACCACCCGCAGCAGCAGCAAACCCACGATCATTCTTCCAATCTCCGGCCAGAATTCATCCGTCCGGCCCATGATCCATGCGCCCACCGCTGCCCCCACAATGATCTGCGCGAAATACAGCGAGGCGTACCACAAGAAAAATCCAGAAATGCCCACGAACAATCCCACAACCGTGATGCAAGCCAGCAGCGCCCCGATCGGAAAGCCGGCCCCGACCAGAATCCCCAGGCCCGCCGAAGCCCCAAGATGTTCCGTGTTCGCCGCCGCTTCCTGGGAAAACTTCGGCATCAGGCTGAATAGCACCAGGCCGAAAAGCACATAGGCCGCGGCCCAAATGACCTGCCAAAGGTAGTAACCTCCGGTCCGCTCCGCCCGGCGGTGTTCCTCCCTCGTAAATTCCAGCGGCGACGCAAGCTTGGCATCGGAGGCGACGTTTGGTTCCCTTTGTCCCTTAAAAGCGGTCTTCCCGTCGATCTCCGCGCCGGAAACGATCGAAAGCGATTTGCCGCGTTCCCGCACCGAGCCTCCGATCAACCCGGAGATCGTCGTGCTGTCCGCGAAGCCCAGAAAGTCGCGCCCGATCTTTCCATCGAGCGTCAGCGTTTCGCCGCCCGCGGTAAGACTCCGGCCGATCTTCCCGCTGGCGTCCAGGTTGAGCGTTTCGCTCCAGGTCATGACATTGCGCTCCACCGTTCCGGTGATGGTCACATTATTAGCGCCTGTGCGTACATTTCCGTCGATCACGCCGTTGACGCGCACCGCTTGCGCAAAACAGATCAGATCGCCATTGATGTGTCCGCTGACGTCCACCTGGTGCGCGAACGCAAAAACGTCGCCCTCGACATCTCCATCGATTCGTACGTGCTCGCCGGTGAGAAAAATGTCGCCCTTGATGACCTCACCCTTTTTCACGTTGACGTTGTCGCCCTTGCGGAATTCCGTGGCCGACGCCGGCGTGGCCACAGCCATCATCAAGCCGAAACTGGCAAACAGCACCGCCAGCGCCGAGCCACGCCGCAAATAGCGGCGGAAAGCGAACAAGCCGAAGCCGGCCATGCACATCACGGCAAGCACTTCGAACAAGCTGAACATGGATTGCCATCCTTTCCAGAATGCGCCCTGAAACACCACCAGACTCAGCAGATTCGTGCTGCCGAAGCCGGCCTCTGCAAACTGACGTTCCCAGGGCTCGACATATCCCGTGTACAAGGCGTAGACGCCCATGACCGCCAGGCCAAACACTACGCCCCAAATCCATTGCATGTTGCGCTTCACCTTTTCGTGAAACTCCGCCAGGCGCGCCGGCAAAGGCTCGTCCTGCTCCAGCATGGAGCGCGTCAGCAAACGCGACTCGCGGTCCAGCGCGCGCAGCAGCGTCAGGCACCGCGTGCAGGTCTGCGTGTGGAGAGACACGCCCTGCGCCGCCTCGCGGTCCAGCTGCCGCTCGACATACAACAGCAAAGTCATCTCATCAACATGCGTTTCGTTCGCCTGCTTATTGCTGTTCCTGTCCGGTTCTGTCATCGGGTTCCTCCCACGGCCAGCGCGCTGTTCTCTCCCATCGCCTGCCGCAGTTCATGCCGCGCCCGTAAAAGCACGACTCCTACAAATTGCCGCCGGACGCCCAGGGCGTCGGCAATCTCGTCGTAGCTCATATCCGAGTAGTAGCGCATCACCAGCGCCATCCGCGCGCGCATGCCCAGCGTGTCCAGCGCTTTGCGCACCTCTTCGCTGGTGCGCTCTTCGATCAGTTTTTCCAGTTGGTTCGGCTCCGGGCATTCCAGAGCCACATCGTCCACGTCATCCATGTCTTTGTCGTGGCGGGCTTTCTTGCGGCGCAGCATGTCCCAGCAATGATTTGCGGCGACTTTGTACAGCCACGCGGTGAAGGACCGTGTCTGGTCGTACTGGATAAGTTTGTCGCGCAACTTCATGAAAATCTCCATCGTGGCGTCTTCCGCGTCTTCGCGCGTCGGCATCGCCCGCCGGCAAAAGCGGAAGATCGCCGGGGCAAATTCCCGGTACAGTTCGCCCCAAGCCTGGGTATCCCCAGTCCGGGCTCGAGCGATTACTTCCGTCGGCTCCGTTTTTCCCGGTGCGCTCATTCGCCCTGGTCTCAGCGGTTCCATAGGTTAGTACGCGGCAGCCGTCGCAAAACTATCACAAGTTGCAATGTCTGTGCGGGTTAGGGGTAGGCAACTGCAGTCAAATCAAAGGTGATGAAACAGGGGTATCCGATTTAAGTATTTTATTATCAATAGCTTAAAGACGGCTGCGCGATGCAACCGTCAATCCAAACGCCCACGCCGAGGAGTCCGTCCATTTGGAGTGCGGGAGCCCTGCTCCCGCTTTTACGGTTTCAACATTTTCTCACAAGCTAAGTCTGGAAAAGGACTGTACGCCTCAAAAGCGGCGGCAGAGCCTGCCTGCCACAGGCAGGGCCACCGCACTCCAAAAACACGAAGGCCCCGGGCTGGGCGACCGGGGCCTTCGCGCTGCTTCTACAAAGTGGAAACCACCTAGAACGTAAACTTCGCCGCAAGTTGCAAACTGCGCGGTCCACCGCTGCCAAGGAAGGGATACCCGATGCCTACGTCGCCCGTGGCTGTCAGGTGCAGTGCACCTGCCGAAGTCCCGTTGGGGTTAATCCCCTGCTGCGCAGCATCGGCAATGAAGTTTGGCAGATAGGGATTCGCGAAGTTCGGATGATTCAGGATGTTATACCCCTCAAAGCGCAGCTCCATGTTCAGTCTTTCGGTAAGTTGCGTCCTCTTGAACAGGGAGAAGTCGAACTGACGGAAATGTGGGCCAATCAGCGAATTGCGGCCGAGAGAACCGAAATGCATCGTATTAATGCACCCGCCAGTGTTCGCACCGCCGGAAGCGAGTTTATCGCAGGCGATACCAGTGGGATCTGGATTCGCAGGATTGATCGAGATGCAGTTTGCTGCGGCGGTGCCTTGGCCGTCCAGGGTGCAAGGAACAGCGAAGGCGCTCAACTGCAGAAAGTTATTCGGATCATTCTGATGATAAACCATTGGTGCGACAACGTCCGGGCGAGCGAAGAATTCGCCAGTGCCGTTGTAATCATCCTCAAAATTGTAGTTCAGGTGGAATGGCTGGCCCGCCTGGACTGTGACGGTGCCGCTGAAGCCCCAACCGTTGCGAATCAGCTTCATGCCGCTGCCGCGGCTGTCTGGAATTAGGTAAATGAAATTCCAGGCGATGCGATTGCGGACATCGAAATTGGAGTTGCCGCGATTGAATCGGTTGGCCGCCTGGCTGTTGTCCGGCTGCGCCGCGTTGGGAACGTAGTCTTCCCCGTCGCTCGAATCGTCAATCGAATGCGACCAGTTATAATTGAAGGTTGAAGTCAGTCCGTGCCAGTCCTCGATATGCAAGCTGGCCTGCAGGGAGTTATAGATAGAATTGCCAGAGGTTTCTTCATAGTTGTAATAGACTCCACCACCTCCGGGTCCGAGCAACGCACCCGGCGTGCAGCAGCCGCCGGTGTTAAAAGCACTGGAGTGATAGTCATAGGCTTGGATTTGCGCCAGCGTGGGCTGATTGAGGTCGCGGAATCGCAACAGTTTGTGCCCTTGCGATCCAACGTAGCCGAGTTGGAACGTCATCTTGCGGGTGATCTGCTGCTGCAGGTTCAAGTTGTAATTTTCCATGTAGGGCGTGCGCAGATTTTGGTCCACACCGAATCGGTCAAACATCGGGCTTGCGAAACCGAAAGCAGAAGACCCTGCAATGAGCGGCGATTTGAAGGCGTTTGCAAGCAGGATCGGGTTCCCCCCGGCTCCGGAGTAGGCGGCACCTGGATCGTAGAAGCTGTTGAAGGGCAAATGCCCCATGAACATGTCCTGCGAATAGGCATCATAGAAAATACCGAACCCGGCGCGAACAACGGTTTTCTCGTGGCCGGTCACATCCCATGCCAAGCTCACACGCGGGGAGACATTGTTGTAGTCCGGTTGGTACAGACGACCCTGCCCAACCAGAATATCCGCGCCAGTCAGAGGATTGAAATTTGTGAAGTTTCCGTGCTTTTCCTGGACGATCCCAAAGTAGTCGTAGCGCAGGCCTAGGTTTAAAGTGACGCGACTCGACCAACGGTAGCTGTCCTGCAAATAGATCGCGTGAGAATTCTCGAATGTGTTCCGGTTGGGGTCCCCGGAATACTGAAAGCCCCCAGTGGGAGTTCCTGACAGGAAATCAGACAGGGCGCTGAAATTCAGCCGGCCCTTGAAGTAGGAGTCGAAGTTCTGCGACACCGTGGTCCGGCGGAATTCATAGCCCGCTTTGATGTCGTGCTTTCCGTGCTTCCAGGAAATGTTGTCTATGTAGTGCCAGTTGGAATCCACTCGATTCCGGGTGTCGGTTGAACTGGCCCCTAACTGTGGAAAAGAGCCGACGCTGAATCGCGGGAGCCCCAGGTCAATGCCCTTCGCGTTGTTGACTAGCCCGATGCTTGTGGGGTCAAAGTGCCGGTCCTGGGCGTAGAAACCTTCGGCAAAGCGGTTCCAGCCGATACGCGCTTCATTGACGATGGTTGGAGACATCACGGAAACGAACGAGATGCTGACCAACTGGACGCGAGTCGGAGTAAACGTATTGTAGTTGGGAAGCGCGCCGCCACCAACAAGAGCCAGAGGAAAGCTCTGTTCGCTGTCGCCGAGGAAGTACCGCCCACTCAGTGTATTGCCCTGGCTGATCTGATGATCGATTTTGATAATCCCGCCGTTAACATTATTGGAAAACGGAGTCGCCAGAATCGTATTGGATGACACTTGCGTCTGAGCAATCGGGGTCGCGATGGTTGCTTGTGAAGCGATGCAGGAACCCGTGCCGTTTGGAGTCGGCCAGCCCTTGCCCGCAGCCAGAAGATTGGCAATGACCGGGTTAATGCCGCCCGCGGGCGTGTTATTGGTGATGTCCGCAGCGGTTGGCACGCAGGAAGGTGTGGACTCCGCGCCCACTTCGCGAAGCCCCTCGTAGTCAACGAAGAAGAAGGTCTTGTCCTTGATGATCGGGCCACCGAAGGATCCGCCAAATTGATTGTTGTGGAAGGGATTCTGGGGCAGCGAGGTATCGTCGAAGAAGTTCCGGGCGTCCAGAGCATTGTTGCGGAAAAATTCGGATGCCGTGCCGTGGTACTGATTCGTGCCGCTCTTGGTGACGATATTCACGACGGCGCCGGCGCTGCGCCCGTATTCCGCTTCGAAGTTGGAGGCCACGTGTAGCTCTGCAATCGACGCCACGGGCAGGATGGTCGCCGGCGTGCCAAAGACGCCCGCTTCATTGATGGCCGGGTCGTTCCGGTATCCGTCGTTCATGTCCGTGCCGTCCAGCAGGAAATTGTTGGCGCGGCCACGAGCTCCGTTGACAGAGAAAATGCCGAACGAACCGGGGGAGTCTGTAATCTGGTCAGGAGAGCCGGTGACTCCCGGGACAAGAAAGATCAACTTTTGATAGTCCCCGCCGTTGACAGGAAGCGTCGTGGCGAGTTTCGATTCGAGGATGCCTCCCAGCGTGTTCGAGGTGGATTCCACCATCGGTAGCTCTTCGCCCTGGACTGTCACCGTTTGCGCCAATTGCCCGGGCTGCAGCGTCACGTCCACTCGCCGCTCGGAGGAAACCTCCACCTTGATGCCACTGACCACACCGAGCTTGAAGCCAGCCTTCTCCACACTGACGCTGTAATTGCCAATCGGCAATTCGGGCGCGGAGTAGCTGCCGTCATCCGACGTCGCCACCGTGCGGACCAGGCCCGTGTCCACATTCTTGATCGTCACCGTGGCGCCGGGCACAGCCGCCCCGGACGAGTCGGTGACACTGCCCAAAATCGTGCCGCGAAACGTCTGAGCGAACGCCGACGTTCCCGCAAAAAGTGTCAACGCAAAAGCAACCAGCGCAAACGTACGTATAGCGCGGAAAAAGCTGTTCATCAGCTACTCCTTGATCGATTCAGTAGTCATCTCGAAACCCCGAGAATGTTGCGGACGCCTTCCCCGACAAAGCATCCAAGGACACCATGGATTGTTGCCAATGAACATACTCAGAGAAAGCAAGAGAAGCAAGGTCTTCAAACGAAAATGTTTCTATTTGCACTATGAAGCAACATGGGGGACTACCGGGGGGGAATTGCCGGGCAGAATCGCGTGACCCAGGTCACACGCTTGCCCTGCGCAGGGCACCGCCAATTCGCTACTTGGGTGGGGATGCGGTAGATTGGAAGATTAGGGTTTCACGGAAAGAGCGCCCTGTGGGGGCGCATTCAATTTTATGGCAGAGAAGCTACCATCCCTGGTCATCGTGGGCCGGCCCAACGTCGGCAAATCCACGCTTTTTAACCGCCTGACCGGAACACGCCGCGCCATCGTCACCGACGAACCGGGCATCACCCGCGACCGCATGTACGGCAAAACCGAGTGGAACGGGCGCGTCCTGGAAGTCGTGGACACCGGCGGCATCGTGCCAGACGACAAGGCCCTGATCCCCACGGAAATCTTCCGCCAGGCGCGCGTGGCCTTCGAAAACGCGGCGCTGCTGGTGCTGGTTGTGGACAGCCAGGCAGGCTTGACTCCTTTGGATCAGGAGCTCGCCCGGCTGATGCGCAGCACGGGAAAGCCGTTCGTCGTAGCCGTGAACAAGATCGACTCGGCCATGCAGGAAGCCAACGCCGCGACGTTTTATTCCCTGGGCGTGCCCGTATTCCCCATCGCGGCTGAACACGGCACTGGCGTGGACGACCTGCTGGACGAAGCCTTGAAACAGGTGCAGGGCCACGCCGTCGCGGATCAACCCGCCGAGAAGAAAGAAGTCGAGATCGCGATCATCGGGCGGCCCAACGTGGGGAAATCCACGCTGCTTAACCGCCTCGCCGGAGAGGAGCGCTCCATCGTTTCCCCAATTCCCGGAACCACGATGGACAATGTAGATACCGACGTTGTGCGCAACGGCCGCACTTACCGCTTCGTGGACACCGCCGGCATCCGCCGCAAGGGCAAAACCAAGCTGGTGGCGGAAAAGCTCAGTGTGGTCATGGCCCGCCGCGGCCTGGAACGTGCGGACGTCGCGCTGCTGGTGGTGGACGGCGAACAGGGCGTGACCCAGGGCGATGCGACGATCGCCATGTATGCGGAGCAGTCTGGCCGCTCCGTGATTATCGTTGTGAACAAGTGGGACCTCGCCGTTGAAGCCGCGCAACGCGCCGAAGACACCTCGGAAAAGAGCGCCCGCGGCAAGGCCAAGCGCGCCACAGCCGGCGTGAAGCAACGGCCTGTGGACAAGCATAAGCTGCTCTTTGACTACGAGAAGATGGTCCAGCAGAAATTCAAATTTCTCAGTTACGCTCCGATTATTTTCCTTTCGGCAAAAACGGGCGAACGCACCGAAAAGCTCTACTCGCTGATCGATCACGTCGCGCAGTCGCGCAACCGCAAGGTGTCCACCGGCGAACTGAATCGCTGGCTGAAGGAAGATGTGGATTTGCAGCGCGCCTCAACCCCCAAGGCCCGGCCAGTTCGCATTTATTACATGACGCAGGCGAAAACCGCTCCGCCGGTCTTTCTCCTCTTTACCAACCAGAAAAAACCACTGCACTTCAACTTCGAACGCTTTCTCGAAAACCAGTTGCGCGCAAAATGGGATTTCACCGGCACACCGGTCCGCTTCGTCCAACGCCTCCGCAAACGCGAAGATCGCTCCAGCTCCGCCCCCGAGGACGAGGAGTAGCGATTGCCCCTGTACGATCCGCCTTCTGCTTGCCCCGACGAAGGAAGCGAGGCGGGCCGCTCAGCGTTGCTCTCATCGGCAAGTACTGTGGCTGCCCGTAAATCCTTCTGATAAACTCACACCGTAAACGCGGGCAGTCCCCCGCCCCGCGCTTTTTCAGGGTGAACCGAACTCCAAAATGAGCAGTGCTGCCCAAGTCGGGATCTCCGAGGAGCAGGACGAGCGGTATTACCGCATCGGCGAAGTCAGCCGCATCACCGAAATCCGCCCCTTTGTCCTGCGCTATTGGGAAGAAGAATTTCCCATGCTGCAGCCAGTCAAGGGCCACCAGGGTTACAGGCTCTACCGTCAGCAAGATGTCGATCTGGTTCTGAAAATCAGACGCCTGCTCTATGACGAAGGCTTCACCATTGCTGGCGCGCGCCGCCATCTCCGCGACCTCGAAAACGGCGGCGGCTTGGAAGCTGCAGTCGAAGAACTCACCGCATCCACCGTAACCGAAGGAGAAGCAGTAAAACTCAACCGCAAAATGCTTCTCGACCTCCGCGATTCTCTCCGCAGTTTCTTGACGCTGCTCGAAGGCAAGTGATACCGTGGAAATAGTAAGTTTGCGGCCGTTTCGCGTGACCGCTCCGGTCGGGACGTAGCGCAGCCTGGTAGCGCGCACGCTTGGGGTGCGTGAGGTCGCGAGTTCAAATCTCGCCGTCCCGACCATTTTTCCTAGCCCCTCCTGGAGAGTCAGCCTTCTAGCACCTTCTTGACCACCACCAGTGCGTCCAGACAGTAATCTTCCCAGTTCAATCAAGCCCAAGCTGGCTGTCATTCGGAACTCGCAGGTGATTCGATGAAAAAACGGAAATCCTCCAAATCAAGAA
>DASYXF010000114.1:0-7078 GCA_035935335.1 Candidatus Acidiferrum sp.
GCCTAAAACTCTGGGGAAGCGGGGGTCGCTTCGCTCCCCCCGCCTCCCCAGACTCAACACAACGAACCAACCCTTAACACCAAAACCAAACCGGACACTTCATGTGCTATGAACACCGGACATTTTAACTTGCTACTGACAGTTGATTGCCGATACGGGAGGCCGCACTACGAACAGAAATCGATACCCTTGGGTACTGTCCTAATTTCCCCTGACAAATTAGGACAGGACCTACCCTTGGCCTGCCTGTACTTCCTGAGTGCGGCTGTGCGAGACTCACAGATTGTTTGGGAAGTGGCGAAGGAGTGCGTATGAAGCTGAAGGAATTGGCGGAGCGTTTGGAATGCCGCTTGGAAGGCGATCTGCCGGCGGAGATTCACGGCGTGGCCGGGATCGAGCAAGCCGGTCCGGGTGAAGTGACCTTTCTGGCAAACCGGCGGTATGCACCAGATCTGAAGACCACGCGCGCTTCCGCCGTGTTCATCGAAGACGGCGTGGAGGTGGAGCGCGACCCCGGTGGCCCGGCCCTGGCGAAATTGCGGACCGCAAATCCCTACCTGGCGTTTGCGAAGGCCATTGAGCTTTTCTATGAGGCGCCTAAATATGCGCCCGGAATTGATGCGACGGCGGTGATTGCGAAGAGCGCGAAGATCGGAGCGGGAGCACACATTGGGCCGTATTGTTTCGTGGATGAAGATGCGGTGATCGGAGACAGCTCCGTGCTGCATAGTTTTGTGACGATATATCGCGGCGCGCGGATTGGCGCACACTTCTTTGCCCACGCACATGCTGTAGTGCGGGAATTCTGCCGGATCGGCGATCGCGTGATTTTGCAGAACGGCGTGATTATCGGAGGCGACGGCTTGGGGTATGCGAAAAATCCGGATGGGACCTGGTACAAAATGATGCAATCGGGACCCGCGGTGCTGGAGGACGATGTGGAGGTGCAAGCGAACGCTTGCATTGACCGCGCGACCGTAGGCGAGACACGGATCGGGCGCGGGACGAAGATTGACGACCTGGTGCTGGTGGGGCACGCATCCAAAGTGGGCGGAAATTCCATGCTCTGCGGGCAGGTCGGCCTCGCCGGTTCGACGCGAATTGGGGAAAACTGCATCCTCGCAGGACAGGTGGGGACTGCGGGACATTTGACGGTGGGTGATGGCACCGTGATCACCGCGCAGAGCGGCGTGCCGAACGATGTCCCGGAGCGGACGCTCTACTCCGGCTATCCGGCCGTGGAGAACCGGGAATGGTTGCGGATGATGGCGGCGCTGCGCAGATTGCCGGAGTTGCAGAAGAGAGTAGCGGAATTGGAAGCAAAGATTGGCGGTAGAAAATAAATAGAGAGATCGGCTAACTCGGATGACTCACTACGCTGAGGTCCTTCGGCTATCTCCGGTAAAAACCACCGGAGTCCACAAACCGGACCTTTTTGGATAGCCTCAGGATGACAAGGTTTCAGTTTTGGCAGGAGTTGCGCCGGGGAAGCCGAGAGGCCGCTGGTCGGGCGGGAGGCCGGCGGCTAGTTCGTCGTGGAGACGTTGATTGAGGACTTCGCGCTGCTCGAAAGTGTACTGGCTGGAGTCGATGGGCGGGAGAAATTCGACCAGAATTTCGCCTGGGTAGATTTTCATTTCCCGCTTTCTCATGATGCGGTGGGCGTTGGAGCAGGCGATCGGCACCAGCGGCACTCCCGCCTTGATGGCCATCACCGCGGTTCCCTTCTTGAATTCCTGCAAGCGGCCATCCGGGCTGCGCGTACCTTCCGGATAAATCAGAAAACTTTGCCCGTTTTTTATCGCTTCCGTGGCTTGTTCGAGGCTGGTGATGGCGGAGTCTCGATTGAACCGATCCACGGGAATGAACTGCGCGAGGTGAAATGCCTGGCCGACGATGGGATATGCGAACAGCGAACGCTTCAGCAGAATCGCGATGCGGCGGGGGATTGCGCCGACAACGGCCGGCGCATCGGCGGCGCTGGTGTGATTGGCCGCGAAGATCACGGTGCCCTTCGGGATGCGCTCGGCTCCTTTGACCTTGATGTGGACGCCAACGGCGCGGACGAAAAACAGCACGCCTTTCAGGGCGGTCCAGTAAAGCGGATTCGGATTTTTCGTGAGCACGGTGTAGATGAGCAGCGGCGGACCTAGAATCAGGATGTAGAGCGTGAGGAACACGCACATGAATGCGGCACGGAGCATGGGCTAAGGAAACTCTCTCGAATCACCGGCGGCTGGTCAAGGGGCGAAGTGATTGAAATTGTGGTAGCGCCGGCTTCCAGCCGGCCCCCGTTCTTCTAGGGATATGATTGCCGGCAAGATGCCGGCGCTACCTTTCTTAGTGGGAGCGGGCGGTGATGGGGTCCGTTGTGCCGTGCAAAAGCCCGTCGCGCACGCGGCGCGCGCGTTCATCGGCACCGGCCATCTCCGTGACCTGACAGAATTTTTGGTGCAACTCGCCGAGATGAACTTCGATGGTTTCGTCTTTTTCAGCGCGGCGGATACGAAGGCGCAAGACTTCGCCTGGTTTCTGCTGGGCGGCCCACCGCTCGGGGTGGCGCGGCGCTTCACCATTGTTCCAACGAAGAATTTCATCGCCGATCTGCAAGCCGCTCTTCGCCGCAGGCTTGTCGGTGTCAACCGCAGCGACTGTCCACGGCTCCCCAGGTTCGCGCTGCGGGAGAAATCCGAGCGTGGCGCGGACGGATTCGTGGATACGGAGTTCAAGCCCGGCGCGGGCGAGAAGTTTCTGGTAGGGCAACGGATTCGCGCCAGCGACGTAGTTGTCGAAAAAGTCCCCCAGCGATACACCGGCAAGTTTCTCCGATTCCAGACAAATATCGATAGAATCGCGATAGAACTTCCCTTCCCTGGCAAAATCAGTGTTCATGGCGCGCAGAAGATCGTCGAGGCTGCGCTGATTGTCTGTGCGGTCGCGCAGAACGATGTCGAGCAGGAAACCAAGAACCTGACCTTTCGTGTAATACGAAACGCTGCGCTGCGGCTGGTTGTAGAGCGCGTATTTTTCAAGCCAGGCATCCAGGCTGGACTGTTCGGCGCTCTGCCACTGCTGCGCGGGGCGCGACTCGAGTTCCGTAATCTGCTGGCTGAGGTCCTGCAGGAATTCCTGCTTGCTCCAGATGCCGGTGCGGACAAGCGTGTAAGAGCTGACCGTGTTCGTGACGCCTTCGGCGAACCACAGCGAGCGGGTGTACATCTCGCGCGTCCGATCGATTGGTTCCAAAGAGGCGGGGCGGATGCGCTTGACGTTCCAAAGATGGAAGAATTCGTGCGCGGAGACGTTCGGGAGCGACGCGCCGTTGGGCACGTTGATCGCGGTGGAATTGGCGTGCTCCATTCCCCCGCCGCTGCCGCCCGACGCTTTCCCGATGTGAAAAATAAAGGTGTAATCGGGGTAGGGTGCCCCATCCATCAACTTCACTTCGTAAGCGCAGATTTTGCGGAGCGCAGTTTCGACGTCGCGCCGCTTGTAATCATCGCCGTGAATGACCACGTGGACTGGCGGAGTCAGGTCGTGCAGCGTGAATTCCTCGAAATGCGATGCCTCGATGGGAGTGTCAGCAAGGACATCAAAGTTCAGAGCATTCAAACTGAAGAGGGAGTATGCATTTTGGGAGGACTGACCGTCGCCCCGTTTGACCGGAGGCGCGACGTCCCAGCCTGCGGGCATGTTGACAAGGTTGAGCTGACACGCTTCGCCAGAACGGTCAGGCGCATATAGAAGAATGAGTGCGGGATTGAAGAAGGCGTGCTCTGAGTTAAGCTGGGCGCTAAACGGTCCGGGGTCGTCCCAAAACGTATCGTAGGAAACCTTCACGGTTCCAGTGGCATGCACGAGCCAAGTAAGTTTGTCGAGCTTTTCGATGGGGACGTTGAGGCCGTTGACGGTAGCGGCCACCCGTTGAACGTGGCTGCTAAAGTCTCGAATCTCATAGAGAGCGTCCCAGGCAGCCATCTGAAGCTCGAGGTAATCTTTTACATCGGGAACCTCGACGGTAACGTGGAAGAGATGCTGTTCGGGGTGTGCAAGGGAGACGTAGTAACGAATTTCTGCTTTCGCAGGGGGCGCAACGACCGTGCATGCTGAAAACAGAATCCAGAATAAAGGGATGGAAAAAAGTTTTCGGATCACCGCGCGTTGGCTCCGCTGGTGGAGTGGCGAGCTTCCAGCTTCTTCAGCAACTTTTCACAGAGTCCGTCAAAGCTGCCGTTGGACATGATCAGCAGCAGGTCGCCGGGCTTCGCTTCGGTGACCAAGAGGTCCGCAATGGCGTCGGCGCCAGGGAGCACACGCGCGTCTTTGCCGAGTTTGCGGACACCGTCGGCGACGGATTCAGGATCGAGGCGTTGGTCGTCGGCGAGCTGCCCAGCGCGGTGCACGCTGCCCAACAACACTTTGTCGCCGAGGGCGAGCGACTGCGGCAAAGCATCCTGAAACACTTTGCGGCGCATGGAATTCGAACGCGGTTCGAGTACCGCCCAGAGACGTTTGCCCGGCCAGCGCAGCCGTGCGGCTTCAATGGTGGCTTTCACCGCTGTGGGATGATGCGCGAAGTCGTCGACGACCAGCACTCCATCCACTTCCCCTTTCACATCCATACGGCGTTTGACGCTGCGGAAGGTAGCAAGCGCTTCCTGGATGGCTTCGCGCCGGATGCCGCGACCCTGCGCAACAATGAGCGCAGCAAGCGCGTTGAGAACATTGTGACGCCCCGTCGCCGCCAGGCGAATGTCGGCATACGGCTCGCCTTTGTAAGCCACTTGAAATTTCATCGCGTCGCCATCGGATTGGACGTTGGCGGCGACCCAGTCGTTGCCCGGCTGAAAACCGTACCGGATAACCGGGCAGAACGCTTTGGCGGTGGCGTTGCCCAGAGCTTCGCCCGCTTCGGAATCGCCCCAGACGATGACGCGGCCGCGGCGCGGAACCAGATTGACCAGGCGGCGGAAGGCGAGCTGATAGACGTCAAAATCGGCGTAAATGTCGGCGTGATCGAACTCGAGGGAAGTGATAATCAGGTCGTCGGGATGATAGTGAAAAAATTTCGCGGCTTTATCCCAATAGGCGGAATCGTACTCGTCGCCCTCCAGGATGAACTCTTCGCCGCCGCCCAAGCCGTAAGCCCGTCCGAAGTTTTCCGCAATGCCGCCGACGAGGAAATTCGGCCGCTTTTTGGCGACGTGGAAGAGCCACGCGAGCATGGCCGTGGTGGTCGTTTTTCCATGCGTGCCGCTGACGACGATGGAGTGCTTGCCGGGAAGAAATTCTTCTTCGATGATTTCGGGCAGCGAACGGTATGGCAGTTTGCGGTCGAGCATCTCTTCGACTTCCACATTACCGCGGGAGATGGCGTTGCCGACGATGACGAGATCCGGCGCCGGCGTCAGGTGCTTTGGATCGAACGCCGTGGCGTACTCGATGCCGAGCGATTCGAGAAACGTCGAGGCCGGGGGGTAAACGCCGGCATCGGAGCCAGTGACCCGGTAACCGCGCTCGCTCAGCATCCCCGCCAGAGGAGACATCGCGGAGCCGCCAACGCCGATCATGTGAATGTGTTTTGCCTTGGCCAAGAAAACTTCCTCTATTTAGGTTCGAGAGCCGGTTCTTCTGACCGACCTGAAGGTCGGCCACTACAAGTTTAATCGACAACCGCTGGTTCGAGAATTTCGAGCGTGCCTTCCCCCTTGGCGTGCAACTTTGCGCGAACTCCCAACGGAATCGTAAGCATGGCGCGCTTCGTGTGCCCGATGGGCGCGCCGTAAACGATGGGCACATCGAGCGGCCCGAGAATCTCCGCGCATATTTCAGGCACGATCGGGCTTCCGCTGAAAGGCGGGTCACAGTCCGGAAAGTCCCCGAGAACGATTCCCGCAACATTTGCAAAAATGCCTGCCTGGTACAAATGGCGAAGCGCCCTGTCTACCTGGTACGGCTTCATCCCTCGATCCTCAAGAAGGAGAATCGCCCCGCTGGTGTTCGGGGAGAAGCCGGTGCCGAGCGTCGTTTGCAGCATGGTCAAGCAGCCGCCGACAATTCGGCCCGAGGCGGCACCCGAGGCGAGCACCTGGCCACGCAAGGGAATCTTCCATTTGGATTTCGTTTCGCCGACAGCCTGCAGGAAAGAAACCAGGTCGTAGCCGGAAGGCCGATCCGCGCCATGGTTGAAACCAGAGGCGGCCATCGGTCCGTAGAAGCCCACCCATCCCCGAACTTCCAACAGAAGAAGTTGAATGATATTGAAATCACTGAAGCCGATAATGCACTTTGGCCCCTGAAGACGCGTTGAGAGCCGGGAATCAATCAGGTAATTCGCCCCATAGCCGCCGCGAGCGGCGATCACTCCGTCCACGGATTTCTCGTGAACGGTCTGGCAGAATTGCTGCAGGCGTTCCGCGTGAGACGCGGCGAAGTACCCTTGCGGCTCCATCGGAGCCGGCTCCTCGATTTGAAAACCCAAGCGGCGAAGTTCCGCGATGCCCGCGGAAATCGCAGCGGCCTCCCCCGGGGACGAAGGAGAAACAATGCCGATACGCGAACCCTTACGAAGCGCTTCAGGTTTTTGCAGCTTGGGAATAGGACGCTTCATTCGTGATGGCCTTGCAGAGGCACGACTTCGGTGACCACGCCCTGCCGGGTAAGCTGCTCGACAATCTGTTCCTGTTGCTTGTGACTGACAATCGCTTCAAATTCCACAATCGAGTTGCTTCCAGTCATGGAAACCTGGAAACGCTGCGCCCGGATATTCAGGGTGGTAAACATGCGCTGCACTTCCGTGGCGACGCTATCCGCGTGGCTCGTGGTGAAGCGAAAAACCATCATTCGGGATTTCAGATTGAACCGGTCCGCGCACCAGGCGATGACGAACAATCCGAAAAGTACGATCGCGGTGGCGGCCCCCGCCACAGCGTAAAGTCCTCCGCCCGCGGCCATGCCGATGGCAGCTTCGGCGAAGATGGTGGCGGCCGTGGTCATGCCGACCAGGCCCGCGCTGTCTTTCAGAATCGCGCCGGCGCCAAGAAAGCCGACGCCCTGCACGATGTTGGAGGCGATACGC
>DASYXF010000115.1:0-65200 GCA_035935335.1 Candidatus Acidiferrum sp.
TGTCAGTGTCCCGGAAATTCCCGCGTTCAGGGTCACACCATTCGTATTGATGATGTTCAACCCCAACTGCGCGTAGTCCGCCACACCGGCGATGTTGTTCGTCGCCGCGCTTGTTTGGGCATACTGCCCCACATAGTTCTCATCAAAGGGAGATGGCGACACCAGCTCCACGCCGCTCCAACTGAAACTGTAATTCCCCGCTACATCCGCCGTAGTGAAAGACGCCGCCGATTGCCCCATCATCGTTCCATTGGTCACGACGCCGGAGCTGACATCCTGGATCACCGCCCTCGTCGGCGAATACAAGTAAAAGACATACGAGACCGTGCCGACCGACGAATTGCGAAACGTAAACGTCCCGCGCCCGCTTCCCGCATTCGCCGTGTCCACAGAGTAGGTGGCATTGGAAATCCCCGAATTCGGCGCCACTTGCGCGGTGTTTCCGTCGTTGTTCTGAAAAAACGAAATCGTTCCGATTCCCCCCGAACCATCCGCGGTGAAGCGTCCCACCCGGGCAACGGGTCCGAAGTTCCCACTCGTCTGCGATCCCCCGGCTAGAAAGGCAAAACTCCCGGTGAATCCGTTGTTTTGGGTTGGAATCACACCTGTCTGCAGAATCGCGGGACCCGAAGTTCCCCCAAGGGAATCTTCTTCCAGGAGTTCCACCCGCGTGCCGTCCACGATATAAAAAGCAAAGGTGCGTTCACCCAACGTCATCGTCCCGCGGCCAAAATTCGTGCCGTTTCCGTTGGTGTCCAGGGAATAGGTGCTCGCCGCCAGCGGGGTCGCTCCGGTTGGGGCAAACGAGCTGTCGCTCACATCGGTGGTGCCGCCGGTGGTGTTTCCATTTCCGTCCACACCAAATTGGCCGATCAGCGAAATCACCGAAGGCGTGGCGCCCGCAAACGAAATCCCTGAAAAATCAAAGACGTACTTCCCGTTGATTGCGTTGGCGGAGAATTGCGGAGGGGTCTGCAGTTCCAGTACGCCGCTTGTGGAAGCCAATCCGTCGCTCTGCACCAGGTATCCCTGACTGCTTGATTGCAGTGAAGCACTGAGCTGCAGCGAGCCACCGCCCGTCACGATCAGAGAAATCAGCCCGCGTCCATTTGCTTGAACCTGATAAGTCCCGCCGGAAAACGTGATTTGCGATGCAGGACTTCCGCTGCCGAGATCCAGCAGGTCTTCGAGCCCTGCGGTGATGTGACCCTGGCCGTCGGCAGCAATGCTCCCTACCCTGGCGATATAGGCTCCGGAATTCAGGTCCACTCCGCTCATGGAGAATGCGTACTGCCCGTTCAGGCTGGCATTCGAGAAATTTCCCGCTGGGGGAGGCGGCGTGATTGCCGATCCATTCCCGCCACAAGCGACCAAGAAGGCCGCAAGCGCCAACCCGGTAAGCTGAAAAACCTGCTTCACGCCACACCCCGGTGAGTTGCGGCAGATTGAGCGTTTCGGGGCGCTACGTAGGGAACTGGAAACCCGCGCGCTGTGCGAACTGCCAGCGCCTGCGTTCCCTTTTGCACGATGCGCGCGACAAACAAGCCGGTATTTCCCGCCGTCAGCGTCTCCCCCACAATCCGCAGTGTGTCACCGGTCTGAATCGAGAAATGATTCACCGCGAGCAACCGTGCGTCGCCCAGATGGACTTCTATTAGTCCGGAACGTGTCTGCACCGTCGCCCGCGCGCCGAATGGAGCCGTTTCCGAACTTGCTGCATACGCCACAAGCGTCCCAACGACTTCGCTTTCCCGCCTCACGTCATATTCGCCTGCTTGCGGGGCCGGTGCAGACGCCGGTTTCTGCCCGAACGTCCCGCCGCATAGAGTCAACAGCGCCGCGCTAATCTTCCAAAACTTCTTGCCACCCATGTAAGCCTCTTCTCCGGAAAATTTGTTCGCCACTTAACAAACCTTACCCCACTTTTCGTCTATTACGAACCCAGCCTCCGCACAAAATGTAGCGCGGCAAGAAATTTTTTCGATTCTTTCGAGCAAAGAGTTCTCATTGACACAAATCCGTCTACCGGACATAATTATATGTACGTCAATCCTGTGGAGGTTCGACAAGCTCAATTCTGCTCCGCGCGGAGGCGAGCGACCCGGATGGCGCCAAAATATATTTTTGTAACCGGCGGTGTTGTTTCTTCTCTCGGCAAGGGCGTAGCGGCATCTTCCATCGGCTGTCTCCTCGAAAGTCGCGGCTTCAAAATCACCATCCAAAAATGTGACCCGTACCTGAACGTGGATCCCGGCACCATGAGCCCGTATCAGCACGGCGAAGTGTTCGTCACCGACGATGGAGCGGAGACCGACCTCGATCTTGGCCACTACGAACGCTTCACCCACGTCAAGCTGACCCGCGACAATAACTGGACCAGCGGGCGCATCTACGAAACCATTCTCTCCAAGGAACGCCGCGGCGATTATTTGGGTAAAACCGTCCAGGTCATCCCTCATGTCACCGACGAAATTAAACGCTGCTTCAAACGCGTCGCCGAGGGTGTCGACATTGTCATCGTCGAAATCGGCGGCACCGTGGGCGATATCGAGTCGCTGCCATTCCTGGAGGCTATTCGCCAGATGCGGTTGGAACTCGGCGCCGAAAACACGCTGTTCGTTCACGTTACCCTGGTTCCCTATATCGCTGCCGCGGGCGAGCTAAAGACCAAGCCGACGCAGCACTCCGTGAAAGAGATGCTCGGCATTGGAATTCAGCCGGACGTTCTCCTCTGCCGCAGCGATCGCCACATCTCCGAAGATCTCAAGAAAAAAATCGCGCTCTTCTGCAACGTCGCTGATTCCTGTGTCATTTCCATGGAAGACGTAAAGACAATTTACGAAGTACCGGTCGAACTGAGTAAAGAAGGCCTGGACGCGCAAATCATTCGTCTTTTGCGACTGGAAGAGCGCCCCGCGAACATGCAGCCGTGGCTCGACATGCTGCAAGGCCTGCACCATCCGAAAGGTGAAGTGCGCATCGGCATCGTCGGCAAATATGTTCAGCTCGAAGACGCGTACAAAAGTTTGCGGGAGGCTTTGTTGCACGGCGGCCTGGCACATCACCACAAGACCGTTATCGACTGGATCGAATCCGAAGAGATCGATTCCCTCGAAACCGCAGAGAAGCGGTTAAAGGGCTACGACGGAATCTTGGTTCCCGGCGGTTTTGGCAAACGCGGCATTCAAGGCATGGTCTACACCATCCAATACGCCCGCGATCACAAGATTCCGTTTTTCGGCATCTGCCTCGGGATGCAATGCGCCACCATTGAATATGCGCGCGACGCCGCTTGCCTGAAGCAAGCCGACAGCACCGAATTCGATCCGCAAACGCCACACCGTGTGATTTACAAGCTGCGCGAACTGCTTGGAGTTGACGAAATGGGTGGCACCATGCGCCTTGGCGCCTGGCCTTGCAAACTCGAACCCGGCTCGCTCGCCAACAAAGCTTACGGCAAAACGGAAATCAGCGAACGCCACCGCCACCGCTACGAATTCAATCGCGAGTACGAAAAAACTCTCATCGCAGCCGGACTCCGCATCACCGGCCGCACCCCCGACGACAACTACGTGGAAATCATCGAAGCCCCGAACCACCCCTGGTTCCTCGGCTGCCAATTCCATCCCGAATTCAAATCCAAGCCCCTCGAGCCGCATCCGCTCTTCGCCGCCTTCATCGGCGCCGCGCTGGAGCACAAGCTGCAAAAGGTGCGCCCCGCGTCCACCGCAAGTGCAACCGAGGCGCAACATTCTGCGCCACAATTGCGCGCCACCCCGCACGCCGCGGCGTAAATCCTTATTGTTTACATATGTAGTGCAAATGCACTACACTGTAGTGCATGAAGAGCGTCGTGTACAGTTGGCGTCTCACACCGGGCCGCAAAGCGCGCCTGGAACGCATCGCTCGCCACCGCAAGCTCAAAATTGCGCAAGTCCTGGACATCGCCGTGGACGATTGGCTAGCCAGGCAGGCAGATGAAATTACAGACGACGAGGAGCAAAAAAGACTCCACGCGATGGCCGAGCGGTACATCGGTGTCATTAAGGGCGATGATCCACACAGGTCTGCAAACGTAAGCAGGCTTGTCCGTAGGAGCCTGCGCAGGAAGTATGCCCGCTGAAGTACTCATTGACACCGGGGCGATACTCGCGCTGCTCGACAAACACGATCATTGGCATGCCCCGTGTCTTCATACCTTCGCACAGCTTCGATTCCCACTGCTCACTTCCGAAGCAGTCCTGACGGAGACTTTCCACTCGATTCGTCGCTCCCGAACAGAGGTAGAGGCGGTGTGGGGCCTAATTAGGTCGGGAGCAATAATGCTGGCTTCCATTGACAACCAGGAGCTGTCCCGGATGAACAGTTTGATGACTCGCTATAGGGATCGCCCGATGGACTTTGCCGACGCCACGTTGGTGCATCTCGCAGAACGCGAATCAATCCAAGTGATATTCACTGTGGATCAGAATGATTTTGCCACTTACCGCATCGCAGGTCGGCGCCGCTTCCAGATCATTCCAGTCGAGCGGCCAGGATTCGCCCTATGATATCTTCACTTATTGCATGACACACACTCGCGAAATTCCTCTCGGCCCCTTGCGCCTCGGCGGCGGGAATCCGCTCTTCCTGATTGCCGGCCCCTGCGTCATCGAATCGGAAGCTCACGCTCGTTCGATGGCCGAGCGCGTCGCGAAAATTGCTTCCGATGCCGGCGTTCCTTACATCTTCAAAGCCTCCTACGACAAAGCCAACCGCTCCTCCGTTAAAGCCTTTCGCGGCCCCGGGCTATCCGAAGGCCTTCGCATCCTCGGCAAAATGAAAGCTGACCTTCATCTCCCCATCCTCACTGACATTCACGACGCGTCCCAGGCGGCTCCCGCCGCCGAAGTCGTCGACATTCTCCAGATTCCTGCTTTCCTTTCGCGCCAGACCGATCTCCTCATTGCCGCCGCAAAAACGGGCCGCATCGTCAACGTGAAGAAAGCGCAATTCCTCTCGCCGTGGGACATGGGCAACGTGGCGGACAAAATTGCCGCCGCCGGCAATGCGAAAATCATCCTTACCGAACGCGGCGCCAGTTTTGGCTACAACAATCTGGTCGTAGACATGCGCACTTTCCCCGTCCTGGCAAAATTTGGCTATCCGGTCGTCTATGACGTCACGCACTCCGTCCAACTCCCCGGTGGACAGGGCCATGCCAGCGGTGGCCAGCCCGAATTCATCGAACCGCTCGCCCGCGCCGGCGTAGCCACCGGTGTCGATGGCATCTTCCTCGAAACGCACGACAATCCCGCCGCCGCTCTTTCCGACGGCCCCAACGCGCTGCCACTCGCCCAACTTCCTCAATTGCTCACGCGCTTGAAAGAGCTTTCGACCCTCGTCCGCCGCTGGAGCGATGCATGAGCCTCGACACCGCTCGCCGCGTTCTCCGCATCGAAGCGCAGGCAATTCAGGACGTCCTCGCGCGACTAGACAATTCGTTCGTCCGCGCCGTTGACCTTCTCTTCGCGTGCAAAGGCCGCGTCGTCGTCACGGGGATGGGCAAGTCCGGGTTGGTCGGCCGCAAAATCTCCGCCACCTTTTCCAGCACCGGCACGCCGTCCTTTTTTTTGCATCCCGCCGAAGCGCTGCACGGAGATCTGGGCATGCTGGCCCGCGGCGACGCGCTGCTCGCCATCACCTACGGGGGCGAGACCCAGGAAATCCTCAACCTTCTCGAATCTCTTAAGCGTCTCGAAATTCCTATCGTCACGCTCACCGGCAATCCCAAATCCACACTCGCCGAAGCCAGCGATGTCGTTCTCGACGTCAGCGTCAAAGAAGAAGCCTGCTCGCTCAATCTCGCTCCCACCGCCAGCACCACCGTTGCCATGGCCGTTGGAGATGCGCTCGCCGTTTGTCTTCTCGACCGCCGTGGATTCCAGCATGACGATTTCGCCGCTCTTCATCCCGCCGGCCGCCTCGGCAAAAAGTTGCTCCGCGTCGAGCACCTGATGCACTCTGGCGACGCCCTGCCGCGCGTTTCACCCGATACTCCGATGCCCGCCACTTTCCACGAAATGTCGGCCAAGAAACTCGGCATGACCACCGTCACCACCCCCGATGGCAAACTTGCCGGCATCCTTACCGATGGCGACCTTCGCCGCCTGATGGAAAAGCATGGCGGCGCAACTCTCTCCATGACCGCCGGCGATTGCATGGTCCGCAACCCGCAAACCATCAACGCCAAACTCCTCGCCAGCGAAGCCCTCAATCTGATGGAAAAGAAAAAAATCACATCCGTGGTTGTAGTCGACGCCTCTCAAAAAGTAGTCGGCGTCGTTCACCTCCACGACCTGTGGACACTGGAACTCATCTAGCGGTGGGGCGCGATATTCATTCGGGCGCCTCTCAGGATCCCCTTGTCCTCTGTGGTAAGAATTTTCTTTTTCCCCTCGCTGTCGTCGCATCCAAATCTTGCTAAACTTGTCCGCTCATCATTCCCTGGAGGCCGTCTTGTCCCCAACTCCCAGAATCCCGCCCGCTTTGAAAAAACGTGCCGCGCAAATCAAACTCCTCCTGATGGACGTCGACGGCACCATGACCGACGGCGGCGTACTCCTGCTCTCTCAGCCAGACGGCTCCGCGCTTGAAATAAAAAAGTTCGACGCCCACGACGGCCAGGGCCTCACCCTCGCCCGCACGGCCGGCATCCAGACTGGCTGCATCACCGGCCGCGAAAGCCCCGCTCTCCTTCGCCGCGCTCGCGAAATGAAAATGGACTACGTCTATATGAAAATCGCGCTCAAAATGCCCGCCTACGAAGAAATTCTCGTCAAGGCCGGCGTCAAGGATTTCGAAGTCGCCTTCGTCGGTGACGATCTACCGGATATCCCCATCCTCAAGCGCGTTGGTCTCGCCGTCGCCGTCGGTGATGCCGTGGCCGACGTAAAGAAAATCGCCCACTACACCACGAAAGCACACGCTGGCCGGGGCGCCATTCGCGAAGCCATCGAGCTGATCCTGAAATCCAAGGGCATCTGGGACGAACTTATCGACAAAGCCCGCGCCTGATGCTACATTCCCCGCCACACATTTCTGACGGGGGAGACTTTCGATGAAAACAAACTATGCCGCCGTGTTTGTCGCCGCCGTCGCCTACTGGCTGCTCGGTGCTCTCTGGTATGGCGTGCTCTTCGGCGCGCGCTGGATGGTCCTCGAAAACATAAGCATGGAGCAGGCCAAGAGCATGAATCCCGTCCTGCCCTACGTCATCAGCTTCATGTTGAACGTACTGATCGCTTACTCGCTTGCCCAAATCTGCATCTGGCGCAACGCCGACACAATCGGCCGCGGCGCCTCCGTCGGCGTCCTCCTCTGGATCGGCTTCGTCGGCCCCATTACCTACACCACCTATATGTACGAAATGCGCCCGAAGGAACTCTTCGCCATCAACCAGTTTTACCCGTTGGCAGGTATGGTCCTGATGGGGGCAATCATCGGCGCCTGGACCAAAAGGTCCGCCTAACGCTCTTGAGTTCTCTTCTCTGCGCCTCAGCGCCCTCTGCGTTAAATTCTTTTCTTCGAATTCCTTTGTAGCTCCTTACCTTTCCCCTCATCTCAATACATAATAGGGAGCGGTCTCATCAGAGGGAGGTATCCCAGCGTGATGCATGCATGGCACGACGTTTCCCCCGGCAAGGAACTCCCTCGCGATTTCCAGGCCGTCATCGAAATTCCACTGGGCTCCAACGTCAAATACGAGCTCGACAAATCCACCGGCCTCCTGAAGGTCGACCGCATCATCCACTCCGCCGTCTTCTACCCCGCCAACTACGGCTTCATCCCGCAAACCTACGCCGAAGATAACGACCCTCTCGATGTCCTCGTCCTCTGCCAGGAACCCGTCCAACCGCTCGCCCTCATCAAAGCCCGCGCCATCGGCGTGATGACCATGATCGATTCCGGCGCCAGCGACGACAAAATCATCGCCGTTGCCACGAACGACCCCGAATTCAGCGACTACATCGAAGCCCGGGACCTGCCGCCCCACCGCCTGCTCGTCCTGAAACGTTTCTTCCAGGACTACAAGCAACTCGAAGGCAAACAGGTCCAGGTCGAAGACATCCGCCCCGCCTACGCTGCCCTGAACATCATCGAAAAATCCCTGGCGCGCTATAATGCCCTGCGCGATCAGTTGCGCGCTTCGGCGAACTATTGAGCGGAGGAGAGGAGTGCATCCCATCCTTAAATGGAGTTTGATCACTGGGGGCGTGCTTATTCTGGCGGTCTGCGTCGGCCTCAGCATCATGGCCGGCAGCCCCAAAGACGCCATCGGCATGGTGCGCTACGCCCTTCCGCACATGCATCGCGGCAATCTGCAGGTCGGCAGCGACGCGCCCGACGCCACACTGGTCTCTCTCGACGGTTCCACGCGCTTTCACATCCGCGAACGCACCAGCGGCAAACCACTGGTTCTCGTCTTTGGCAGTTTCACTTGACCGCCGTTCCGTCGCCAGGTCGGCGATATCGCGCAAATCTACAATGACTATAAGGACCGCGCCGATTTCCTCACCGTCTACGTTCGCGAGGCCCATCCTCTCGACGAGTGGCAGATGAAATCCAACGAAAAGGACAAGGACAATGTCTGCTACGCCCAGCCAAAAACGCTCGAACAGCGCGTGGCTATTGCCAACGATTTCACCGAACGATTCAAATATTCCGTCCCCTTCGGTATCGACGAAATGAGCAACGCCGCCAACGATGCCTACGCCGCATGGCCCGAGCGCCTCTACATCATTGACGAGCAGGGCCGCATCTCTTACAAAGGCGGCAACGGCCCCTTCAAATACAATCCCAAGGAAGTCCGCGATTGGCTCGCCAATCGGTTTGGCGAAATAAAGCACCCCGAAGCGGCAACTCCGGACAAAAAGACTTAGCCCCGCCTGGCAGCATTACCAACCGTGACACGCCGCTCCTTTCGCAAATCTCCGCAAACGCACGATGTTTCCCGCAAGGTGGGTTTGGCTCGCGCGCTCTCCAAACTGGGTTACTGCTCTCGTCAGCAAGCTGTTGAACTAATCCGCCAGGGCGAGGTCCGCCTGAACGGCAACACGCCGAAGAATCCGGAAACTCCAGTTCGTCTTGGAACCGATCGCATTGAAGTGCAAGGGCGGTCCCTCAAGGCAGCCGAAAAAATCTATCTCATGCTCAATAAACCTCGCGGCATCGTCACCTCCGCCTCTGACGAAAAAGGCCGCGACACCGTCTACTCATTGCTTCCCTCCGGTCTCACCTGGCTCGCCCCCGTCGGCCGCCTCGACAAAGCCAGCGAAGGACTGCTGCTTTTCACCAACGATTCCGAATGGAACGCTCGCATTACCAATCCTGCCACTCACCTGGACAAGACCTATCATGTGCAAATCACTTCCGTTGCAGACTCTTCTCTCATCGAAAAGCTCGAATGCGGAGTCGAGACCAACCGTGGCGAAATTCTCAGATGCAAAAGCGCGGGCCTCCTTCGCGCTGGTGAAAGAAACTCCTGGCTGGAAATCATCCTCGACGAGGGCAAAAACCGCCACATTCGCCGCATGCTCGATGCCCTCGGCATCGAAGTCCGCCGCCTGATCCGCGTCTCCATCGGCCCGTTGCTGCTAGGCGACCTGCCTAAAGGCGCTCACCGGCCGCTAACTTCAGCCGAACTCGCCGCCCTTAATCTCGCTCTGAGCTAATCTCTTTTTAGTTCTGTTTCTAAAATAGGGCGAATGAAAAACCCCTGGTGGCAGCAATAGGCACAACCCTTCCACACCATCGCGCAAGTAGCGTCGCCGCCGTTAGAACCCATGCAAAATTGAAATGTGGATTTACTTCAGAAAATCCAGCAACGTCGGCAATCCCAGCACTCGCGCCGTCGCGTTCAGCGTCGCCTGGTTCGCCACCTGCGCCTGCGCAAAATTGCTTGCCACCGTGGCCAGGTCCGCTCCGACCAACCCGTTTTCCTGCTGACTCAAATTCAATTGATCCTGGTTCAGGAAGGATTCGCTTAAACTGATCTGGTTCAGATTATTTCCGTAAAACACACGCTGCTGGTTCACCTGGTTCAGGGCGTTTTGCACATCCGTCACGCTCGCGGGAATATTCGCGCCCGTTGTCAGGGCCGTGTACAAGTCCTGCAACGCACCCGTCACGCTGCCCGACGCGTTTTGAAATAGCTGATCCCCCGGCAGGTTTGCGCTGATTGAATCTCCGTTCGAAAGTTCCACGCTGGTCGTCGCTGAGTTTCCGTTGTAGGTCACCGCGTTTGTTGCCGCGTCCAGCGTAAAGGGCTGTGTGGTTACCTTCGTTCCTGCAAACAGAAACGCTCCGTGGTAGCTGGTATTCGCCAGCGAGATTGTCTGGCTCAACAATCCCTGCACCTCCCCGGCAATCGCTTGCCGGTCCGCGGAAGTCAACGTCCCGTTCGCTCCTTCGACTCCAAGGCTCAAAGCCCTCGTCAACGCAGACACCACGTTGCCCAACGTGCTGTCCGCCACCTGGTATTTCGATTGCAGCGTGCTCAAGTTTTGCAGATACTGCCCGTCCGCCGCCGCTTGATCGTGATTCTGTACCAGCGAGGCCACCGCAGAGGGATTGTCCGAGAGCTGGTTCACGCTGCGCCCGCTCGACAACTGCTGCGTTGCAATCGTTTCGTTCTGCTTGCTGTCTTGAATGGAAGCCAGCAGGGTAGGCAAAAGATCGGGATTGAGTCGGATGGACATGGCTCAGCTCACCATATTGATCGTCGTTTGCAGCAACGTATTGATCACGGAAGTCACCTGCGCCGAAGCCTGATACGCGTTCTGGTGCCCTTAATCGTGTGTATCGTCCGGAAAATGCTCGAAAGCGTGTCTCTGTTCTTCGGGTCCTTCTCCAGAATCAGTAACTCGCGGTCTAGCCGGTCCAGGTTTTCGTTACTCTCCAGCAGGAATTCGCGAACGATCTCGTCGTTCACGCCTTCTTCCTTCACTTGTTCCGGTTCGGCACTGGTTCCAGACTTGTCCATGCCACGCCCGCCGTTTTTCCGATTTTTTTCTCTGGTGCCCACACAATTCCTTTTGTAAGCGCATGCGCGCCCACTTTCCCCGTGCACCTGACGTTCCAGCACGATTTCTTCCTCCACTTGCATTTCCCATGTGTTTCTCGATTTCCGTCCAACTCTTCTCCCATCGCATCCCTCCTCTTTTCTTCAATTCCTATCCATTCCCTCCTCGATTCTTCCCTCCGTGCGTCGTCTATTCGTCTCTCTCTTCCCCCCTTCCCTTTTCAACTCGGCAGCTTCGCTTCATTCCGGCACACCTTCTCTCATTCCTCTAATTAGCATTCCCTCATTTCGACTTTCGACTCTGGACCGACATTCATTTTCTCTGGGCTATAGACAGTCAGCTGTAGGCTGTCGGCTTATGCCTTACGGCTTATAGCTTCTTTGCTTCTTCCCCGTTTTTTCGCTACTCTCCCCCCACTCCATCTCGAGAGGTCCTCCCTTCTTGTCCACCGCTTCTCCTCTCTCTCAAAACAAACCCTCCCGCGTCATGGGTTTCCGCGACCTCGTCCTCTTCTACGTGGTCACCGGCATCAGCCTCCGCTGGATCGCCACCGCCGCCGGCCACGGCCCATCCTCTCTAGTCATCTGGTTCGCTGGCTGGCTCTTCCTCTACATTCCCCTCGCGCTCTCCGTCATCCATCTCTCCTCCCGCTATCCCGCCGAAGGCGGTTTCTACGTCTGGACCAAAATCGCTTTCGGCGAACAAGCCGGCTTTCTCTCCGCCTGGATGTACTGGGTCAGCAACCTCCCCTACTTTCCCGCCGTTCTCTACTTCGCCGCCAGCAATGTCCTCTTCCTCCACCCCGCGCTCCAGCGTTACTCGCAAAAACCCGCATACTTCATCGCATTCTCTGTTTTCTTCCTCATTGGTCTTACTGTTCTGAATATCCTCGGCCTTAATCTCGCCAAGTGGGCCCACAATCTTGGCGCCATCGCCATGTGGATTCCCGCCCTCATTATCGTTGTCCTCGGCTTCCTTGCCTGGAGACACTTCGGCTCCGCCACCTCCTTTGCGCCGCGCAATTTCCTTCCTACCGCGCACGTTCAGGACATGCTTTTCTGGTCCATCGTGATTTTTTCTTTTATCGGTTGTGAATCGGCTTCCCTAATGGCCGAGGAAATCAAGGATGCGCGCCGAAACATCCCCCGCGCCCTGCTCCTGGCAGGTGTCACGGTCGCCCTGTGCTACATGCTCGGCACATTCTGCGTCCTGCTTGCTATCCCCAGCGCGGAATCATCCAACCTGGACGGCCTCGCGCAGGCAGTCGCCCACACTGCCTCCCGCCTTCATCTCAGTGGCATCACCGCGTTCGCCGCCTTTTTCATCGTCATCAGCAACATCGGCGCCGCCGGAGCCTACCTCGCCGCCGCCGCCCGCCTCCCCTTCGTCGCTGGCCTTGACGGCTACCTGCCTGCTTCCTTCGGCAAACTCCATCCGCGCTTCAAAACTCCCTGGGTGTCCGTCCTCGGCCAGGGCCTGTTCGGTATCCTTTTCGTCTTCCTGGGCCAGGCCGGCGCTTCCGTCGCCGGTGCCTACAACATCCTCGTCGCTATCGCCGTCGTCATCACCATGGTCCCATTCATGTTCCTCTTCGCCTCCATGATCCGCCTCCAAAACCGCACCCGTTTCCCAGACCAACTTCCCACCAACTCCGTCTCCGAATCCTCTACCTCCTTTACTTCCTTTACTTCCTTTACCTCCAAAGCGCTCGGCCTCATCGGTTTCCTCACCGCCGCCTTCGCCACTCTCCTATCCCTAATCCCTCCGCCCGAAGAACCCCACAAACTCCTCTATCTGGCAAAACTCCTTGGCTCCTCTGCCGCCTTAGTCGCCCTCGGCCTCCTCCTCTTCCATCTCGGCCGTCGCCGCAACACTCAGTGGCACAGTCACTCCTGACTGTGCTCTTGGCTTCTCCTCGCCTATCTCGCAGCCACCCGCCGTAGCCGCGCCTTTCGCGGCGGCGGAGGGTGCATCCAAAACCGCTCCTGCGTATCTAATATTCCAAATGATTCCCTTACTCGTCGGCGCGGTGACCACTCTGCTCACCGTCCTTGTTCATTCGCTCATTCCTGCTACGATCGTCATGGGCGTTCGCCACCATCTTGCGCGAGGCCGCGCCGGCAACTGGTTTTGGGATGTGGTCCTTGTAATGGTCTTTACGCTGCTGGCGCTTGCCGCCCATTTGATTGAGTTTGCGTTCTGGGCGCTATCGCTCGTGCTCTGCGGTGAGTTCTCCAACTTCACCGCCGCATTTTATTATTCGGGGAACACTTACACGACGCTCGGGGATAGCACCACCGTGTTATCTGCCCGGTGGAGACTATTGGCTCCCATCGAAGCGGCAGACGGCATGCTCATGTTTGGCGTCACAACCGCCATAATTTTTGCCGTAATTCATCGCTTGATCGAAGCAAAATTCGGCCTCGAACGAAACGCACCACCCGGCACCCCCTAGCAACCGCGCCAGCGTCGTGCCGGTTTTTACTTCAACCTTTCCAGCACATACCGTCGTATGTCCAGGCTCATGTCTTCCATCGGCGCGTAATACCCGAACTCATGCACTCGCGACTGCACGCCCTGTTGCACTCGCTTGCAAATCTCCCAATCCTGCCGGTTCACCAGATCCCAAAACTCAATCGCATCCCCTGGCGCAAACTCGGCCTTCTTCATCTCTTCCGGATGAAACAGAAAATCGCAAACAACCGTCGTCCGGTTCGGCGCCTTTGGCCACAGGGTAAACGCAGCCACATGCTCGCACGCCAGGCTCAACATCAGATTCGGATATATCAACTCGCCCTTGTGCCGCACCTTCTCATCTTCATCCAGCCCCGGAAACGCGGCGCGGTTCGTCTTCCCCGTCCATGTAAACGTCACCGCCCCCTCTTTGTGCGGAATTCCCCGCTCCCACTCCAGCGCTCCGCCGCCCTGCTGCTTGAATGCCGGTACCACGTCGCACAATTCCGGGTGCACCGCCCCGCAGTGGTAGCACTCGTTGTAATTTTCCAGAATAATCTTCCAGTTTGCCGCAACTTCGTAAACGATCCGGTGCGCCGCTCGCAATTCTTCCAGCGGGTAACGCTTCACCCGCTCCATCGCTTCCCCAAACGCAGTGCGCAACATCCGACCTTCCCGCGCCGCCGCTTCCGGCGTCAAATTCAGGAAAATAAACCCGCCCCAAACCTCCACGCCCACGGGATAAAGCGAAAACTCCTCCTTGCAAAAGCCCTCGGCCTCCTTCGTATATGGCGCATTCAGCAGCTTCCCATCCAGCGCGTACGTCCACAGATGATAAGGACACCGGATCCCGTTCGCCCCCAGCACCCCGCCATTCAATTTAATGTCCGCAGGAATCGGCTCGCCCGGTTCCGGCAACAATCGCGAACCGCGGTGCCGGCACACGTTGTAATGCGCGACAATCTTTCCTTCTTTCGTCCGTGCCACGATGACGCTCTCGCCCGCCACATTCAACACCAGCACATCGCCCGGCGCCGGTATCTGCTCCTCCCGGCCCGCGCAAAACCACTCCCGGTAAAAAATCTTCTCCTTCTCCAACGCAAAAATCTCCTCCGTCCGGTAATACCCGCTCGGCAGCGATTTCTGCATTCCCGAATTTTTCCCTTCATTCACCTTCATATCTTCCTTACTTCCCTCTTTTCCAATCCTTTATCACTCTCTTAGCCGCATTTCTTCCCGGGGCTCCCGTCACTCCGCCTCCCGGATGAGCACCCGCCCCGCACAAATATAACCCCTCCAGTGGTGTCCGGTATTGCGACCAGCCTGGTACCGGCCGCATGAAAAACAATTGCTCCAGATTCAAATCCCCATGAAAAATATTCCCCTCCGTCAGTCCATACGTCCGCTCCAGATCCAGCGGTGTCAAAACTTGCCGCGCCACAATCGCTCCCGGCACATTCGGGGCATACTCCGCGATCTTTTTCACTACGCGCTCCCCCAGCAACTCCCGCTTCTCATCCCAATTTCCTTCGCGCAGCTTGTACGGCACATACTGCACGAAGCACGTCATAATATGCTTCCCTGCAGGCGCCAACGAATTATCCGCGTTCGACGCCACCACGCAGTCCACCCACAGCTCCTCCGGAATCTCCCCGAACTTCGCAATATCGTAACAGCGCTCTGCAAACTCCAGTGAAGGCACCAGCGTGAACAACGATCTTTCTTGCGGCGAAGCATCAGCTATTGTCCCCGTGAATCGCGGCTCTTCGCTCAGCACCATGTTTACTTTCGCGCAAGGCCCGGCCATCTTGATCCCGCGCACCGCCTCCACAAAATTCACCGGCAGCTCTTTCGCATCCGCAAGTTGCAAAAACGTTCTCTTCGGATCCGCATTCGAGAGGACCTTCGCCGCCCGAATCTCCGTCCCATCCTCCAGCGTCACTCCAAGCACTCTTCCTTCGCGCGAATCAATGCGCGCCACCGCCGACTTCGTCCGGATCTCCACCCCCAATTGTTTCCCAGACGCTGCCAGCGCCTGCGTAATGGCTCCCATTCCTCCCATCACGTGGCCGTAAAATCCCTGCATCTCTTGTTCGCCGCCGCTCAACAAATGGAACAATAATCCAATCGCCGTGCCCGGTTGATACGGCCCGCCATGTTTCCCGTAGACGTTGTTCGCCAGAAACATGGTCTTCATCGCTTCCGTCTCGTAATTCTTGTCCAGAAATTCGCCCAGGCTCCCGGTCAAAAACGCCACCAGCTGCGCGATTTCCGCGTTCGTAATCCCGCGAAATCTTTTTCCAACACGCAACAAATCGCTCCAGCCCTGCAGCGAATGCGTATCCATTTCCGGTGGCGGCTCAAGGAAGAACGGCTGCAAATAACGTGCCAGCCTCTTCAACTCGTCGTCCACCTTCACGAATCGCTCCGCATCCCGTGGCGAAATCTTACGGAACTCTGCCGCCGCCCGTTCACGATTCGCCCACCACGGCACTACGCGCCCATCCGGAAACGCCACCTGCAGCCCCGGATCGCACGGCACCATGCGCAACCCACATTCCGCCAGCCGCAACTCGCGAATCACTTCCGGCCGCAACATGCTCGCAATATACGAAGTGGTCGAAGCGCGGCAACCTGGCGCGATCTCTTCCGTAACGCAGCACCCGCCCACAATTTCGCGCCGCTCCAGCACAAGGGTGCGCAACCCCGCTCGCGCAAGATATGCCGCCGCCGTCAACCCGTTATGCCCCGCGCCCACAACAATGGCGTCGTAGCGCGCCGCCGGTGAATTCATTCAACGCTCACATAGCGGCCACCTTCAGGTGGCCCTGCTTGCCTCTGAACTTTTGCGTGCAAAGTGCAGTTGTTCTACCACAAAGGAAGGCACAAGGGACAAATCAGAAGAGTCCCGGGGTATCGAACGGCAACCCGACATAGTTCTCGGCCAGCGAAGTCGAAGCCGCCCGCGAACTCGTCACATAACCCAAATCCGCAAGATGGATGTGGTGCGAAAAGCCATCCTCATTCGGAAACCGGTGCAGCATCGAGGTCATCCACCACGAAAACCGCTGCCCTCTCCACACCCGTCGCAAGCAGCGTTCCGTGTAGCGCTCTAACTCCTCGCGATTTCCGGTTTTGTAAAACTCCACCAGCCCGCGCACCATCACTCGCACATCCGCCACCGCCAGGTTCAATCCTTTAGCTCCTGTCGGCGGAACAATGTGCGCCGCGTCTCCCAACAAAAACAATTTCCCGAACTGCATGGGTTCGGCCACAAAGCTCCGCATGGGCGTAATGCCCTTCTGAAAAATCGGGCCGTCCTTAAGAACGAACCCGTCGCGCGTCGCCATCCGCGTACGCAATTCCTCCCAGATCCGCTCGTCCGGCCATTCCTCAATTTCCTCATCCACTGGGCACTGCAGGTATAACCGCGATACTTCGGGCGAACGCATGCTCATCAGGGAAAACCCGCGCTCGTGATATGTGTAAATCAGTTCGTCTGACGCCGGCGGCACGCGCGCCAGGATTCCCAGCCACGCAAACGGGTATTGCCGTTCATAAAAGTTGATTTGCCCCGCCGCCACTGCCGGGCGGCAAATGCCATGAAAACCGTCGCACCCGGCAAGAAAGTCGCAGGCAATCTCGTGCTCGTTTCCGTCTTGCACGTAATGAATTCTCGGCCGCGACTCAAAATCCGAAATGCGCATCGCCTCCGCTTCAAAGAAAATCGGCGCGTCATTACGGAGCCGCGCGTCAATCAGATCCTTCACCACCTCCTGCTGTGCGTAAACCGTAATCGACTTCCCAACCAGATCCTGAAAGTCGATGCGGTGCCCTTCCCCGCCAAACCGCAACTCGACGCCGTTATGTTGTAATCCTTCGCGCTGCATGCGTGCGCCCACACCCGATTCCCGCAACATGTCCGCGGTACCCTGCTCCAGCACGCCCGCGCGCACACGGCTTTCCACGTACTCGCGCGAATGGCTTTCCAGCACCACGCTCTCGATTCCCTGCATGTGCAGAAGATGCGCCAGCATTAGGCCTGCGGGGCCTGCGCCTACAATTCCAACTTGTGTCCGGATAATGGCCATGGAAAATCCTCAGCCAGACCCCTCTTACGAAAACTTTTCGATCACTTCCTTGGGAATCGCCTGGCTTTTCACTTTTGCGGGCGCCTCGGGATCCCGCACCGTCCACACCCGCTTTTCGATTCCCTCAACGGCCAGCACGTCGCCGCGAAATAACTTGTGCGACAGGGAAAAACTGCTGGTGCCCCACTTCGTCACCCGCGATTCTACCGTCACCACGTCTCCATACGACGACGGCACCTTGAAATTGCAACTCGCTTCCACCAGCGGAATGCCCGCAATCTGGAATCGCCGCAACATCTCCGCCTTTGGATAACCGAGCGCTCGATGAAACAATGCGTTCGTGCAGGCATCAAAGTATTCGAAGTATCGCGGAAAGAAAACGATGCCGAAAGGGTCGCAGTCGCCCCATTCGATCTGGATTTCGCGTCGGTTAATCAGCATGTTGGAGGTTTATTCCGTCCAGCCCATTTTGTTCACTCAGAGTCTACCTCACACCGCGCAATCTGCGTATGCCGTTTGGTCTTCGTACGTGTGTTTACGGTAGACTGAAGAAGGGAAAGAACTCCAGAAAATGACCATCGCTTACATTTGTGACGCTATTCGCACGCCTTTCGGGCGATACGGCGGCTCGCTTTCGAGTGTTCGCACCGACGACCTTGCCGCCCTTCCCATCAAACAACTGGTCGAACGCAATCCGTCCGTGGATTGGGGCGCGCTCGACGACGTCGTCTATGGCTGCGCCAATCAATCCGGCGAGGACAATCGCAACGTCGCGCGTATGGCCACACTTCTGGCCGGCCTGCCGAAAGAAATCTCCGGCACAACGGTCAACCGTCTCTGTGGCTCCAGCATGGATGCCATCGCGGTCGCCGCGCGCGGCATCAAAAGCGGCGAATTGGATCTGCTGATCGCCGGCGGCGTGGAAAGCATGTCCCGCGCCCCGTTCGTTGTCGGCAAATCCGACGCCGCCTTTGCGCGCAATCAGAAACTCGAAGACACCACCCTCGGCTGGCGCTTTGTGAATCCCGCGCTCAAGGCCAAGTACGGCACCGACTCCATGCCGGAGACCGGCGAGATCGTGGCCGAAGAATTTCACATCTCCCGCGCCGATCAGGACGCGTTCGCCTTGCGCAGCCAGCAGCGCGCCGCCGTCGCAATCAAAGCCGGAAGACTAGCGGAGGAAATGTTCACTGTACCTATTCCGCAAAAAAAAGGCGATCCGATTCTGGTTTCCGTGGATGAACATCCGCGTGCCGACACCACTCTCGAGGCTCTTGCCAAACTGAAAGGCGTTGTAAAACCCGAAGGTACGGTGACTGCCGGTAACGCGTCCGGCATCAATGACGGCGCCTGCGCGCTGCTCCTCGCTTCGGAAGCCGCGGTGAAAAAGTATGGCCTCACTCCGAAAGCGCGCTTTGTCGCCGCCGCCACCGCGGGAGTCGCTCCACGCATCATGGGTATGGGTCCCGCGCCGGCCAGTAAACAAGTGCTCGCTAAAACCGGCCTGGGCATCGCGCAGATGGATGTGATTGAACTCAACGAAGCCTTCGCCTCGCAGGCGCTGGCCGTGCTGCGCGAATTGCAGGTGCCCGACGACGCCCCGCACGTAAACCCAAACGGCGGCGCCATCGCCATCGGCCACCCGCTGGGAGCCAGCGGCGCGCGCCTCGTCACCACCGCTCTCTATCAACTGCAACGCACCAAGGGCCGTTATGCTCTTTGCACCATGTGCATCGGCGTAGGCCAGGGGATTTCGGTTATCATTGAACGCGTTTAGCAAAGGAGAGCTGCAGCATGAAGCCCCTGTTGGGTTACCGCAAGCCGGCTCCCGGAACGCAGCCTAATCTTCTGTATCCGCCTTACGTCTCGTCCATCAAACGCGCTCCGAAACATCCATTGATCTCCGCTCCGATCACTCTTTCCGAAATCACCGGGCCATCTTTCTCTAAGGAAATCGCTTCAGCCACTGCATTCGACCTGACCCGCCAGCACCAAGGCCAACCGCTCGGTGAACGCATCACAGTCAGCGGTCGCGTTCTCGACGAAGACGGCCGACCGATACGCAACACTCTCGTCGAAATTTGGCAAGCCAACGCCGCCGGCCGCTATCTGCACAAAAACGACCAGCACGAAGCGCCGCTCGACCCGAATTTCACCGGCGAAGGGCGCACCTTCACCGACGAGGACGGGCGCTATCGCTTCATCACCGTCCGCCCCGGTGCATACCCCTGGAAAAATCATTACAATGCCTGGCGCCCTCAACACATTCACTTCTCTCTGTTCGGCCCGGCGTTCGCCACGCGGCTTGTCACGCAAATGTATTTCCCCGGCGATCCGCTGCTCGAATTCGATCCGATCTTTCACAGTGTCCCGGACGAAGCGGCGCGCCGCCGATTGATCTCTTCCTTCGACTGGCTGAGCACGGAGCCGGACCACTCGCTGGGTTTCCGGTTTGATATCGTTCTGCGCGGGCGCGAAGCGACGCCCATGGAGCGTTGAAATGCCCGGTCACTGCACTCCTTCGCAGACTGTCGGTCCTTTTTTCAGCATTGGACTGGCGCCCTTGAACAGGGTGGATCTCACAGAGGGAAGCACAGGTAAGCGAATTTCGATTGAAGGGTGCGTACTCGATGGCGACGGCCAAGCCGTTCCCGATGCCATCCTGGAAATCTGGCAGGCCGATGGAGACGGCCGCTACCATCATCCCGAGCACTCCGCCGCGCCAACCGATGTGAATCCATTTTTCGGCTTCGGACGAATTCCTACCGATGACCACGGCAAGTTTTCATTCACTACCATCAAGCCGGGGCCGGTCCACGATCCGGACGGCAAGCCGCAGGCCCCGCACCTGCAGATTTCCGTTTTCATGCGCGGCCTTCTGCGGCAGTTGGCAACTCGACTGTACTTTCCCGAAGACCCACTGAACGTGTCCGATCCGGTATTGCAAATTGTTCCGGAATCGCGCCGCGGCACTTTGGTCGCACAGTCAACCGGGTCTGCTGAAAATAAGTTCGAATGGAATGTGTGCTTGCAAGGCGCGAACGAAACGGTATTCTTTGACTGCTGAATCCCGGAGACGATCGTGACGATGAAACTCTTCGACAAGTTGTTTCGTTACGAGCCGATCGATCGGATCTTCTCCGACCAGGATTACCTCCAAAGCCTCCTCGAGTTTGAGGCCGCACTCGTCCGGGCCGAAGCCAAAGTGGGCGTGATCCCCGCCGCTGACGCTCCGATCATCGCCGGGGCCTGCCTGGCGGAACAATTCAACGTTGAGGAACTGGCCACAGAGGCCGCACTCTCTGGCAACGTGGCCATTCCGCTCGTCAAAAAACTCACCGAACTGGTCGCAATACAAAGTAAAGACGCCGCGCGTTTCGTTCACTGGGGCGCCACCAGCCAGGACGCAATGGACACGGCCCTGGTCCTGCAGCTTCGCCGGGCCTTGGAAGTGATGGATCAGGATCTCGCGCGACTCACCACAACGCTGGCAAGCCTCGCCGACAAATATCGAGCGACCCCCATCGCTGCGCGCACCTGGATACAACAAGCGCTGCCGACTACGTTTGGCTTTATCGTTGCCGGATGGCTGGACGCGATTCTCCGCCACCGCGCGCGTCTTTCCGATTTGCGCACCCGCAATCTGGCCCTGCAATTCGGCGGCGCCGTCGGCACACTGGCCGCGCTTTCCGGCCGAGGTCCCGCGGTTGCGAAAGCACTGGCCGAGGAGCTTCGCTTGCCACTGCCGACAATTCCCTGGCACTCGCACCGCGATCGCATCGTGGAAATTGCCGCGGCGCTCGGACTCTGCACCGGAACGATCGGGAAAATTGCTCGGGACATTTCGCTCCACGCGCAAACCGAAATCGCCGAGCTAGCCGAACCCGCTGCCGAAGGACGTGGCGGTTCTTCCACCATGCCGCAGAAGCGCAATCCCGTTACTTGCGCGACAGTTCTTGCCGCGGCTCACCGCGTGTCCGGACTTCTTTCTACCATGTTCTCCTCCATGGTTCAGGAACAGGAGCGCGGCCTCGGCGGATGGCAAGCAGAATGGGAAACGCTTCCGGAAATTGTCAGCCTCGCCGGCGGCGCGCTGCACCATCTCTCCGATATGCTCCCGGGTCTCCATGTTGACGCGAAACGCATGTTGAAGAATCTCGACGCCACCCGTGGACTTATTTTCGCCGAAGCCGTTACCATGGCTCTCGGCGACCGTCTGGGAAAAATTCCTGCCCACATGCTGGTCGAACTAGCCTGCAAGAGAGCCCGCATTGAAAATCGCGACCTGAAAGATGTTTTGCGCACGGAGTCCCCGATAAACGCCTACCTGAGGCCCGCCGACCTCGAAGGACTCTTCGACGTCCGCAACTACCTGGGCAGCGCGGAAGAATTTATAACTCGGGTCTTGGCGGAAGTGAGCAGCAGCACGGCAACCGTCCACTGAGCGGAAGGATCAACGCCATGGCATTTCTTAAATTGAGTGACGCACAACTCTTTTATCAGTGGGACGGCCCCGAGAATGCCCCCGTGGTCCTCTTCTCGAATTCGCTCGGCTCCACGCATCGCATGTGGGATCCACAACTGGAGTCCTTCGCCCGGCATTTCCGCATCCTTCGTTACGATGGTCGCGGCCACGGCCAATCGAGCGCCACGGCGGGCCCTTATACCATCGAACAGCTCGCCGGCGATGTCGTGCAGCTGCTTGACGCTCTGAAGCTCGACCGCGTCTATTATTGCGGCCTATCCATGGGTGGCATGATTGGAATGCATCTCGGCACCACTCACCCCTCGCGGCTCCACAAAATGGTGCTCTGCAATACGGCCGCGAAGATCGGGACGCCGGACGTCTGGAATGCCCGCATCACCGCCGTTCAAGCCGGCGGCATGAAAGCCGTAGCCAGCCCGGTGATTGATCGCTGGCTCACGGCCAGCTATCGCGCCGCGCATCCCGGGGACACGGCACAAGTTCTTTCCATGCTCGAAAGCTGCGACCCGGCAGGCTACGCCGCAACCTGCGCTGCCGTTCGGGACGCGGACTTCCGGCAAAAACTTCGCGGCGTCCGAATACCCGCGCTGGTCATCGCCGGAACTCATGATCCCGCGACACCTCCCGCCGACGGCCGCGCTCTGAGCGAACTGATTTCCGGTGCAAAATACTCGGAACTCTCCGCGGCGCACCTTTCCAACATCGAAGCCAGCGAGGATTTCAATCGCCAAGTGCCGGCTTTTCTGAAGTCCCAGGGAGCGCACGGATGAACGAACGCGAACGGCACAAAAAGGGAATGAAAACCCGCAGACAGGTTCTGGGCAAGGCGCACGTGGACCGGGCAGAGGCCCGGAAAAACAAATTCAATTCGCCCTTTCAGGATCTGATCACCCGCTATGCCTGGGGAGAAATCTGGACCCGCCCCGGGCTCCCGCGAAAAACGCGCAGCATGGTAACGATTGCGATGATGGTGGCGCTGAATCGCCCCGAAGAACTGAAACTGCATTTGCGAGCCTGCGTCAACACTGGTGTCTCTCGGGAAGAAATTCAGGAAGTCCTGCTCCAAACCGCCATCTACTGCGGCGTGCCCGCGGCGAATCACGCCTTCCAGGTTGCGGAGGAAGTTTTCGCGGAATCACGGGCGTAACGCCGCCCTCAGGCCATCACAGGTGCTTCGGCGAGAATGTCGCTGACCCAGCGCACCGAGTGCAGGTAAAGGTCCGGCAGGAAGTTCTCGTGCAGCCCGCAGCGCCGGCAGGATTCTTCCAGTTGTTCCCAGGTGCCTGACTCATAGTCAAGAACCACCTCGAAAATCGGGCGGTAACGGCTTTCACGGCCCAGCAGCGCCTTCTTGATTTCGCTGTCCACCGTAAGGTCCTGCAGAACTACCGCCATCGGCACGTTCAGCAGCGCATCCATCACCGAAAGCAGGCCGAGCAAAAAAAGCTCGTTCGCTTCGCGGACCATGCCGACCTTCAAGCCGATCCGTTCGCAAAACATGGCCCGCAACAGCGGCAAGCGCAGCAGGCTGTCGGCAACTTCATCGCCTAGAGCGGCCACGCTGACCAACGAAACCCATTTACGCATGGCCCGTTCACCCAGAAGGCTAAGCGCGTGGGGAATGGAATGGATTTCCGTGCGAAATGCGAACGCCGCCGAGTTCAGATACCGCAGCAGCCGATAGCTGAGTGAAACATCCCGCTTGAAGATATTTGACATCTTGAGCAGGTCGAACACCGGCTCGTTGGCCGCCTGCAGCAACTGCAGGTATACGGTCTTGTTCGCGGGCACGCTGCGGCGTCCGACAATCTGCGGCCGGCAGAAAAAGTATCCCTGGAAGAAGTCGTAGCCTATCTCCCGGCAGCTTTGGAATTGCTGGTCGGTCTCTACTTTTTCGGCGATGGCGGGAATGCCGCGCTTGTGGCACTCGTGTACGACGCGTTTCTGCTCGTCCAGGCTCATCAGGAGCACGTCGATCTTCACGAAATCAGCGACGTCCAGCAGCGGCCGTGTTTCGGGCAGGTTGCAAAAATCGTCCAATGCCAGGCGGTAACCAAGCTCCTTCATTCTCCTGCACGCGTTCAATACGTCCGTATCGGGCGCTACGGTTTCCAGAATCTCGCCGACCACTAGTTCCCGCGGCATCAGCGTCAGATAGTCCTGGACGAGAAAATCCCGCGTGCAGTTGACAAACGCGGGCAAACCATCCGTCATCGTGCGGATACCCATCAGGAACAGTTCGTCCATGGCATTTTCGGAGACAGCGGAGCCCGGTTTGGGCCGGCAAAAATTTTCCGGGCCATAGCGCGAAAGGATCTCGTACGCATACAGGGCCCGTTCATGTGTCAGGATCGGCTGGCGTGCGAGGAAGCGGTTGAAACTCTCAGTGGTGCCCATAGTCGGTTGCGGATGCCTCCACAGATTCCCGGCTTTTTAAATGCACGGCATGGGCCATCGCGAATCGTCCAGCTTGGACAGCACCGTCAGATTCTCGCAGGGAACCTTCATCCAAGACATTCGCCACCAGCCAGTTCTCATTTTCACAGAATGGAACTCCCCGGCGGAGGCAACGGGTTATCCGAAAGCAGTGAGTCAGAAAAGGAAGCCATGTTCGGTTTCGGAACACTCGTTCCGCAAAACAACTGGATCCGCAAGAGTTTGTCTGGAACGTGGCTTGCATATGTGATTCTGGGGGTCCGCGTCGACAAAACGTAGCCACGCGGGCTTTCCGAAATCTACCGAGTTTCAGCTCCGATGAGGCGAAGCCGTGAACCCCGCGACCTATGACATCCTGACGCAACGCATCAAGAAACTGGGAAACCTGCCCGCCATGCCCGCCATCCTTTCCCGTCTTTGCGAAATGTTAAGTCGGAAGAGCAATCAGATTGATGTTGATAAGGTCGTGGAGCAGATTTCCTACGACAAATCCCTTGCCGCGCAGTGCCTTCGTCTGGCCAATTCGGCGCTATTCCGTCAGCGCGGGGACGTTACGACCGTGCGCGAAGCCGTGTTCGCCCTGGGTTTGTGGCGAATTCGGGATCTTGCTTTTTCCTGTAGCCTGCCAATGATGTTTGCCAATCTCAAAACTACCGTCGGTAAAGAAGTGTTCTGGCGGCATGCGTTGGGAACGGCAAGCGTCGCGCAGGCGTTGGGGCATGAACTCGGCGCAAAGGGTACAGAAGAGATTTATCTCGCGGGACTGCTCCACGATATCGGAATCCTGGTGAACGGAGTCCTGTTCGCGGAAGAGTTTGGCGAGGTCCTCGAAGAGGCAAAGCAGAAGAAAACCCCCATAGAAGAAGTGGAACAGAAGATTCTTGGATTTTCTCACGCGGAAAGCGGACGAATCCTGGCGGAACTCTGGCGGCTGCCGGTGAATCTTTCCGAGTCGATTGAATACCATTGCCGGCCGCAGGATCAGAAATCCGCCAACGAGATCACGCTGCTTGTTCACACGGCGGATCTGACATGTCAGAAATTGGGTATGGGGTATGGTTACGAGCTCGCTTCCGATGAAGCAACTTCACTCGAGCGAATTTGGGAGCCGCTTTGTCCTCGATTCCCCATGGCCCGGGCGTTCAGCGAGGCAGCCTACACTCAATTGCTGATTCACTACGTATCCGAGGCGGATATTCTGGCGGACCACGTTTTCACGCCAACGATGGGCGTTAGGCATGACGTCCACTGTGACAGCCATTCGCGGTGATCCGCGGGGTTCGAATCAATCGTTAAAAACATTTGCCCGCAATGTATAGGAGCTCAACACCTTCATGTAGTTTCCGCGTTCGAACGCCGTGGGGTCGGCCACTGCGCCGTGGCTCATGCTGCCGCACATCTGCTGGATGGAACTGTATTCGTGTTCGTCCAGCCAGCGATTGACCTCGGAAAGAACGTGTGCGGCATGATGAATGCCGTTCCGCAACAACGCTGACGTCATAAAGGCAACTTTCGCGCCGGCCAGAATGCACTTGAGCACGTCACTCGCCGAGTGCACCCCGCCGGTTATGCCCAGGTCGGCCTGCACGTGGCCGTACAAGAGTGCCGTCCAGTGCAGACGCATCGAGAGTTCTTCCGGCCGGCTGAGTGCAAGGCTGGGCACCACTTCCAGTTCTTCGATGTCAAAATCCGGCTGGTAGAAGCGGTTGAACAGCACGATCCCGTTGGCGCGCGCTTCGTCGAAGCGAACGCCCATATTCGCCGGGGCGCTGAAGAAGGGCGACAATTTCACCGCCAGGGGAATGCGGATGCTGCGCTTCAGGTGGCGGACCAGGTCAACGTAGTTCTGTTCTACCTCGCTGCTGCTGACCGCCGGGTCGGTCGTAATCGAATAGATGTTCAACTCGATGGCGTCCGCCCCAGCTTGCTCCATGAGCTTTGCGTATTGCAGCCAGCCTCCGTCGGAAATACCGTTCAAACTGGCGATGACGGGAATTTCGACGCTCTCCTTCGCGTGCCGGATCAGTTCCAGGTAGCCGTCAGGGCCCAGATTGTAGGTCTGCAGATCCGGAAAGAAGTTGGCCGATTCCGGAAAACTTTCCGTCCCGCGGGCAAGATCGTAATCAACGCTCATGCTTTCGATCTCGAGCTGCTCTTCAAAAAGCGAAGGCAGGACGACGCCGGCGACTTGGTGATCTTCCAGTTTTTTGATGTGGTCGACCGATTCGCAAAGCGGCGACGCCGAAGCCAGCAAAGGCGATTTGAAATCGAGTCCAAGGTATTTTGTTCGCAGGTCGCTCATTCCTCTTCCCCTCCCTTCTTTACCGGTTCAGGCGCGGCTTCCAGTTCCACTGGAGCGATGTGCGGCGATTCGCTCCGCCCGGCCATCGCGGCGCGGTTGGAGTAAACTCGCCACTGGCGCTCAACGTCGTCTTGCGCGATCTTCAGCAATTCGCGCGCCGCCTCCGGATCGCTGCGAACCAGCATCGTGTAGCGCGCCTCCTGATACGCATATTGTTTCAGCGGAATACTAGGCGCTTTCGAATCGAGCTGGAACGGGTTCTTTCCCTCCAGCCGCAGCGCGGGATTGTAACGCATCAGCGGCCAGTAGCCGGAGAGGACCGCTTTCTTCTGCTGCTCCAGACCCATAGCCATGTCGTAGCCATGCGCGATACAGTGGCTGTACGCGATGATCAGCGACGGGCCGTCGTGCGCTTCGGCTTCCTGAAACGCCTTTACCGTGTGCGTGTCGCCCGCGCCCATGGCCACCCGCGCAACATAGACTGAGCCGTAACTGACCGCCTCCATCGCCAGATCTTTTTTCCCGGTATGCTTTCCACCGCTGGCAAACTTCGCGACCGCCGCGCGTGGCGTAGCCTTGGACATTTGCCCGCCGGTGTTGGAATACACTTCGGTGTCCAGCACGAGGACGTTAACGTTGCGGCCGGAGCCAAGCACGTGGTCAAGTCCGCCAAACCCTATGTCGTAAGCCCAGCCATCTCCACCCACCAGCCAGACGCTCCTGCGCACCAGCGCGTCGGCAATCGGCAGGAGGCCGTACGCTTCCAGTGAAGCGAGCCCATCCAACTTCTTTTTCAACTCATGTACGCGTTTGCGCTGCTCTTCAATGCCGGTCTCCTTGGATTGATCGGCTTCCAGCAAGCCCTTCACAAATTCATCGCCAAGTTGCCCGCTGAGCCGAGTAACGAGTTCGCGCGCGTATTGCGCCTGTTGATCCACGGCAAGCCGCATTCCCAGGCCGAATTCCGCGTTGTCTTCGAACAAGGAATTGGACCACGACGGGCCGCGGCCTGAAGCATTCGAGGAGTACGGCGTGGTCGGCAAATTCCCTCCATAGATGGAGGAGCATCCCGTGGCATTGGCGATCAACAAGCGATCGCCAAAGAGTTGGGTGAGCAACTTGATGTAGGGAGTTTCTCCGCACCCGGCGCAAGCGCCGGAAAATTCAAAGAGCGGCTCCAGGAGTTGCGCATCTTTGACCTGGGTGTGCGAAAGCTTCTGCCGGTCGAACTCCGGCAGCGACAGGAAGAAATTCCAGTTGACGCTTTCCGGCTGGCGGAGCGGGGCTTGCTCTTCCATGTTGATGGCTTTGTGTTTCACTTCGCTCTTGCTCTTCGCCGGGCAGATCTCGACGCAAAGGCGGCACCCTGTGCAATCCTCCGGAGCCACCTGCAAGGTATAGCGAAGGGACTCGAATTCCCGCCAGCGCGGTTTTGCGGACTTGAACGTCAGCGGCGCGTGTTGCAGCTGTGACGAGTCATAAACTTTGGCTCGAATCACGGCGTGCGGGCAGACCAGCACGCATTTTCCGCATTGAATGCAGAGGTCCGCGTCCCACACGGGAATTTCCTTCGCGATGTTGCGCTTTTCCCAGCGCGCTGTTCCCGTAGGGAAAGTACCGTCGATGGGCAAAGCGCTGACGGGCAACGAATCGCCGTTGCCGGTGACGATGGTCCCGAGCACGTTGCGAACGAAGAGCGGCGCCTGCGGCGAAACCGCGGGGAGCATATCGAACAGCGCCGTCACGCGATCAGGGATCTTTACCTCGCTCAAATGCGCGAGAGCCCGATCCACGGCGGCGTAATTCTTCTGCACAACGGCGTCGCCACGTTTTCCGTATGTATCGAAAATAGCTTTCTTGATCGCGGCAATCGCTTCTTCGCGCGGCAAAACACCGCTGATGGCGAAGAAGCAGGTCTGCATAATCGTGTTGGTGCGGCTGCCCATGCCGGCATCGCGCGCGACTTTATAGGCATCGATCACGTAGAAACGCAGTTTCTTCTTCAGAATCGTTTCCTGGACTTGACGGGGGATGTGACTCCATATCTCTTCGGCGCCAAAAGGAGAATTCAAGAGGAACGTCGCCTTCTCCTCCGCGGCGGTGAGCACGTCGATGCGATCCAGAAACTGGAACTGGTGGCAGGCCACGAAATTCGCGCGGCTGATCAGGTACGTCGAACGGATCGGATCGGGACCAAACCGTAAGTGAGAAACGGTGACCGCGCCGGCTTTCTTCGAATCATAGACGAAATAGCCTTGCGCGTAGTTGTTGGTTCCCTTTCCAATGATTTTGATGGAGTTCTTGTTCGCGCCGACCGTGCCGTCGGAACCGAGGCCATAGAAGAGCGCGCGCACGGTACGGGGATCTTCTGTCGAGAATTCAGGGTCGTACGCGAGGCTGGTGTGCGTCACGTCGTCGTGGATGCCCACCGTGAAATGATTCTTGGGCGCGGACTTCTTCAGTTCTTCGAAAACCGCCTTCACCATCGCAGGCGTAAATTCCTTGGACGACAGTCCATAACGCCCTCCGATGATCCGCGGCATGCCGGCTGCAGAGTTCGCCGCGTACCGCTCCATGTAAACGCTAAGGATGTCCTGATAGAGCGGTTCACCAAGGCTGCCGGGTTCTTTTGTGCGGTCGAGCACAGCAATGGCCTTCACGGTTTTCGGGATCGCGGCAAGAAACGCGTCGGCGGCAAACGGGCGGAACAGCCGTACCTTCAGCAAGCCGACCTTTTCGCCGCTCTTCTGCAGCGCGTCCACGCACTCCTCTGCCGCTCCGGCGCCTGAGCCCATCAGGATGATCAGCCGCTCCGCATCGGCCGGACCGTAATAATCGAACAAGCGATATTGGCGGCCGGTGCGTTTGGCGAAACGATCCATCACCTCTTGGACGATGGTCGGGCACGCCCGGTAAAAAGGATTGCACGCTTCGCGCGCCTGGAAAAAGACGTCCGGGTTCTGCGCCGTGCCGCGGAGAACCGGCCGATCGGGAGACATCGCCCGTTCGCGGTGTTGCCGGATGAATTTGTCGTCCACCATGGCCCGCAAATCTTCATCGCTCAGCGGTTCGATCATGCCCACTTCGTGCGATGTTCGGAAGCCATCGAAAAAATGAAGGAATGGGATCCGTGATTCGAGTGTCGCCGCCTGCGCAATGTAGGCCAGATCGCTCGCTTCCTGCACGGAGTTGGAAGCCAGCATTGCAAAGCCCGTGGCCCGTGCCGCCATCACATCGCTGTGGTCGCCGAAAATCGAAAGCGCGTGGGTAGCCAGCGTCCGCGCCGCAACGTGGATCACCGCGGACGTCAACTCACCGGCGATTTTGTACATGTTGGGAATCATCAGCAGCAGGCCCTGTGAAGCTGTAAACGTAGTGGCCAGCGCACCGGCCTGCAGGGCGCCGTGCAGCGCTCCCGCGGCACCGCCTTCGCTCTGCATTTCGATGACGTCGGGAATTGCACCCCAGATATTTTTCTTATGCTCGGAGTTCCATTGATCGGACCACTCCCCCATCGGCGACGACGGCGTGATGGGGTAAATAGCAATGACTTCGTTCAGACGGTAAGCAACCGATGCGGCGGCTTCATTGCCGTCGACGATGGACATGACTTTTTTCATCTGGGAACTCCCGGGAAGGGGCTCAACATTCGTAGGTTCTAGGCTAGCCCAAACCCACGGGTTGCATTGTGATATATGAACGTTCCAAGGCCGGGTCCGGCGGTGTGACGCACGTCACAGCACTATGCTTATTTTCTCAGATGGCTTCTTCGGTTTCGGCATCCGCCAGGGGCAGTTGATCCGTGTCCCGGGCCACCCAGGCGTACATCGTCGGTAGCAGGTAAATGCTGATGAACAGCGCCGCCAGCAGCCCGCCAACAATCACGATGGCGAATGGCCGTTGCGAATCGGAGCCGATGCCGCGTGAAAGCGCCGCAGGCAGCAGCCCCAGCGTGGCGACCAGCATGGTCATCATGATCGGTCGCAGGCGGAGTATCGCGCCCTCAACCGCCGCGTCTTCAATCGAATAGCCGCGCGCCCGCAGGTGGTTGATGTATTCGATCATGATGACGCCCACCTGCACGGAAACGCCGAACAGCGCCAGGAATCCGACGCCGCTTGAAACGCTGAAGTGCGTGCCGGTAAGAAGCAGCGCGAGGATTCCGCCGATTGGGGCCATGGAAACGTTTGCGAGCGTAAGCGCGGCCCATTTGGCCGACTTAAACATGGTGAACAGAATGATGTAAATGATCAGGATGGTGATCGGTAAGACGATCAACAGGCGGCGTTGCGAGCGCTTCTGGCTTTCGTATTCCCCGGCCCAGTCAATGTGATAGCCGGTGGGCAACTTCACCTGCTGCTGCACTTTCCTCATCGCTTCCTCCACGGCGCTCCCCAGGTCGCGCCCGCGGATGCTGTATTTGATGGCGATATAGCGGGAGTTTGCCTCGCGGTAGATTTCGGAAGCGCCATCCTCCACGCGGGTGGAAGTCAGTTGCGCAAGGGAAACCCGCTCCCCACCGGGCGCCAGGATGCGGATATTTTCGATCGCTTCCTGCGTATCGCGGAATTGCGGCAGGTAGCGGACCACGATGTCATACCGCTTTTCGCCTTCCAACACCTGGGTCACGGCTTTACCGCCAATCGCGGTTTCGACGGCGTCCTGCACGTCAGAAACGTTGATGCCATAGCGTGCCGCCTTCTGCCGGTCTATGCTCAGATTCAAGTTGGGCTGGCCGAGCACGCGAAACAGTCCCAGGTCCTCGACTCCCGCAACTGTCCGCATAACGCTCACTACCTCATCTCCCTTGGCTTCGAGTTGCTTCAGGTCATCGCCGTACATCTTCACGGCCAGTTCGCCTTTCACGCCGCTCACTGCTTCTTCCATGTTGTCGGAAATAGGCTGTGAAAAATTCCAGAGCACGCCCGGAATCTGACTCAGTTGCTTGTCCATCGCGGCGATCAAATCGTCCTTGTCTTCTCCAAAGACGGCGCGCCACTGGTTTTTGGGTTTCAGATCGACGAAATACTCGGTGTTAAAAAATCCAGCGGTGTCGGTGCCGTCGTCGGGGCGGCCTACCTGCGAAACCACCTGCTTTACTTCCGGGAAGGAAGCAAGGATCAGGCGCGCCTGGTTCATGATGCGCGTGCCTTCGGTGGGCCCGGTGCTGGGCGCGAGCGTCCCGCGAACCCAGATGGCGCCTTCGTCAAGATGCGGCAGAAATTCGGATCCGACGATGCCACTCCCAAGAAGCAAAACCGTAGCAAGCAGCACGCCGACAGCGGCGGTCAAAGTGATTTTCCGATTCTTGAGGGCCCAGCGAACAGTTATCCGGTAATTGTTCCGGAGAAAGTCCATGACCGGGTTGCGCCACTCGGTTACGCCCTTGTCAAACACAATTTCGGCCAGCACGGAGGCAATGGCGATCGAGAAAATCAACGCACCGAGTAACGCGAACGAAACCGTCCAGGCCATAGGTTTGAAAAGGCGGCCCTCGACGCTCTGCAAGGTGAAGATAGGCAGGTAGGCCGTGATGACGATGGCTCGCGCATAGAACACCGGGCGAAGCACCTCAAACACTGCGCCGCGGATGCGCTCGAACGGAGTCTTGCCGGCGTTGGCGGGAAGATTGAAATGCCGGACGATATTTTCGATCACCACCACGGAGCCGTCCACCACCATGCCGAAGTCCAGCGCGCCGAGCGAGAGAAGATTCGCGGGAATCTTGTTCAGATCCAGGCAAATGGAGGCGAAAAGCAGAGAGAACGGAATCGTCAGCGCAACGATAAATGCTCCGCGCACGTTTCCGAGAAAAAAGAAGAGGACGATCGAAACGAGCAGGATGCCTTCGGTCAGGTTGTGCAAGACAGTGTGCGTGGTGTAATGCACCAGGTCGCTGCGGTCGAGGAACGGGACAATCTGCACCCCCGGCGGCAGGATTCGCTCGTTCAGCTCTTTCACTTTGGCGTGGATGTCTTCGATAACCGTGTCGGCGTTGGCGCCCTTCCGCAGCAGGACGACGCCTTCGACCACGTCGGTGTTGTCCACAATTTTCCCATCGTCGCGGCGCAACGCCTTGCCGATTTGCCCGAGGCGGATTCTGGGTCCTTCTGTGACCGTGCCAATATCTTTGATACGCAGCGGCGCGCCATTTTGCGCCTTGACGACGGTGTTCTCGATGTCCTGCACGCTGGTGATCAAGCCGACCGCGCGGACATTGATCTGTTGCAAGCCGGATTCGATGAAACTCCCACCCGCGTTCACGTTGTTGTTGGCCAACTGCTGCTCTACCTGCCCGATCGTCAAGCCGTAAGCGATCAGCCGGCTGGGATCAACGCGCACCTGGTATTCGCGTGTAATTCCCCCGAAGCTCACTACATCCACTATGTTAGGCACGGATTTGAATTGCTTCTCGAGGGTCCAGTCTTCGAGCGACTTCAATTCCATCAGATCGTATTTCGGATTGGTGCTCTTCAGCGTGTACCAGTAAATCTGGCCTACGGGGCTGTAGTCCGGCCCGATGGTTGGTTGCAGATTGTTGGGCAGGCTGACCAGCGCCAGCCGTTCGAGAACCTTCTGGCGGTTCCAGTCGTTCTCGGAATCGTCATCAAAAATCATGGTGATGCTGGAAAGGCCGAATAAGGATGCGGAGCGCAGATTCTGCAGGTGTGGCAAACCGTTGAGTTGGATTTCGATTGGGATAGTTACTTGCTGCTCCACTTCTTCAGCCGCCCGGCCGGGCCACTGTGTGATCACCTGAACGTAGTTGTTCGCCACGTCCGGATAGGCCTCGACCGGCAGGTTATGAAAAGAAATTGCGCCCCAAATGAGCAGCAACACGGTTAGCGCCAGGACCATGAACCGGTTCTTCAGGGCGAATTCGACTAACCTTGAGATCATTTAATTCCCCTGGAGGACTCTGCCGTCGCCACGCTATTGCTCCACCGTGTTCTGCAACACAAGCGCGCTGCTGACCACTTCCTGTCCCGGCTCTATGCCGGAGAGCACCAGTTGCATTTTATCGGGCAGCGCGTCGCCGGCCTTCACCTCGACCCGCCGGAATTTCTTGCCTCCAGCGGGAACATAGACCCAATCGCGGTCGTGCAGATGTAAAATCGCGGAGGCGGGCACAGCAGCAAATCGTTGCTTTTTCTGACCGTGGAAAGTGGCATTCACGAACATCCCCACGCGCATCACCCGGCCCGGATTCGCCACCTCCACGCGGACTTTGGCCGTTCGGATTGAAGGGTCGAGAATCGGGCCGATATTGTTGATTTTGCCGGTGAGTATCTTGTCGGGATACGCGACGAGCCGAATTTCCACGGCTTCGTCGACATGCACGTTGGCAAGATCATTTTCGTAAACGTCACAGAGAATCCACACGTGCGAAAGGTCGGAGATTGTGAAAGGATTTGCTCCCGCAAGGCCCTGCACACCCGAGGCACTTGTCACCTGCTGATCGGTGATGACCCCGGAGACGGGAGCCTTGATCTCAACGACAGCGGACGGATGATCCTTATCCACTCCAAGAACGTGCAAACGCTCCTGCGCGGTTTCCAGATCCACTTTGGCCTTCGATTCGCCGTCTTCAGCAACTTGAAAATCGTTCAGCGAAATGGCGCCCTTGTCATACAGAATCTGCGCGCGTTCGAACTGCTTGCGGACAAGGACTTCGTCGGCGGCAGCTTTGCGATAATCGGCAAATGCCGCCGCGATGTCGGGGCTTTGCACGCGCAGCAACACTTGTCCCTTTTGCACGGCGTCGCCCAGGCGCGCGCGAATTTCCACCACCCGGCCGCTGGCAAGCGAAATCACGGGGACCGTGCGGCTGACGTCCGGGCTAACGACTCCGGTGACGGTAAGCGAAGGAGCCTGCAACGACTCCTCGGCCTTCACTAGTGAAAATTGTTCCGGATGCTCCACCTGCAAAAGACTTACGTCGGTTTCCTGCTCCACTTTTGCCGGAGGCGGCGCGCCGTCGCCTGATGCGGCTTTTCCGCCGCAAGCCACAAGGATCATGGCGCAAGCGAAGAGAGGCGCGATCAGATATCCGGGTTCGCGCCTCATTGGAGGACCTCGCGCCCAACGGCCAGGTTTAGTTGGGCGGCCGCTGTCAGATAGGAGCCAATCAGATTCAGGTAGCTGAGTTCCACGCTGCGGTACTCGCTTTGCGCGTTCAGGAAATCCACCAGCGACGCCCCTCCGTGTTGATACGAAAAGGCGACCGTATCGCGCACCCGCACCGCTTGCTGTAGATATTTCGCCTTGTACGGTTGGAGCAGCGACAGGTTGCCGTTCACCACCGCATAGGCCGAATCGACATCGCTGAATACCAGCGCCTGCGCAGCTCCAGTCAGCTTTTCGGTGCGGTCAATGTCCAACTGCGTGCGCAGCTTTTCCCCCTGGTTCCGGTCGAAGATGCGCAACGGGAAGCTGACGCTGACGCCGAGTGTATTGAGGGCGAATGGATTGTTGTTGGAGGAGTTGTGCGTATACCAGGCGCTCAGGATCGGATCGGTTGAGCCGTTGGCGACCGCGAGTCTGTGATCCGTCTGCGCTTTGTCCACCGCTTCGACCGCCGCTTTCAAATCCGGCCGCGTGTCCACGGCGATTTTCCTGAATTCGTCCTGGGACATCAACTTGTCGCCAAAGTCGAACACGCCGGTGACGTCAAATTGGTCCACCGGCGTCCGGTCATTCAGCAGCGTAAGAAGCTGAATTTTCGCGGTACGCAAATTCACTTCCGCGGACTGCACGTCCGATTCGTACTGCACTCTCTGGAGTTCCAGGCGGTCCAGGTCGATTCGTGAAATGTCTCCGACGCTGTAACGTGTCCGGCTGATGTCCAGCAGGTTGTCGTAGTAAGAAAGATTGTCCTTCGCAAGCCGCAGAACGGCTTTGGCCTGTAGTGTTGCGACGAACGCACCGCGCAGATTGAACAGCAGAGTTCGCTCCAGGTCGGCGTGATTGGACTCGGAAATCTGCGTCCCTTTCTGGGCGCTCTCCAGCCGTAATTCCCGCTTGTGCTGTCGTTCGTGCAGATAGCTTATGGTTGGTGTCTCGTAGGTGCCCGCAAACGGCCTCCACACTCCCTTATCGGAAGCGATTTGCGTGCCGTCCGCTGCCAGCGTCAGTTGCGGATTCGGGCGGAGATATGCGGTGATCTGCTGGGCCTTTGCTTCATCAATACTCACTTTATCCGCCAGCAGCCTGGGATTGTTGGCCTCAAAGCGCGCGCGGACCTCTTCCCAGGTCATTGCATTCTGCGCACGGGCGCCGCTTGCAAATCCCGCCACAAACAAGACACCCTGGCACACACGCCGGATAATTTGTTGCATAGCTCTACCTCGTCCGTTTTTTCTACCTGAAAATCAGAAATCCTCGTGATGGACTCCACTCCCGCATTCTTCACCCGCACCGCTCCCCAGGCCTTACACACGTGGCGCGCCAATTTGGACGATACCCGGAGCCTCATTGGGAAGTTATTGCGTTTGGATTAACGAAAGATGTCCGGCGTTTAGACTAGCGGAGGCGCGCGACCGGCACTGGGAAATGCCCATTCCGCCCGAACCTTCAGCGATGCGGTCCGCATGCCTACGGAGGAAATTTCAAACGGTTCCTGCCAACCCGCGGAGGCGCGCGCCCCTCCCTGCGTGCTTCGACCCGCCTGAAGCGCAAACAAGCCTCGAGGAGCATCCCCGGGAACAACGAGACGCAAACCAGTCTCCCGCGCAGCGCCCGGATAATCGGAAGGTTCGGCAACGGCGAAGTTCCCTTTGCCATCATTCAGTAAAATCACCACGAATTGTGAGTCGAGAAGTGAAGTGACAACAAGGTCCGCGAACTTGTCCCCGTTTACGTCTCGCGGCGAGATTTGCAGGCCGCCGGCCGGGCCAACAAAGTAGATGCCTGGTTTGCGACCGGCACTGAAGTTGAAGTCGACCGAATATTGGGAGGTAGGAGAGCCGTCACTCGTGACGCGGACCAGAGCTAGGTCCGGCTTCCGGTCGCCGTCAAAGTCTGCGATGGCAAATTGCGTCGAACCCAGGGCGACAGCCGTCCGCACAAGGCTCGATATCGGTTGATCGGTATTTCGAAATTCCAGGCGTCCCGCCCAAACGCAGCCAACCAGGCAGAGAATCCCGAAGGCGGGAAGAAAGAGTCTGTTGCTGACACTTCGCAGGTTCATTACGGCGTTCGCTCTACCGCACTATACCACGGGGCACGCAATCCACGGAGAGAGCGCCGGTGAAGCCTGATTTCCCTGCGATTGCCTGAGATTGATCCACCTGAACCGCAGGTACCATCCTCGTTTTGACGTTCTTTGCAAAGAGGTGTGACGGAAATCACAAATCATTGTGACGAAAGACGCGGACGCTTGTGCGCCCGAACCTGTACCTTATATAAGGTATTGAGGTTCCGCTCAAAATCGGCGTGTTTTCAGGCATGTTCGCGCGGGCGAATCTCAATCTAAGATGCCCGCAATTCTATTTTGTTTGAGTGCGTTACAGCGAAACGCTGTTCGAGGCAATCGGCGTAAGGAGCTATCGAGCAATGGCGACCAATCCTGCAGCGGAATCTCTAGCGACGCAGCCGGCTTCCGGACTGCCGTCTTCCCGGGTTTATCAGCTTTGCGCGGTGACCCTCGTGGTTGGTCTGGCGCTTGGCTACTTTGTATTCGGGATCAGAAAACCTGCGGCGCCCGTTCGGGCTTCGGCCACCCTGGCACAGCCCGGAATGCTTCCCGGAGGGCATCCGGTTCCTACCATGGAGCAGATGAAGGCGATGGCCGACGTGAAAGCCGCGCCTTTGCTGGAAAAACTGAAGACCGACCCGAAGAACGCCAAACTGTTAGTCCAGGTGGCCGCGCTTTATAACAGCACGCACCAGTTCAAGGACGCCGCGAACTACTACAACCGCGCGCTCGAAGTCGATCCGAAAAATGTGACCACGCGAACGGATCTGGCTTCCAGCCTCTATTACCAGGGTGACGCCGACGGCGCGGTCAGCGAGTTGCAGAAAGCTCTCAAGTTCAGCCCAAATGACGTGAACGCACTTTTCAACTTGGGAATGATCAAATTCAAGGGCAAGGATGATGCGCCCGGCGCGATTGCCGCGTGGCAGCAGCTTTTGAAGACCCATCCAGACCTGGACCGCAAGGCAACCGTGGAACAGATGATCGCGGAAGCGAACCAGAAGATTGCGGCAAAGAAATAAACGAACGAGGGAATCGGGAAGGGGCGCGTATCGTGGCTGACACATTGAAAACAACCTCTGCGGAAACCTGGACTGGGGCGCAGGCGTCGGTGCTGGCGGGAGTTTGCTTGCTGGTCGGAATTGCCGGCGGGTGGATAGTTCGCCGGTCAACCTCCACACCTCCCGCTGCGCAAGCCGTTACTGCTGCCGCACCGGCGCCGGGCCAACCTGCGCCGGCCAATTTTGGGATGGGGAGCGCGATGCCTTCCCCACAACAACTGAAAGGGGCGGCCGACACGCAAGCGGCTCCGCTGCTTCTGCAACTCAAGGCTGAGCCCGCAAATGCGGGGCTGCTTGCCAACCTTGGGAATATTTATTACGACGCTAAACAGTATCCCGCGGCAATCGAATATTATGAGCGCTCGCTGAAGCTGCAACCCGCAGACACCTCCGTGCGGACTGACCTTGGAACGGCATATTGGTATACGGGCAACGCGGATACGGCGATTGCGGAATTTAACAAGGCCTTGTCCTACAACCCGCAGAAGGCCGATACCCTTTTCAATCTTGGCATCGTAAAGTGGCAAGGTAAGAAAGATGGACCTGGAGCCGTCGCTGCTTGGAAGAAATTGTTAGAAACAAACCCAGCCTACCCCGACAAGGAAGCGGTGTTGCAATTGATGGCCCAGGCCCAACCGCGCTGAACATTCTCTTTTTCCCGGAGGCTTCTCCTGATCTGCTCTACGGCGGAGGGAAAGCGATCCGGTGAGCGAACACGCGAATAAAGCCGTGATTGTCGGCGCGGGACCTGCTGGGCTTACGGCGGCGTACGAGTTGAGCAAGCAAGGCCAGCGCGTGGTGGTACTGGAGGCGGATCCCCGTTACGTCGGAGGCCTGGCGCGGACATTGGAGTATCACGGGTATCGCTTCGATATCGGCGGCCACCGCTTTTTCTCAAAGTCGCGGGAGGTGGAGGATCTCTGGACAGAGATTCTCGGCGTAGACCTGCTGGAACGGCCGCGTTCCTCCAAGATTTTCTACCGCGGGAAATTCTATGCATATCCGCTGAAGCCTTTGGAGGCACTTTCGCAGCTGGGCGTGAGGGAATCCGCGCTGTGTGTTCTGTCTTTCTTGAAAGCCCGGCTCTGGCCGATCCGGTATCCGAAATCATTTGAAGATTGGGTGGTGAATGAGTTCGGGGAGCGGCTGTTCCGGATTTTCTTCAAGACCTACACGGAAAAAGTGTGGGGCATGAGCTGCAAGGACATTTCCGCGGACTGGGCCGCGCAACGCATCCGGGGGCTGACATTGAGTGGCGCGATCAGACATGCGTTGCTGCCAAACCGCAAACGGAAGGACCGCGCGCAGGTGGTGAAGACACTGATCGACAGGTTCCGCTACCCGCGATTGGGACCGGGCATGATGTGGGAAACTTGCGCGGAAAAAGTACGCGCGCTGGGCAGTGAAGTGCTGCTGGGGCACAGCGTTGACGCGTGCCGTTTCGATGCGGTGAATTCCTCGTGGACGGTTGTCGCGCGCACGGCGGATGGATCGAGGGAAGAATTTCAAGGAGAGCACTTGATCTCCTCGATGCCGATCCGACAATTGGTCTCTCAACTTGAGCCGCGGCTTCCGGAAAACGCGGTGCGGTCCGGGAATTCCCTTCGCTATAGGGACTTTCTGATCGTCGGGCTGATCGTGCGCGAGCGCAACCGGTTTGTGGACAACTGGATTTATATTCACGATCCGGATGTGAAAATGGGGCGGCTCCAGAACTACAAGTCCTGGTCGCCCGAGATGGTAGCGGATCCAAATTTTTGCTGTTATGGCCTGGAATATTTCTGCTTTGAAGGCGACGGGCTTTGGGCAATGCCGGACGCGGCGCTGATCGAGCTTGGGACGAAAGAACTGGAACAGATTGGGCTCGCCAGCGCGGCCGACGCGGTGGATGGTTGCGTGATCCGGCAACCCAAGGCCTACCCGGTATACGACGACGGCTATCAGCGGCACGTGGATGTGGTTCGCCGCGCACTTGCGGCCCAGTTCCGCAATCTGCACCTCGTCGGGCGCAACGGCATGCACAAATACAACAATCAGGATCACGCGATGATGACGGCGCTACTTACTGCGCGCAACATTCTCGCCGGAGAAAACAAGTACGACGTCTGGTCGATAAACGAAGACGCCGCATATCATGAATCCGGCAGTGAGGGCGGCAATCGGCGATCGTATTAGACCAGGCGAGTTATAGAAACAGGGATGCCAGACCAGGAGTGGTGAGCTGACGCTTATGGCCACGACGAAAAACAGATTGCCTGAGAAGTCTTCGCGAGGCTGGCGCTTTTGGCTGCCGCGCATCGCCTTTGCGATCGTTGCGCCGATTCTCTTGCTGGCGCTGACAGAAGGCGCCTTGCGTTTGTTCCACGTGGGCTATTCTACGGACTTGATGGAGCCCTGCACGATTCATGGGCGCCCGTCTTCCTGCTACAACTTGTTCTTCGCCGCTCCCTTCTTCCCGCCGGGAATGATCAAGACGCCGCAATTCTTCTCGATTGATCCTGTAAAGCCGAAAGGCACCTACCGGATATTTGTGCTCGGTGAATCGGCAGCCATGGGCGATCCGGATTTCGCCTACGGCTTCAGCCGCTACCTGGAAGTAATGCTGCGCCAGCGTTTCCCAGCAATGAAATTTGAAGTCGTCAATACCGGCATGGTGGCGATTAATTCGCACGTAAGCCTGTTACTTGCGCGGGAATTGTCGAAGTATCAACCAGACATGTACGTCGTCTACGCGGGAAGCAACGAGGTTGTCGGGCCCTACGGGCCCGGTGCCGTCGTAACGGCTTCTTCCATGAGCTTGCCAGTGATTCGCGCGAGTATCTTCGTCCGTTCGTCGCGTATCGGGCAGTTGTTTTCGGGAAGCGGCCAGCCGCGCGGGGAATGGCGTGGGATGGAAATGTTCTTGGACAAACAGGTACGCGCCGAGTCACCACGCATGGAGTCCGCTTACGCGAATTTCGCCAACAATCTCCAGAGGATGGTCGGCGTGGCGCGCGCTTCCGGCGCTCACGTAGTGTTGAGTACTATCGCGACAAACCTGCGGGATTCGGCGCCTTTCGGCTCCCTGCATCGGCCGGGGCTAAGCCCGGACGCCCTGCGGTCGTGGTCGGCGCTGGTGCAACACGGAGCCGAGCTCGAGGCGGCGCAGTCATTTGCGGAAGCGCTGAAACTCTACTCTTCGGCGGCGCAGATCGACGACCAGTACGCGGAGTTGCAATTCCGTATGGCGCGATGCGACTTAGCGTTGGGCGACTTCGCCGCCGCTAAAGAGCATTTCATCCGAGCTCGAGACCTAGACACTCTGCGCTTTCGCGCTGATTCGCGCATCAACGAGATCATTCGTGCCACTGCCAAAGCGTCTGGGCCCGACGCGACGCTCTTGGATACGGAATCGCTATTCGCCAGAGAGAGCCGCAACGGGGTAATTGGCAGCGAACTGCTCTACGACCATGTCCACTTGACACCCATCGGCAACTATCTTTTGGCACGCTCCGTGTATGAACAAGTCGTGAAGACTCTGCCGGACGAGGCAAACGACACCGCAGGAAGCGCAGAGCCTCCCTCGGAGTTGGAATGCGAACGCCTGCTGGCGTTCACCGGGCACGATCGCGCTCGCGTGGCTTCCGAAATGGCGACTCGCATGCAGCGTCCGCCGTTCACGAAACAATTGAACCACGCCGAGCAGTTGCAAAATCTGATGCTGCAAGCCGCCGGGTCCGTGGAGAGCGCGCAAGACACCTTCGCGCATTATCAGTGGGCCATCGCGCAATACCCGAGCGATCTCACGTTGCACTATAAATTTGGATTCTTCCTGTTTGATTATGATCGTAACGCTGCGGCACAGCAGCTTGTCCTCGCACGGCCCAATGACGATTTCCCCGTCTTCCTTCCCGATGGCACGCGCATCCAATAACCTTTAGACGTTTGTTGGACAGCCGTGCCAGGAAATGTCGGCAGCCGACCTGCATGCCGGCTCAGAACTGCGAATAGATAAACTGCCCGTTGTGTTCGTCGAAGACCAGAAACAAGAGTAGGCCAAAAGCATAGGCCACTGGACGAACGACAATGTGGAATGGGGAAGGACCATCCGCACCGGCGCGATCCTCCATCTCCCCAAGTTTACGAAACAGCCAGGGTTCAGCCCCGCAGAAGAGAATGAGTGCGCCAGTAAATACATAGAATCCGGTGTCGTAGGCTCTGCCGCCGACGAAACGGTAAAACATGGACGATAGGATTGTTGCCGCTTTGTGAAGAGTGGGCGCACGGAACGGAACCCAGGCCGCGGTTATCGCCACCATTGTCAGAACACGCCAGCCGTTAGCGGCGATGCGGGAAGCCACGACGGAAGGGCGCCCCGCCCTCCATTTTTCATAGATGCGATAGCCAACGAGATATGCGCCGTGCAGAACTCCCCAAAGGATAAAACCCCAGCCTGCACCGTGCCACAAGCCGACGAGAGCCATAACACCGATAAGGCTCACGTAGAGAGGTCCCGAGGCACCCGCCCACTTCGCGTTTAGCGGGAAAAAGAGGTAGTCGCGAATCCAGCGGGAGAGCGTCATGTGCCAGCGGTTCCAGAAATCCGGCGGAGTGGCGGCATGGTACGGCTGGCGGAAATTTTCCGGCAGAGTTACTCCGATGAGGCGCGCAGCACCGATCGCCATGTTCGTGTACGCGGCAAAATCGAAATAAATCTGCAGGCCGAAGGCAACGGCAAGGCCCCAGCTATCCAGAGTCGATGGAATTGCCGTCGAGCCGGCACCGAACCCCCAATCCACCCAGATGCCGAGCATGTTCGCGATTACGTTTTTCTGCACTAGGCCCCAGATGAGCCGGTCGAGACCCTCGAAGCAAAAGCGCGGCTCAAACGGTTTGGTGAAGACAAGTTGTGGCATCAGTTCGCGCGCTCTTACGATTGGCCCCGACAAAATATTTGGCCAGAAAAGAAAAAACAGGCACAGATCGAACAAACCTGGCATCTTCACGCGGCCCTGGCGCAAATCAATCAGGTAGGCGATCGCCTCAAATGTGTAAAAGGAAATCCCCATGGGGAAGGCAATCGAGGTTGCGAGGGACAGCCCGTGGAAACTCGTGCTGACTCCCAGTGCGGCAAGAATCGAGAACAGGAAGCCACGGTACTTGAAAACAATCAGCAGGAGGAGAACGAAGCTTATGCCAAACCTGGTCCATTGTTTTTGCCCGGCGGGATTAGCGGTAAGTTGTCGTCCGGCCAGATAAACGATTCCTGCCACCAGCAAGGGAATCCATACGAACAGGAATCCCCACAAGCCATAGAATCCGAGACTTGCCAACAGGACGAATGCATGGCGAAATCGCGCTGGGAGCAGCCAGAATACAGCCACGGCGATGGCCAGGAAAAAAAGATAAGGCACAGAGTTAAATGTCATTCGATAGCAATTCCCGGAGCAACTCGTTCAAGCACGCGGCTTCGCGACCCGCTCCACGGTCTCCACAATCAAGTCCACATCGTCGAAATCCTCGGGTTGCAGGGTGTCCGGCGGAATCGATACCCCGAGCGTTTTCTCCAGCAACCCGATAAGTTTCAGCACGGAGAGCGAATCGATCAGGCCGGAGGTAACCAGGCGCTGTCCCTCTTTGATGGGGCGGCCGGCGATTTGGGAAGCCGCCTCGCGGGCGGCGGTGCGAATCGTGGAACCGTCGGGCATTTCGTCATCTCCTTTCTGACCCGGGAGCAAGGCGCTCACGCAGAAAACGCTCGCGTGTCTCACGCCGTGATATTTTCCCAGCAGTGCTCTTCACAATCCATTTTTGTGGCACTACCGAAACGTATCGCGCAGCGGTCCCGATCGCCGTCAGAACGAGTTTTCGGATTGTTGTTTCCAATTGAACCGCCGCATCTTCGCTGAATTCGTCCTTCATCTCGGCAACGACAGCAAGGCCCTGGGTTCCGAATTCCTTGTCCTCCACCCCAAACGCTACGACCCTGCCGGCATGGATGCCTGGGACCGAGTTGACCACGGCTTCCACATCTTCCGGGAAGATATTATTGCCGCCAACAATCACAATATCCTTGAACCGCCCAATAACGAAGAGCTCTCCATCGGCAACGAATCCAAAGTCTCCTGTCGCGTGCCAGCCGGCATTCAGCGAGTGAGTCTGGAATCCCTCCGCGCCCCAATAGCCGGAAAAAAGCGATTGCGTCCGCACGTGAATTTCTCCAGGCACAAATTCAGGGCATTTCGATCCGTCAGCGGCAATGATTTTCACTTTCGTCCCCGGCAGGGGCTTGCCCGAGGAAACATACACATCATCGATTAAGTCGAACGCAAGGTCGCTGTAGGAGTGATTTTCCTGACGCACCCGGCTGCGCGGCACTGTTGCGAGTTCCCTTCCCGGTTCGGACTGTGTAACCGCAAATACGGTCTCCGCCATGGCATAGGAGGCGAGCAGCGACTCCTTTATTACTCCGCTCTCGGCGAACTTGCTGGCAAATTCTGCGACGGACTTGCAACGAACGGGCTCTGAGCAGTTAACCCAAGCCCGCACACTGTCGAGCGAATGCTTTTGCATCTGCTCGCTTCTTTGCGCCAGATAGGAAAACGAAAAATTCGGAAGCCAGCAAAATGTGGCCTTGTAGCGGGCGGCATGTTTGAGCAGAAGCTCTGGATTGATCACCCAGTCGTTCGCTGCAATCTGCACGGAAGCAGCGCCATGCCAAAGCGGCAGCCAATAACACGCGATAAGCCCCATGTCGTGATAAAGCGGCAACCACGAGACAACGACGTCCGAATCCAAAAACTTCAGCACTTCTCCCAACTGCTTTAACTGGTGAAAAAGCATCGGAGCGGTCACGACAATTGCTTTTTGTGCGCCTGTAGTACCTCCGGAAAACTGCAGAAACAGTGCATCCGGAGCGGGGGAACCTTCGCGCGGTCGAACATTGCCTCGTTCCAGTCGCTCGCTTACGCACGTGGCCGGAAAACACTTTTCAAATGTGGCGCCATTTGCAAGCGGCAAACCACAGACAGGATACGGCAAGCTCCCGGCAATGTTTTTCGCCAGGAGCGGCAAGGTGACGAGCATATCCGCGGGCAGGTGGCTCAACTGGTGAACGAGGTTGCGTTGATACTTCTCGGGATCGACCCGGCTGGTGGGCCAGGCCAGAATCGCGGGGATATGGCCCTTGAGGACCAGCCCAAGCTGGAGTAGAAAAAGTTCAGGCGAATGAGGCAAAAGCACGAGAACCACAGAACGGTCTTTGGTAAGAGACAACGAAGAAGCAAGCTGCTCGGCGCGGTCTAGCAAAGCCTCGGCGGCAAATTCAACGGGGCGCTCGAAATCGGGAGCAACCGCGACGCGGAGCAGCGGCTTCTCCGGCTGCGCCATAAGGCGCTTTCGGAGTTTTTGGCAAAAATCGGCGTTAGTGGTTCCGCCTGACATATCTCCTCTAAGCTTCGGCCGGGCCGCGATTCAGCGTTTCGAAAGTGTTGCTGGCAAAGCCTCGCTATCTGGCATCCGGCACAGATCGCTGGCGATGGCTTCCCCGGCCCGCTGGTGGCCGCTTTCATTCCAATGGCCGGCGCCCCAGTTCGATTTGTTGAAGCCATTGAGAAAGACCTGATGCCCCTCCGCGTAGGCAGCGAGGGGCGGCCCGAGATTGGTCACCGCAATGCCGGCATTCTCTCCCAGTTGCTTTATGCGGCGATCCGCATACGACAAATCCGCAACGCCAAGACGCCGCATTGTTTCCTCGCGCTTGGCTGGGTCGGGAATCACTTGTGGGCGAGTGGCAAGGGTTACAATATGGAACTGAGCGCCGTGGACCGCAACTTCGTCGCGCACCGCGAGGATCAGCCGCTCGGTTACATGCCAGGCGGTTTGCATGGTCGGCAGGGACGGCGGCGCATAGATGGCGAATTCGAGATTGTCGACTCCGGAGCTTTCCGCCCTCTGCCTGACCGCCGCCATGGCCATGCGGATCTTGACGATGCGTTGCAGCGCGTTGACGGCCTGCATAACACGAATGTGTTCATTGGCCTGGTAGCCGAGATTCTGCAGCGCGATTTGTCCCGGCTGAAGCGCCGGCAACGAACGGAAGGAATCATCAAGAATGAGCTGGCCATCGCGCTCGATAAAATAAGGCGAGCGCTCCGGGTCGGTGGCATTATTCAATTCGCGCACATTGTTGGCAATGTCGCGCGCCGGATAAAACGCGAGCAGCACCAAGTCCGGCTGATAGTTCCACACTTCCTGCTGGAGGGTCAGAAGTTCCTGCCCTGTGGAATACCCTGCCACGCCGAAGTTTAGAACTTCGACGCGCTTTCCTGCAAAACACGAACTTTCATTCAGTTTTTGCTGAAGGACGGAGGTGTACGATTTCTCGATCGGCACCTGCAGCGCTTCTGTCCACGAATTGCCGAGGACTGCGATGCGAATCGTATTGGCGGTCTTTTCGTAGGTCCGTTCTTTGTCATGGAACCCAGCGCGATTGATGCGAACGAACTGTCTGTTTTCTGAGGAAACGATGCCGCTTGCCCCTGGGCGCAACCCCCAGCCGCGGCTCCGATTGGGAGCGTAAAGCTGAGCGTCAAATTGCGATCCCGCAACCCGAAGCGAGACTTCGCCAAAGACCAAAATGGCCAGAAAGACCAACGCCGCCAGGATCAGTTCTTTGTTGGTGGGGGGCATTGGTCAACAAGAGCGCAGCGCAGAAGCGTGGGTCCCTGAAGAAGTGGGGTACATTTCCGAATCTGCGGAGGACAAGTGCTCCAGCACATAAATCGCTCCCAGCAAAAGGAGGAGAACTCCCAGCGGCAGCAGCCACCAATGCCTAAGCTTCCACGCGCGACTCATCAATCCACCTGGGGTGATCGACGGTTGCACCGTTTTGGTCTCGTAATTCATATTCTTCTCTTCGCAGCTGCGTGGGCTGCTTGATTCGCTACCGGCGGATCACCGGCAGCGCCTGTGGCAGCACGACGCCGTTCACGGAAACCGTCCCGTCGGCGTTATGCGCCGCGTTGTGGCACGTCAGCGTGCACGTGTTCGAAGCGCGGTTATACGAAATCGGCGACGTCTGGTTCTGGCCGACCACCGCGATATCAAAATTGATCAGCCGCTCACCGGAAACACCCGCGCTGAGCGAACCCATGCCATGGGCCGTGTGGCAGACGGAGCAGGAAAATCCGTCATTCGAAACGTGGCGGCTGTGCTGCGTCCAACTGGCGTTAGAAATAATGTTGTTCAAGTCGTGGCACTTTGCACAGAGCGCATACGGCCCCTGAGGACTCAGGTCCGGCGTGGGATACGTGTTGTTCACGGTTCCACCGGGAACGGCCGCCTGACTGAACTGATAATTGCGCTCAAGGATGTGCGGGTAGATCGAACCGTGCGGGCCCACCGGTCCAGCCCCTCCAAATTCACGATTGTCGTCGCTGGCGTGACAATCTGTGCAGAAGATCCGCATCCCCACAAGACGCGCCGAAGCCGTGCCGTTCTGATTCAACATATTCGCCAGCAAACTGGGTTGCGGCAGCGGGCTGCTGCGATCATGCGTCACCGGATGGCTGGAAGTCGAACTGGGGCTGAATTGCGGCACCAGATTTAGCGCGTCGCCAGAAAAGACCAGTCGCGACGGCAGGTATCCATACTTGATCAGCACTTGTTTCCCCACGCTGGTGCCGTGGCAGCGAAAGCAGGTTTCGTATTGATTTACCGCGGGAGTAAGAACGGTGATGCCATCAATACCGCTCACACCTGTGGCCCCGGCCTGCGGTGGACGAATCGCCGGTGGCGCGGAGAAGAGACTGAGTGCGTTGCCCGTGTGCGGGCTGTGGCAATCGACACAGGTAGCGTGGCGATTGTTGTTCAGGACCGCGGGTTCCGCAGCGTCGTGGCCATTCGTGCCCGCAGGCAACAAGTGTGAGATTTTTGCAAATTCAGCGTACACATTCGGGGCTGCGGGAGAAATATTTCCCGGACCGCTGTGGCAAGTTATGCAGTCCTGCGTGCCGGGATCAATGCCGGGTGCAGCGGGTGTAGCCGGGCGTAGCAATCGCGCAGGTCCGCTGGCGTTGTGCTCCATGTGGCAGGAGGTGCAGGCGTTCGTTGCGACGGTCGGGTAGGACCCGACATTCGCGGTGCCGGCCACCTGGTTCGTGGAGACAGCATGGATGCTGGCGGTCCACCCGGCGAGGGGATTGGTCTGGCCGGTGACGACGCGATTCGGATCATGGCAGGCCAGGCACATCTGCCCGTTCGAACTGTCGCGCACCAGAAAGTTCTGCGCCACGGTGTCAATGCCCTGCACGTGCGCATTGTGGCAACTGATGCATTCGACGTTGCCCCCGACAAGCTTCACCGCCTGCGTGGGGTCCGCCGTAACTCCTTGCGCCACGATCGAAGCGGCCAAGTCTGGAGCATCCTTAATCGGCAGTACCAGGCTGAAGGGGTGCGAGCCGCCAAGGTTCGTGCCGAACACGTCCATGTTGTTCATGGAGCCGGTAACGGGAATTTTTCCGTATGCCGCCGTCTGGCCGACGGCAACTGTCCCATCGTGGCAACTCAGGCAGAGGCTGGTGGATTTTCCGAGAATCGGCTGGGCACTTCCCTGCTGCTTGTAGGTGGTGCTGGTGTAGGGCGTGTACGTTTGGCTGGACAGTGTTTGGTTCCACAAAGGCGTATTGCCCCCCACGCCGCTGTGCGGCGCATGGCAAAACGTGCAACCCAGGCTGCCCTGCGTCGTCACCGACGAACCGCTTCCCGCGGACATGTTGTGCATACCAAGGGTGTCCGCCTGAATCGGGGGCGGCGTCTGGGCTTTTGCGGGCACCGCGATCAAGAGCAAAACCATCGAGCCGCAAATGGAGAGCGCGCGTTTCACGGCTTTCTCCCCGCCGCCGCGCCACTGCCGTAATAGTGAAAGATCTGCACCCGCTTGTTGAACGAATCGACCACGTAGATGCGGTCCTGCGCGTCGATCCGCAATCCTGTCGGCAATTGAAACGCGCCGGGTCCGCTGCCAAGCTGCCCAAAATAGTAGAGGAGCTGGCCTTCGCGGTTGAAGACCTGCACCACGCTCCACTGCCCGTCAACGATGTAGAGATGGCCTTCCGAGTCAAAGGCAATGCCCTTGGGGCGAAACATCGCGCCGACATCGTCGCCAATTTTGCCGATCGCATATTGAAACTCGCCGGTCTTGTCGAGCACCTGGACACGGAAGTTCATCGCGTCCACGACGGCGAGGTTGTTCCCATCAAGCCGGAGTTCCGTGGGGAAATTAAATTCGCCGTCACCCGTGCCTGGCTTCCCGATGCGCTTCAAAACGCTGCCCTGCATGTCCATCAGGAAGATCTGATTGCGCAGCGTGTCGCTGACGTAGATGCGCTGTGCGGCAGAATCGACCGCGATGCCCGTGGGACGCTTGAAGTAGCCTTCGCCGTATTTCAGGCTGCCGATAGTCCGCTCGAATTTTCCGTTGGGATCGAACACGAAGATTTTTCCTGCTTCGGAGTCGGTGACGTAGATTTTGTCCTCGGCATCCACGGCGACGCATTGGGGCGAGACGAGAGGATTTTTGTCCGTGTCTTTGCGCGAAAGGAATTTGTATTTCTCTTTGTTGAAATCGAAGATGTGGACGCCGTGTGCGCCGGGGTCGGTAACGATGATGCGGCCCTTCGAATCGGTGGCGATACTGTACGGCCGCACCATGCTCTTAAAATCGGGCGAGCCAATGGCCACATCAACGACCTTCGTCCAGAAGCCGCGCTTCGGTTTCACTTCGCGCTCTCCGCTGAAAGCGCGCTCGTAAGACAGCTTGCGCCCACCATCCATCAGCAGGTCTGGAATTTCAATTTTGGGAGGCTCTTTCTTCTTGTCAGGGGCAGCGTGAACAGGGGGCGCAAAAAGTGTCCCCACGAGCAGACTGGCGAGAACGCTCCAGCGAAGCGCTGATCGAGTTGACCGGATCAGAAGAAGTTGAACCATCGGGTCACTCCGACGAAAAACGAGTATTGGCTCCCTGGCGGAGTGCCTGCCGCGCTGATGCCCTGCGTGAATTTCGTATACCCGGCCAGCACGCTGATCTTTCTCAGCCGGTATTGCATCTGCGAATAAAAGATATCGGTGTGGTTGTTGGACAAGGCAGTGCTGCTGAGTGTGTCGCTCATGGCGTGCGAGTAGTTTCCTGAGATGGTCAGCCGCGGGATGGGCGTCATCGCGACTCCACCCCCATAACTTTTGCCATTGTAGACGATAATGCCTTCGGGCGGCAGACCTGGGGTTGGCGGTATTGGCTGAATTCCCGTGCTGGTAAGGACCGACTGGCCCCGGGCTTGAATGTAGTTCGCGTTAAAATTAAGCCGCCGCATCGAAAGGCTTGTCGAAAAGCCCTCACTGCTGTTCGATGAGCCGGCTACCTGAGAGAACCCGCTTCGATTTCCGTTGACGGCTGCTGTCCACTGCATCCCTTTTCCCAAGCGGCGGTGCAAGTTTAGATTGTAGTTATAATAGGAGGTTGTGTAGGTAACCAGTAAGGTTTGCACATTCTGGGCGTAACTTAGGCCGCCCGATAGCTCCCATAGTCCAAGGCGGTGAAACCCATTCAAGTTTCCGATGAAACCCAAGGAGTTATTCGCAAACTTGTTGCTGCTCTCGATCACCGATGCGGACACTGTGAACGTGTTGAGGATGCGCTTGCCATAGCCAACTGTACCCGTCAGGTAACTTCCGCTGTAATGCTGCCCGAAGTAGGATTGATCGAAGTAGGTAATCTGCGCTTGGCCGTATAAATTCTTTGTGAAGTTATAGCTTGCCCCAGTGCTTAGGTTTGAAGAATTGGAGTGGGAATCAATCTGGACTAGGGGCACTCCGGCACCGCTATTGATAATGTTCTGATACAGGAAGCCATTCAGATTGTCAGTCAAGGATTGATTTACAAAAAAGCCCAGTTTCAATGTGGGGTGAAAGCTGACGTTGGCGGTCTCGGTGTTCGTTGTGTAGTCAGTTGCGCCGGTCCTTTGCTCGAACGAAGAACCAAAATCTCCGGAGTAACTTGAGTGATTGAAGCTCAGCGCAATCGAGCCGTGCCAAGGAAGATTGTGGATACCATTGATGCCGTAACTATTGCCGCGGGAATTGGAGAAGTTGTTGCCCAGCTCTCCGCTTAGAAAAGTGGGAAAATTTGAGTCGACACTAAGATGAGAGTAGAGGGCGCTCAGACGCCAGCCTGCTAATTGATAGGAGGACCTCAGATTAAGGGTGCGGGTCGAGGAATTGGACTCCTCATTCGTGCCGAACAGTGTCCCGCTTCCAGATCCCTGTGAGTAGCTGGCGGAAAAAGTCGGCCAATCTGGGATCAACGCGCTCCACCCGATCCCAAATCCTTGACCAGAGCCTATGGTCGTAAAATTCGGACTACCAGTCAGGCCGAGAGTTCCAGTGCTGTTCCGCGTGTAGTTGTAGCTTGCATAGCCCGGGAAGCGGCTACCAGAAAAGAAATTCGCGCTGGCGATCAATCCACTGCTGTCGGTGAGGGACTGGTAATTGGAGTCTGCTTTGGACCTGTTGTAATAGGGATTGATGGTGAAATTCAAGAAATTGGGGTCATAGAATGAACCACTGAGGGCGGCGTCCCCGCCATAACTCAAGGCGTGATTCGACTGGACCTGATCGCCATAATTTCCCGTATAGCCTGCCGTCAGAGTTCCGTTGAGGTTCATGCGAAGATCGTCGCCGATCTGAGCTTGCGCGCGAGCTACCTGTCCAGGCTGCCCAACAAAGAAGAGCAGAAAGAGAGTTGCGTATTGGCCGATCCGTTTCACTCCTCGTGGCCTCTCTGTACCGGTATCGGACGTGTGCCTCGAATTGGCACAATCCACTGATTGTGATTGCACACCCGATGCCAAGTGAACTCGTCACAGGTCTTTTGTAACTTAATCATTCCTATGGACTTACCTACAGACTCGGCCTCGGCTTGTGCGGTATCCTCACTCTCCCTGCGACATCTCACCCAGTACAGAGTGCTGAATTCCTCAGCACCAACTGCATCTCGCTTCGCATGGTGTTCCAGTGCCGCAGGGTTGGCCGAATTGTCATCCCAAGCGAATGCGAGGGATCTGTTTTTCGCGCAGATCGAAGACAAGAGGGGATTCATGGCACAGCCTCCCCTAGAGCACTTCCACCTTGGCGTTGGCGCGCAACCGTTTGTCGAGGGCAACACGGAGTTGTTCGTACTTGCTCTTCTGCAGGTCGGTGCGAAGTTCTGACTTCACTTGCTCGAAGGACTTCTTGCCCGCTGGAGTGTGTGCGTTCAGGCGAATGATGGTGTAGGCTTGCTCGATCTGAATCACGTCGCTAACCTGCCCGGGCTTCATCGCCAGCAGTGCCTTCACAACCTGAGGTGGTAGTTTGTCTTTTTCAACGGCCTTGTGGTCGCCCATGTTGACGCGGAAATCGTCCTCGGAAACTTTTTCCGCCAACAAGCCGAACTCTTGAAAGGTCTTGGTGGCCTTGGCTTGTTTCAATTCCTCGTTCGCCCGCTTCAGAGCTTCCTGTTTTTGGTCGGCGGTTGGCTTCTGCGGCGGCAGCACGGAAATGGATTGGAAGGCGAAGGTCTCTGGAACCTGAAACTTAGCCGGGTTCTTGTCGTAATTGGCCCGAGCTTCAGCTAGGGTGACCACTGACTTGTTCTCCACTTCCAGCTTCAGCACCTGCTCGATCAGCAGCGAGCGCTTGATCTTGTTCACCACATTTTGCTCGGAGCTGCCCATTTCTACCTTCAAATACTGCTGATATTCTTGCGTCGAGTGGAACTGCTTCTTGAATTCGGCCAGCGCTTTTTTTACTTGCTCTGACGGGACAGTCAATTTGCGGCGTTGTGCTTCCTGGTAAACGAGTTCTTCGAAAATAATCATTTGCAGGGCGCCCTGCCGGATGGACGCTTCCTGCGCTTTGGGAAATCCGCCGTGGGTGTTGGCGTAAGGGAAGATCTGCAGCATTTCGCGGAGCAGGTCGCGGTCGGTCAAGGTTGCTCCGTTGACGCGGGCTACGGGCTTGTCGCTGACCTGGAACGCTGAATCGGTGGGTGCTGCGGGTGTGGGGGGCTTTGCTGCTCCCGTGGGAGCGTGGGATGAAACCTGGGCGTGTGCATTTGCTGCTGCTCCTAGTAGTAGAGCGAAAACTACCAGATACTTCATGAGATCCTCCGTGCGTGTGCACTGTCTTTATGAAAAAAAGGGGAGAGAGTTTCCTCTCTCCCCCACATTGCCACTTTCTACTGGAATTGCGTGGTGATGCCGTTGGTGTTGTTGGCTTCGTTCGCTTCGCCGAAGTGGCACTGGCGGCAGAACTGTGTCGTTGAAGGCGCCGTCTTGCCGGTCGGGTCAGGCGTGATATTCGGGTTGTAGGGGCCATTCACGAAGAAGTAGGTGGCGTAGAACTTTCCGCCGCCATCGCCTGCGATTGGGCTGCCAGTGTTGGTTCCCTTGGGTGCGCGCGATGCGTACACGGTCATGACGTGCTGGTTGTGGCAGGTGGTGCAGGTAATGTAGGGCTGCCCCGCAGCAGTCGTCCCGGTCTGTGGTCCCCAAGCACCCGGAGCGAGTGAAGGCCAGCCGTAGTTGGCCACGAACTGAGCATAAGCGCTGCCAGGCGTCACGGTGAGAACGCCAGCTGTATTGACAAGGCCGTTGCCTGCACGAACTGTGGCCATTTGTCCTACTGGGTGGTCGTTCTGGTAGTTTCCGGCGCCACTTCCGTCATTACCGAGCAAAGTCGGAATGGGCTGGCTGCCATATGCGGTGTTCGTCAAGAGACCGATTCTCTGTTCATAGGACTGCTTGGCCATCATGTTCGTGGGAGTGAGGTTGCCGTCGTGGCAGCTGAGGCAGAGGAGAATGCCGCCAACTTCGTCGCCGCCGCCGGTGATCGTGGTGGGCAGAACTTCGACGAAGCTCCCGCCATCACCGAACTGAACCGAAGCGCCGTACAAGGGGCTGGCGTCTTGTCCCCACAATGCATAGCTGCCGGAATCCGCCGTTCCCTTTTGGCCCGAACCACGCGACCCGCTATGTGGCTGGTGACAGCCCGCGCAGCCGCGGCCGTTATTGTTGTGTGCGCCGAGAACATCGACGCTGGACGACCAGTTCTGACCCATCGCCAATCCGGCGCTGGCCAGTGCGAAAATCGCTACTAAAAGCATCTTTTTCATAAAATCAAATTCCTCCGTAGGTATCTCTACCCGTAACTTCCACTTCGTTTGGCCTTGGCCTGGAGCGTGGCCGGCTGGCGTTGTCCCAAAGTGCATCCGGTATGCCGAACCGGTACAGAATGAAAAATTCCTCAGTTCCGTAGCAACATCTTACTTATGTTACAGATACAGAGAGAGCGCAAAACGGCCTCCGCACCGCCATTGCCGCCCCAAACCCGATTTTTGAGTGAAATGACGCACTTGTGATGCGAAGTCACACACGGAAGTGCATAAAAAATAAGCGTGTTAGCCGTCACATGGGGATGTTCAGAGAGCACAGATTGTTTTTCTTCGAGGATTTCGCGGATGAGTGATCGATGATTTTGCCTACGAGCGAAAGCACGGTTCGAACACACACCTATTCAAATTGGAACATCTTCGATTTTCCATCGAGTCGTCGGGGAATAACTGCTAAATGGGGAGAACTAGTGCAGGCGAAATTTTTCGGATCGGATGAAGCCCGAGAGATCTGACTTAACGATCAAAGCTCGATACAAAGATGAGGCGAGCCCCGAGTTGCTCAGGGCTTCGCAGGTGCAGCGGCTGGCGCTTCTGCTGCGTTCTTTCCGGCATTCAGCTTGGCGGCGCGATCGGCTGCTCGCTTTTCGCGTTCTTTGTCCGCTTCGGCGTCGGAGACATATTGAAACTGCTGGGCGCGTCCAGGGAAAATTTCGGTAGTGAATACGCGATTCTTCTTGTCGATGGCGATGCCCACCAACCCCTGGAACTGGCCAGGGAGAAGCCCGTGCCCACCCAGAGAGATCAGAAGCTGGCCCTCTTTATTGAACACTTGAACGCGGTCTTGCACGCCGTCTGCAACCCAGATGTGCCCGTCGCTATCCATGGCCACGCCCTTGGGCCTTGCAAAATATCCGGGACCGTCGCCGGCCTTGCCAAACGTGCTGACGAACTGCCCGTCGGCGTCGAAGATTTCAATTCGATTGTTCATCGTGTCTGCGACGTAGAGGTTGCCTTCGGCATCCACGGCCACCCCGGTTGGTTTGGAAAAATCGCCGGGCGTTGTCAGCTCGTGCTTGTGGCCCGTGGTGCCGATCTTGCGGAGAAGTTTCAAAGTATCGGCGTCATAGACAAGGACCTGATCCAGTTCGATATCCGCTACGTAAAGCAAGCGATTCTGCGTATCTATCGCCAGCCCCCCGGGGTCTGCCATGCCATCGGTAATGACGTCTTCCGCTTTGTGATCCTTGTTGAACACGATGACGTGGCGCAGACCAGGATCCGAAACAAACAACCGGTCATTGTCGTCCATGGCCAGGCCGATAATGCGGACAAAATGAGCATGGACTGAATTCTTGATCAGATCCACATCCCGAGTCTCCGTATTGAAAATAAAAATGGCGCCCACTTTCTGGTCGGCAACATAGAGCAGGCCTTTGGAGTCGATTGCGAGGCCATAGGGCTGAAGAAGTTCAAAAGGCCGCTTGAAAACTTCTTCGTTCGATTGTGTGCCCGCCAGACGGTCCATCCAGGCCGATTTTTTGGCCTTGTTTCCTTTCACGTCGCGGACAGCCTTGTCCGAGGAATACCAATTGACGTATTTGATGCGCGCGACAGCCGGGGGATTGGGCCACACAATGTAGGAGTAGTCTATGGCCTTGATTTTAGCTTCTGTTTCGGCCTTGTCGTCGCCCTTCTTTTTTTTCTGATCCGCCCGCAAGGAGAGCGGCGACGCGGTGAGCATGGCGGCAAAAATCGCCAAGGCCAGCCAACTCCGTTGCAATCTATTGTGGTTTCCGCATGTTGTACGCATCGAAATCACTCCTGACATGTCCGATTAACGCTTGGTCAGATCCTTGTGGCACGTCGCGCAGAATTTGGTGTTGTTCTCCTGATCATTCACCAGCAAATTCGGTTTCAGCGAGGAGTGCGGCTGATGGCACGTCAGGCAGGTCAGTTTCTGGATGACCTTGGTCAAGTCCGAAGGATCGGCTACATCGGAAACAGGATGTCCCGTGATCGGATGGCCCTTTCCGTACTTGAGCGGCAGCACTGGAACTCTGTTCTTTTTGTAGTAGTCGTCCGGCAGGCGCACCGTTCCATTGAAAATCTTCAGAACGCCAGCGGCTTTGTCTTCCACAGGAGACGCATCGGGTCCATGGCATTCAAGGCAGAGCGCATTTCCCTGCGCCCGCAAGAGTTTCGCGCGCTCGCCTCCATGCGGCTGGTGACAGGTGCCACAGCCCTGCACAAACGCCGGCTGGTGGTGCACGGGCTTCTTCGCTAGCTCGGCGATGTCCGAATGGCAACCGAGGCAGATCTCGACGGGATTCGTCTTCGGCAGCGCGATGTACTTGCTGGCATGCGGATTGTGGCAATCCGTGCAATCACCAAGGGCGCCGGGGTGCGGCACCTTGGCGCTTTCAATCTGCTTGGCCTTCTCGTCGTGGCACATCACGCAGAGCGACTTCGCATCCGGCTGCGTCAGCACAACTTTTCCATCCTTCGCGGGCGCGTGGCAAACTTCGCACTGCTTGTCGGCAAAAGGAGGATGCGTATAACGCGCCAGCAGCTTCGGAGCATTCGACTGGTGCGGATCGTGGCATTGCACGCAGTTTGCCGTGCCGAAGGGCTGATTCTGATGGGCTTTCTGCAGCGCCGCATCCTTCGGGTCATGGCAATCAATGCACAGCGCAGGCGTTGCTTTGGTCAGGTGAAAATCAAACTCCTGCTTGCCGCGTTCCCCGGTCTTGTGCGTGACGTGGCAGGTTTCGCAGCCCATGTCGAGCGCGGCATGCCGGCTGCCCTTCTCCGGAACGTTCAGCCCAATGCTGTGGCAGCTCAGGCAGAGATTTTCCTTGGCGCCCCCCTCGGCGGGCTTGAGCAACTGAAACTTGTTATCGGATTGATGCGGATCGTGGCATTTCAAGCAGTCGCGACGCGCCGGAGTGTGAACAACGCCCTTGATGTCGGCAGGATTTTTATCGGCGTGGCAGGTGAAGCAGAGCGACGAAGGAGTGGTGGTCAGCAGCTTGACGCGCGTGATGTCCTTGTTCACCCGGATTTCGTGGCAACTCAGGCAGCCCATGGAAATCGCGGTGTGGACATTCTTGCCTTTGGCTTTATCCTCGTGGCACTCCAGACACTTCTTCGCGTCCGTGTTTTTGTCGAGGGGAACGGGGTGAATATCCGCGCGGAGGGGCAGAACCAGGAGAAGAAGGACCGCCAGAAGCCCCCAGACGACACCAGTAGTTCTCAGTCGAAGGAGGCCCTTAGACCACATGATTCCCCCACAGGCAAACGGCACCGAGAGCGGGGACGGCGTTTGACTGTAGGGAACTCGACTTCGCTCCTTCAGGGCTTCGCTCGGCGGCCAGCACCAGCGCGGTGGTCAGCGCAACGGCAAACACGAGCAGGACGACCATGTAGATTACTCGGTGGGAGCGATTCGTAGTTTTCACCGTCATATCCCTTTTCTCCCTGCTGGCTTTAGCGGCTCGGGTGATTCCCGAGCCCCATCTTGCAACTTTCGGGGCTGGACCGGTTCAAATCCCCTGGCGATAGGCCGAACCGAGAATCCCGAACGCGTTGTACTTGGTTGCACCTGTTGTGCCGAAGTGACGCACAACCCAATTCACCCCCAACCCCAATGTATCTAACTGCAAATAAAACACTTAATTTAACAATACTCAGCGGAGCAAGTCATGGACAACTGCCCTTGCGAAGGGTTTCCTGGGTGATATACCCCAAAACTGATGTGAAATCCCACAAAATAATGATGAAAATTTCAACAGCGCCGCGGCCCTTGCGGAGATAGTTGTCTGCTTGCGAACTGTGCCCTCGGGTATGGATTCTCGAACGCCGGCAGGAGAGGGGAATCGAGTTGGAAAAGTGAGTTGTGCGGAAGAACGGGCTATCAACGTGAGGACTCAGCCCCAAGTTCCTCCGCACAACTACGAAAAGCGGCCAACACACGCGTTGCAGGAAAGATACACAAAAGGAGAAACGAAGAAAAGCACGAATTTTCCCAGCGGCTTGCTTTCCGTGCGCGGAGACCCTAGGCTGAATTGCTATGGATGCTCTCACTCCTCAGATGTTGATGATGGGTTTCATCTGGTATGTAGTGTTTCTGTTCTCGACGACCTGCCATGAAGCATCGCACGCGCTGGCGGCGAAACTCGGTGGAGACTCGACGGCGGCACTGGGCGGGCAATTGAGCCTCAACCCAATTCCGCACATTCAGCGGTCAATCTATGGAATGGTTCTCTTCCCGATTTTGAGTTTTTTCCTTTCCTCGGGCGGCGGCATGATCGGCTGGGCCAGCGCGCCTTACGATCCGCTGTGGGAGCGGCGGCATCCCCGGCGCTCTGCTTGGATGGCCCTCGCGGGACCCGCGGCCAACTTCTCGTTAATGCTTCTGGCCGTTGCGGCTCTGCGGGGCGGAATGGCGCTGCATCTTTTCCATCGCGACCCGGTTACCGGTGCGGCAAGCTTTGCGGGGATCATTCTGCAGGTAGTGTTTTTTCTGAACCTCTTGCTGGGAACGTTTAATCTGTTGCCGGTCCCTCCGCTCGATGGCAGCACTGGCATCATGCTTTTCATGAGTGAAACGCAGGCGCAGAAATACCTCGACTGGCTTCGCGGAAACAGCTTTGCCATGGCGGGGTTGCTGGTGGGCATGCTGGTGTTTCGCGAAGTGTTTCCCTACATTGAAGAATTCGCAACACGGCTTTTCTTCTGAGCCTCAAAGAAAACTGTTTCCCCAGGAACTCCCTGAATATTTCCTAATCCAGGTTCCGTTTGGCCCACGATGGGACGCGTTGTCTCTTCCCTGTACAGGTGGTCCTGCGCGCTGGATATAAGTGCTTGCAAACTGCGAATTTACCTTGTCGCCGATGGCCGATGAACTGCTCTTTTCTCTGCGGAGGCGAGTAATGGCCAACCTGGAAACACAATCGTTGACGCAGACCGGCATGGTGGAAGTATCGGGCTGGGATGAAGACGAAGTTTTCTTCGTCGAGCGTTCGGAACTCGGCTGGGACGAGTATGCAGGAAAACACGTCACGTTGACGCGCATGTTGTCCGAGGGCTCCATTATCTTTGTGCGGCCGATCCAGCCGACGGCGCTGCATCGTGCCAATCCGATCCCGTATGAGGCCGAATTTGTCGGCTGCAGCCCGGAAGGCAACCACCAGTTTCGATTGAATGGAGTGCAACCGCGGCACAGCCGGGAAAGCTACACGGTGAATTGAGGAACGATTCCCATCCAGTTCGGGACAATGGCCCATTTTGGCAGAGATTTCCTGCCGTTCTTTGCTTCTTCTCACACTTCCCTTCCCGGATCTCTCGCTTGATAATTTCGCCGGCCTCGCTTCCACGCTACTGAAAGAGTTCCACTTACTGACGAATTCCCACTCCCTCGTCCACATTTTCATCAGTTCTCCGTCCGAATATCAGTGGAACACCTCTTTGGCACAGCGGTTGCCTCTTTGTGGGACATGGCTTACGCAACTTACAAGTCCGTGGCAATCTCCACGATACAGAGTTCACTCACGCCCTGCATCTTCGACGACGACCCCAACGAGCGGGATTCGCTCGCGCATTTGATCACCGATATGGGCTACGAACCGGTTTCCACCGCAGACGCCGAAGAGGCCCTGCGGCTGATCCGCATGGGCCGCTGCCGCGTGGTCTTCGCCAGTACCCATTTGGAAAATCCGGATCCCTTTGATTTTCTGGACCGCGCGCTCCGCTGTGATCCCGGCGTGCATGTGATGATTATGACCGCGCAATACACGCTGGAGGGCGCGCTGGAGGCCATCCGGCGGGGCGCAGCGGATTTTCTGCCCAAGCCCTTGGACCACGTCCGCCTGAAGCGAACCCTGGATGACCTTGCGGCGCTCTACGACCAGCGGCGGCGGGTGCGATCGCTCGAAGAACAACTTCTGAAGGACCTGGAATTCCACGGTATTGTCGGGAAAAGTCCGGCCATGCTGGAGGTTTTCGATTTCACGCGAAAAGTCGCCCGGCATTACACGAATGTCTTACTGGTGGGGCCAACGGGAGCGGGGAAAGAGTTGGTCGCCCGGGCGATTCATCAGATCAGCCCGGTGAGCCAGCAGCGGCTGGCAGTCTGCAACTGTTCGGCGATGGTGGACACGCTGCTCGAGAGCCAACTCTTCGGCCATGTGCGCGGTGCCTTCACAGGTGCTACAGACACGCGGCCCGGACTTTTTGAATATGCCAACGGCGGCACGGTCTTTCTCGATGAAGTGGGAGAGACTTCGCTGCCCATGCAGGCGAAGCTCCTCCGCGTAATCCAGAACCGCGAGATTCAGCGCGTAGGCTCTCCGGAGGTCAAGCAGGTTAACGTGCGGCTCATCGCCGCCACGAATCGCGATTTGCGCGCGGAGGTCCTCTCCGGGCGGTTCCGCGAAGATCTCTTTTACCGCCTAAGCTCAATTCAAATTCGCATTCCTTCCCTGGCGGAGCGCTTGGAAGATATCCCCCTGCTGGTGCAGTTCTTCCTGAAGAAATACAACGATTCTTACGGCAAAAATATCGCCGGGCTGACCCGCCGCGCGCAGACGGTCCTGCTGCAGCATCCGTGGCCGGGGAATGTGCGGGAACTGGAGAACGTGATTTCGACGGCTTGCATTACCGCGACAGGCGATTTCATCGACATCAGCGATTTGCCGGAGCATTTGCAGCACCGCAACCCGCGCATTGCGGGAGACGAAGACTGGCGTCCCCTGTCTCTCGAGGAAGTGCGCAAGGTGCACATCCAGAAAGTGCTGCAGATGTGCAACGGCAACCGGTTGCGCGCGGCGCAAATCCTGGGGATTGGCCGCACCAGTTTGTACCGCTACCTGAAGCGCGACGGTTACGACGTTCGGCCGCACACCAACGGGGCCGCAGCCTGAACTTTTCTCCTGCTCGGCATCGGGGGTGAGCCGCCTCGCCCCCTTGTTGCCTCCGCTGCTTCTGAACAGTCCGCCGGATCCATCCATTGTGCCTCCACAGCTGCTGTCCCGTCTGGCTTCACGCCTGATACACTTTGGGCGGCGCGTTACGCCGGCAGGGCGTGCGCGACGGTTCTTGCACGGTTTGAGGAGCGCACTGTTTGGACGTTTCCGTTATCTTACTGACACGCAATACCTGCCGGCAGACGCGCGAAGCCATCGAATCGGTCATCTCTTCCGCAGACTCTCTCTCGAAAGAGATTCATGTCCTCGATAACGGCTCAACGGACGAGACTTCCTCCTCCTTGCCCGTGGCATTTCCGGAAATCCACTACCTAAGGATGGAGCGGAACGTAGGATTCGCGCGCGGTGTGAATCTGGCAGCACGCGGAACGAAGGGAGACTTTCTTCTTTTCTTGAATTCCGATGCGCGGCTGGCGCCGGATGCGCTTCGGCTGGCGGTCGAGTGGATGCGCGCGAATCCCAGCTGCGGCATTGCCGGGGGGCAATTGTTTTACCCGGACGGCAAAAAACAGAACTCGATTGCAAACTTTCCTTCTCTGGAGACAGAGCTCCTCAATAAATTTCTGCTGCGCGCGTTATGGCCGAAACAGTTCCCCGGCAAAGAACTGGAATATCGCGAACCCGTTGAGGTGCAGTCCGTGATCGGCGCGTTCTTTCTGGTTCGACGGAAAATCTGGGAAAAACTCGGAGGTATGGACAAGCGATTTTTCTTTTTTCTGGAGGAGACGGATTTCTGCCTGCGCGCGCGTCAAGCGGGATTCCCAACGATGCATCTACCGCAGGTTCGCGTGTGGCATGACCAGGGGCAAACGGCGAAACAGGATCTCCCTGCGGCGCGCATCGAATACTGGCGCTCTCGCTACGCCTACTTCACAAAGCATCACAGCCTGGCGGTCCGGATCGTGCTCCATTGCGGCCTTTTGCTGCGCTTGCTGGTGGATTCGGTGTTCAGTGGTCTCGCCACGGGGCTGACGCTGGGACAATCGCGGCGTTGGCGCGAAAAGTTCGCAGTGCATCGGGCGCTTCTTTTTTGGCATTTGCGGGGATGCCCCGAAGGAGTTGGCCTGCCGCGATAAATTATGCTGGAAATGTTCCCAATTGAAACAGCGTTTCTCTTCGTGAAATTTTGTTTTGGTTTCGCAACAGCCTCGCAAATTCCGCGCCGCCCCGCCGACTTTCCGGTATTCTGAACGCGTTATCTCTTGGCCCCTTCCCCAGGAAGCCAGGATGACGTCGAAAAAAATGCGCCGCAGCGGGCGCCTGTTCAAGTCTGTACCGATCCTCCTGATTGGCAGCGACGCAGAGGGACGGGTGTTTTCGGAAGAAACGCACACGGTGGTGCTGAGCCTGCACGGTGCGGGAATCATTTCCAACCACAAATTGCTTGCCGAGCAGGAAATAATCCTGCGCTCGGCGGAAACGAATCGGGAAGCCGAGATTCGCGTCGTGGGAGAGATCGGCTCGGAAGACGGCCATCACACATACGGAGTCGCGTTTCTGGACGACGACCTTGATTTCTGGGGGATGGATTTTCCGCCGCCGCCTTCTCCGGCGGAGCGGCCGCTGGAACTGGTGCTGGCATGCGGGAGTTGCGGCGAAACGGTGACGCTCCTGAACGGCGATTACGAGTTCGACGTGTGCGCGATTCATGGCGGTCTGGTGCGCTACTGCACGGAATGTGGATTTGCGACGGTGTGGAAGCGCCGGGAAGGAGGCGATGTTCCACAAACGGTTGCGCCTGAAGTCGGAAGGAAGCTCGAAGCCCCGCGGAGAGAAGCAGTTATCGTGGAGCACGCTGGATTGGAATTAGAGGAGGAAGAGAGCGTTGCGCATCCGTTCGCGGGGTACATGGAACCGCGTGCGATGCCAAGCCTGGAGCCGCAAGCGGAGCAAAGCGAAACACACGCCGATGAGCACGCGGAAGTGAAGAGAAAAAATGAAGCGCGGGTTCCAGCGATTGCTACAGCGACGGCAGTGGAAGATCGACGCGCGCGAGTGCGGGCGAAGGTGAACTACTTTGCATGCGTGCAGAGCGACGCGTTTGGAAAAGATGTGGTGACCTGCATTGATATGTCGCGCGGCGGGCTGGGATTCAAGACCAGGAATGCTTATGCGATTTCGACGGAAGTGACCATTGCGGTTCCGTTTTCGCTGGAATCGCCGAACGCGCCGGCGATTTATGTGCCGGCGCGCGTGGTGAATATTTCCGAATTGCCGGGACAAAAAATGTTCCGGTGCGGGGTGGCGTTTTTGCCCGTGGCGGGGAAGCGGGCGCGCAGCTGAACGAGATCAATTGGCCGCGGCGGATTTTTTGGCTTCGGCGGAATCGTAACTTTCTCCATAGATGGCAGGGACTTTGCCGCCCATGGCGCGCAAATAGGTAGAGAGCTGTCCGCGATGGTGGACGGTGTGCTTGATGGCGAAATCGAGATAGGCGACGGCGGGAAGCTGGAACATGCCGCGGAAGTCGATGATTTTGGTGGCTTGCTCGGGAGTGAGGCGGGTGAGGTTGTCGAAATTTTTGGCGAAGGAGTCGGCGTAGAACTTGAGGATGTTTTCGCGGGTGATGCCGCTTTCGGGGCGGGGGATGTTGTTGAAGTCGAAGGCACCGGTGAGGACGGCGTTGTGGAAGCGGTGTTCGGTGGCGACGATGTGCCAGGCGATTTCGGCGGCGCTGCGGGCTTGCGGGTCGGGGCGATAGTCGGCGTTGGAAGTGGGGATGGCGGCGATGATGGCGCTGGTGGTGCGGTACTCGTTCTTGACGGACGGAAGTTGGTATTGCAGGAGAAACGCGGCTTGCTCGGGAGTCATGGCGATCATTTAGGAGTCACCTCGATGGAAGTTGTGGACTTGCTGCTGCTGAAAATGGATGCGCGGGCTGCTGGAATTGGTACGGGAAGTAAAGGAGGAGGGGTGGCGGGCCAGGCGACCGAAGAGAACACCCAAGCGAAGCGTAGTCGCAAATAGTAAGAAAGGAATCTCAGGGGTGAGACGGTTTTGGAGATAATGTGGAAAGGCACTAGGGCAGTTCACGGGGCCTGGAACAAAGGGTTTCTGAAAAGCTGTAACAGGTTTTATATCAAGGGATTAGGGGTAGTTACATTCTGGTGAGGACAAGGAAATTAGCCTGGCCCGTGGAAGCGGGCTTGCACGTTTTCGACACTATCTTGAGGTATGCCGGGCACCGCCTGCCCGGCAAAGTGGGGAAGGTCGAAATTCTATGGGAAACAATACCAAGAGGATTTGGCGCCTGCTGGCGGGGGCAGCGATCGTGGCGGCGAGCGCGGGGCTCAGCGTGGCGCAAGAAGTAACCTCCAGCCGGAAAGTGTTGAAGACGGTGGCGGCGCAGTACCCTTCGGTGCTGAAGCGGAGAGGGATTGGCGGAACGGTCAAGTTGCGGGTGCTGGTGAATCCAAACGGCACGGTGAAGGACGCGCAGGTGCAGGGCGGGAATCCGATCTTGGCGGATTGCGCGGTGAAAGCTGTGAAGCAGTGGGTGTTTGTGGCGTCGGAGAAAGAGGAGAGTATCGAGATATCGGTGGGGTTTGATCCGAATTCGTCGGGGGAGTAAGAGGAAGATTTAACACAGAGGACACAGAGTACCCAAAGAGTTCATAAAGAAGAGAAAGCAGATCCCTCACCCGCTGACGGCGCGGGTTCGGGATGACACGCCTGGAAGTTTTCCGTGCAATCGAAGAGCGGCCCACCGCGGAAGGCGGGCCCTACAAAAATCCCGAGAAAAAATTGGTTCTAGAAGAGGTTCCAGAGAAACTGGTTGTAGACCTCGTGGTGGTATTGGACTTCGGGAGCTTTGACGAAGGTGCCGAGGGCGCGCGGGCAACGATCGGCAGACGCGCGTTTCAGGTCGGCGTAGCGGCCTTTCACGTCGGCGCCGAGGAGCTTGGTGGTCCAGTCGGCCTTTTCGAAAAGATCTATGGCG
>DASYXF010000116.1:0-18888 GCA_035935335.1 Candidatus Acidiferrum sp.
CCGTGTTTCCGCGTGATTGCTGCAGTTGAGGTCCGTCGCGCATCTCCGGTAAAAGCCACCGGAGTCCAAGCAGCGGACCCTGTCGGATGCGCTCAGGATGACAAGACGTGGGGAGAGTAGAGGAGGAGTGGAAGGGAAGTCAAAAGGGGAGGAAGAGAAAGATAACGCAGAGGCGCAGAGTCCGCCCTTCGGCAATTCACTCAGGGCAAGCTGAGATTCGCAGAGGATGAGGGGAGAAGAGAGGAGAAAACCCAAGAGGGCACGATTTATCGTGCCCCTACAGTTGCGGTGGCGAAAGGGTCAGGGGGTTTTGAGGAGACGGATCAGGTCGGAGGCGTTTTTGGTGGCTTTTTTGATTTGGGCGAGGCTGCGGGAGGCATTGTGAGTGGCGTCGAGCTGGTCGGAGAGGATGTCGGCGTTGGCGTTGATGACGCAGAGCAGATTGCTGACGGCATGGGAGATGGCGTCGAGTTTGTTGACGGGAAGACGGTCGGCGGAATTCTGGTCGAACGGAAAAGACATCGGGCTTACCTTTCTGGGTGAATTGCGAAGAGTTTCGGTGTTGATGGCAGTTACAAGAGCGTGCTGCAAAGAGGCAACATTGAGATCGGCGAGAACGAGCGAAGAGGCGGCGCCCGCCTGAGCAGCGGCCGCCTGGAATTGCGGGTCGGAGATGGGCAGCAAGGCCACGACGGGAATGGCATCCAGTCCGTCATGGAGCTTCCGGGCGGCGAGAAGCTCCTGAGCGGACGGATGGCTGAGATCGAGGAGAAGAGCCTGCCACTGTTCGGCAGTAAGGCGGCGGACCGCGTCGTTGAGAGAATGGGCGCGGGAAAACTGAAACGAGGAAGCCGGGGCTTCCAGAATGGACTGGCAGATCTTGAGCCAGAAGGGCAGTTCGCCCAGGAATAGAATTTGAGAACCAGAGGTGGACATCGGTCTTGCTAAACGCTCCTAACTTAAGATCAAGCCGCTGGCGCGACGGCTTGCGTGACTACTTGAAGACGCTGGTGGTTGGATCCAGCTTGCTGATACAAACCAAGAACACCGGAAAAGACGCCCGCCCCGTAGAAGCATCCGGGGCGCAAAGTGCGCGCCTCAGACTCTTCGCTACGCTCAGGGCAAGAGGCGGCCGCTACAACTGGGCGACCCGTTCCTTCGTCAGGGCAAGCCTGAAGGTCGCCGCTACAAAACGGAATCCGGGAACAGGCGACGAATCTCATGGAGCAGGCCGTCGGGCAGGCGGCCTTTGGAAACGTAACCGTCCGCGCCGTGATTGAGGCACTCTTCCTCGAGAGTGGTGCCCTGAATTTCCGAATAGATGATGAGGCGCAGGCCGGGATGCGCACGGCGAAGCTCCTTCGCCGCTTGCAGGCCGTTGAGTCGCGGCATGCGGAAATCGAGAAGCGCGAGATCGGGCCGATGCTTGTTGACGAGTTGGACGGCGTTGAGGCCGTCGCTGGCTGTGCAAACGACTTCGAGGCCGCCGGCGAAATCCAGGTAGTCGCAAACCGAGCGTAAGGCGGTGGGAGAGTCGTCGGCGACCAGGACGCGAATTGGGGCAATGTGCGGCATTGCTGCTCCGTGATGGAATTGTTACAGCGCATTCATATTGAAGGACTGGGAGGGAGAAGAGTATTGGGAAGATTGCGTAGTGAATATTCACTAGAGGAGGCGGTTATGGGTAGTCAGTAGTCAGTAGTCGGTAATCAGTAAGAGGGATAGCAGATAGCAGCGATCGGATAGCAGGTGGCGAGCAGAGAAATAGAGATAACCCGCCAAGTGGATCGAATGGGCAGAATCGAACTTGATGGAGAGCGGGCACCCAAGAGGGCACGATTTATCGTACCCCTACATCGGATGAGGCGGTCGCATGGCGGTTTGGGGCGATCAGGTTTGGATGATGTTGTTGCGGATGGCGTACATGATTAGTTCGGCGAGGGAGTGGAAGCCGAGCTTGAGCATGATGTTGGCGCGGTGAGCTTCGGCTGTGTTGACGCTGATGTTGAGGAGGTTAGCTACGTCCTTGTTGCTTTTGCCTTCGGCGAGGAGTTGGAGGATTTCGCGTTCGCGCGGGGTGAGGCGAGAGCGAGAGGATTTGGCGCTGTCGTCGGAGGCGACAGCCGCTTCGGAGACGCGGGAGGAGAAAAAAGGTTTGTGCAGGCTGAGGGCCTGGACGGCGTTGAGGAGAGCCCGGTCGGCTTCATCTTTGAGAATGTAGCCGCGAGCCCCGGCTTCGACGACCTGTTGGACGAGGTCGTCGGACTCGTGCATGGTGAGGATGAGAATTTCCGTGGAAGGCGAGGCTTTGCGAATGTGGCGGGTGGCTTCGACGCCGTTGAGCAGAGGCATGCCAATGTCGAGGATGGCGATATGCGGCTTGTGCTTGACGGCTTTTTCGACGGCGTCGCGGCCGTCGGCGGCTTCGGCGCAGACTTGCCAATTGGAACGCGACTCAAGGAGCGTACGGAGGCCGGCCCGGACGACAGCGTGATCATCCGCGATCAGAATGGAGAGTTGCGCCATAAGTGGAATCCTTGAGAACAGGAGCCGAGAAAAGAATCTTGGCACGGACGGTGGTGCCGGCGGGGCTGGAATCGATTTCGAGCGAACCGCCGAGTTGGGCCATGCGTTCCCGCATGCCCGGAATACCGACACCCAGATGGGGCTGGCCGCGATGGGGCGCGCCGTTGGCGGGAACGATCATGCCAGTCCCAAAATCGGTGATTTCGAGGATGACGCCATCGGGATCTTCCCGCAGCGTAACATGCGCGCGCTTGCTGCCGGAATGACGCTGAATATTGGCGAGGCTTTCCTGGGTGATGCGAAAGAAGGCGGTTTCGGCGATCTGGGGAAGACGGCGGAAACTGGTGAGGAGTTCGAGGGAAGTCTCGATGCCACTGCGTTCGCTGAAACCGTTGACATATTCCTTGAGAGCGGAGACGAGGCCAAGGTCGTCCAGCAGCGGCGGGTGAAGGAGATAAGAGAGCGTGCGAATTTCGCGGGACATCTGCTGGAGGAGTTCGCGGGCTTTATCGAGAGCACGTTGAGAGGCCTGATTGAGAGGCTGGGCGGATTGGCGGAGCTGGGCGAGGCTTAGATTGACGGCGAGAACGGTTTGCGCCATGCCGTCGTGAAGCTCGCGGCCGATGCGGCGGCGTTCTTCGTCCTGGAGCTTGAGGAGTTCGGTGGAGAGCTGGTGGATGGATCGCTCGGCGTTTTTTAGGTCGGTGATGTCGGTGAAGGTAGCAATGACGCGGAGAAGGGAGCCGTCGGGATTGAACTGTGGAATGGCATTGCCGAAGATCCAGAGGAGTTCGGAGGAGCCTGGAATGCGGTAGCCCAAGGTAGCTTTGCGAAGAGGACGCTTGGTGCGGAGGACCGCTGGGATCGGGCGATCGGAGTAGGGGATGTCGTGCCCCTGATCGTCAATGGGAACGACATTGAGTCCGTCGGCTGTGCGGCCGATCACCTGCTCACTTGCGAGGTTGAACATATTGAGCGCGGCGCGGTTTGCGAATTCAAAGGTACCATCGGGAGTGGTGAGGATGACTCCAGCGTGAATATCGCGGACGAGCGTGCGGAAACGCTCTTCGCTTTCGCGGAGGGCTTCGGTGGCGCGGCGTTGCTCGGTGAGGTCGGTGAGGGAGACGAGGATGTTGGTGACTTCGCCGGAGGAATTTAACTGTGGGACAGCGTCGAGAAGAGTCCAAATGGTTTTTTTTGAATGGGTATCGCGCCAGCCGATCACAAGATTGTGGAGGGGACGTCGGGAAGCAACCACCGTGGGGATCAAGCCTTCGGAAGCGAGGAGGACCGAACCGTCTTCTCGAAGGACTTCAAAGCCGAGGTCGACTTCGGTCTTGCCGATTACCTGGTCGACTTTCATTTCGAACATATTGAGGGCCGCAGGGTTGGCGTAATGAATGCGAGCCTGGGAATCACAAGAAACAATGCCGACGTGGAGGTTTTCGACGAAAGAGCGGAAGCGCTCCTCGCTTTCGCGGAGGGCGTCAACCGCGCGGCGTCGATCAGTGATATCACGGACGACAACTAGAGCGCAGCGGCGGCCATCGAGATCAAGCAGGGAAGCAGAAAGTTGACCGACACGAAGCTGGCCGGATTTGGTTTGGAATGAGAATTCGACGTTGCGGATTTCCTTTCCCTCGCTGAGCTGGGAAAGGACTTCAGCGCGATGTGCGGGTTCCGTCCAAACATTGAGCTCAACAGGAGTCCTGCCGAGGACTTCCTCGCGAGCAAAACCGGTGAGGCGGGTGAAACCGTCGTTGACGTCGACGTAAGGACCGTCCGGGAAAACATTGATGGAGAAGCCGTCGGGGCTGGAGCGGAAGGCGGAGGAAAGCAGGTGCTCGGAGTGGGCAAGGGCGCGCTCGGTTTCGAGAAGTTCCTGAGAGATGCGACGCTGCTTGCGATTGGTGTGGATGAGACGGACGGCAGAGCAGATAAAGGATGCGACGATCGCGAACCACGCGAAGGTAAATTGCTCGCGCGCGATGGAGCGGCCCAGAAGGAGAACCAGAAGAGGGATTACGACCGGGAATCCGTGGGTGACGGTGAGGTCGCCGAAGCGGGAGACGGGTTCGGTGATGGAATCCATGCCAGGGCGCGGCCAAACGGCGGCGAGGAAAATAACGACAAGCGAAGGGAGGAGAAAAACGGCGTCTCCCCAACTGGCGGCGCTGAGAGCGGAGTCGAGCGTTAGAAGATAAGCAGTGTCCGAGAGCGAAGCGAGCAAAAAGACGACGAAGAGGCCAAGAGAGAAGGAGCGTAGCCCGGGAGAGGAGGACATGCGCGAACGGAAGAAGAAGCCGAGAGAAATGGACGCGTCGCGGAGGACGTAGAGGGCGAGTATCTGGCGGGGGAGGGTGGAGTAATCGGCGAGCCATCGCGAAGGGGAGTAAAAAAAGTAAAGATAGCCGGTGAGGGCGAGGATGGCGATCTGGGCGAAATCCAGGATGCGAAGCCAGTCCCAGCCGCGGGATTTTTCGTCGGCGGCGGGAAGAAACATCATGATAACCGGGGCGGTCCAGACGAAGAAAAGAATGTCGGAGGGCACGGGCATGCGCGAGGAGCCAGGAACGAAACTTTGGTAGTAGGTGGTGGTGGCCTGGGCAAGGGTTTCGAGCGAGAGGGCAATGGAGAGGAGCGTCCACAACTGGCGGGCATAGGCCCGCGAGCGGTGGGCAGCGTAGAAAGAGGCGAGAGCGGCGACGAAGACGAGGCAAGATTCGAGCGTGTTGCAGAGCAGGAGGCGTATGGTTGGATCGTGGATGGCAAGAAGGTCAAGAAGAAGGATCGCCGCTATGAAGAGGGCGACGGCGATGAGGATCTTGGGAAACTTGCCTTGGGGTAGCAAGCTGACCTCAAAGGGCGCGCCTGGCGATGCGTGCCTGGTAATGGAATTGCCGTAAGAGGGAGTGTACACCAGTGGAGAGAGAAGCGGAGAGACATGTTCATGAAGTTGTAAGCGAAGGGTGAGACCTTCAAGGGGTGACAGCCAGCGCAAGGGAGGAGTGGATGAAGCCTCACAATCCGATTGAGCACGTGGTGATCATCGTCAAGGAGAATCACAGCTTCGACAATTACTTTGGATCGTTCCCGGGAGTGAATGGAAGCATTCTGCCGGCGGCGATGGATCCGCCGGCGGGAGGGGATCCGCGGCACGATCACACGGGGTGGCTGGAGCGGGCAACCGGTGCGGTGAAACTGCAGTATAAAGAGACGGAGATTGCCGCGTATTTCTCTTACGCGAGGCAGTTCACGCTGTGCGACAACTATTTTACAGAGGTGGCGAGCCAGTCGGAGCCGAACCACCTGATGCTGATAGCGGCGGCTTCGCCGATCATCGACAACGCCAGCAAAACGAGAACCTACCAGCCGCAGGAACCGTTCGCCATTCCATCGCTGCCTGAAAACCTGCAGAAAGCCGGCTTGAGCTGGGCGACTTACGGCGATCCTGGATTCAGCTATTTCGAAAAGATTACAGCGCTGAAGGGGAGCAAGAATATCTTGCCGTGGACGCGATTGGATACAGATGCGGCGGCGGGCAAACTGCCAAACGTTTCGTGGGTGTACGCACCGAGTTCACCGCAGGACTTATCAGAGCATCCGCCTTACGGGGCGAATGCGGGGCAGGCAACGGTGAAATTGGGTACGCAGTGGACGGCGGCACGCGTTGCGGCACTAGGAAAGAGCCCACTGTGGGGAAAGATGGCGATTTTTATCACCTGGGATGATTGGGGTGGATGGTACGACCACGTGGAACCTCCGTTGAAGGACAAATGGACAGGCGGAGGCCCGGCGACGGGGCCGAGTTATACGGGGACGCAGTTCAGTTACGGACCGCGGGTGGGATGCCTGGTGATCAGCCCGTATTCGAAGAGAGGGATATCGAGCAAGTTTCATTCGCATGTGAGCCTGGTGAAGTTTTGCGAGGCGACGTTTGGTTTGAAGGCGATTAATGCGCGGGATGCGGCGTCGGATGGGATGGAGGACTGTTTTGACTTTGGGCAGGCGCCGCTAGGGCCTCCAAAATGAAAGAGGGGAATTTGACACAGAGCATGCCCTACACAGAAGGCATCCGGGACAAGGATAGGCCGAGTGGATTCGAAGAAATTTGTAACGGGAGCGCGGGTGGCGCATCGGATTGGAAAGAAGATGGCGGGGGAGTGGATGCGCTCGTTAAACATAGCCGTGCTGGTGGTGGGCGGGTTGCCCGGAAACCTGGTCGGCAAGGATGATTTGCGAGCACAGGTTCAGCAAGTATTTGAGAACCTGAAAGCCGCGGTGGAGGCATCAGGAGGCGATTTTCACAACGTCATCAAATTGAACTACTACTGCGCGGCAAGCGTTGATTCCTCCCAAATGACAGCCGTGAGGGAAGTGCGTGACAAATACGTGAACACCGCCAATCCGCCAACGAGCACGTTTGTATTCGTGCAGCGGCTGGTGAGGCCGGAATGGCTGATCGAGGTGGATGCGGTGGCGGTGGTGAAGGAATAAATTCAGAGGTATTCAGGTTTTCAGCAAAAGCTTCATGCCGTACTAATTCAGCGAATGGAGAATGGAAAGATGGCGAAGAATCTGGTGGCGCAGGTAGGGAAGGCCGGCGGAGAGTTTGAACTGGTGGAGCGGGAGATGCCGGTGCCAGCGGCGGGAGAGGTGCGAATCAAGGTGCAGGCTTGCGGGGTTTGCCATAGCGATGCGGCGACGAAATTTGGGGCATTTCCGTTCATTACCTATCCGCGTGTGCCGGGGCATGAGGTGGCAGGAGTGATTGATGAGGTCGGCGCGGGCGTGACGGAATGGAAGAAGGGCGATCGCGTGGGGACGGGATGGCACGGCGGGCATTGTTTTGTGTGCGAGTCTTGCCGGCGGGGCGAATTTATTACCTGCAAGTACGAGCAGATCAACGGAGTGACACGCGACGGCGGGTACGGGCAGTACATGATCGCGCGGCATGAAGCCGTGGCGCGGCTGCCGGAAGATCTGAACGCGGCGGAGGCGGGGCCGTTGTTGTGCGCGGGAATTACCACGTTCAATGCGCTGCGGCACAGCGGCGCGGGTCCGGGAGACTTGGTGGCGGTGCAGGGCATCGGCGGGTTGGGGCATCTGGGGATTCAGTATGCCGCGAAGTTTGGATATCGCGTGGTGGGGATCGGGCGTGGGCCGGAAAATGGGACGCTGGCAAAGAAGTTGGGTGCGTGGGCATACATTGACAGTGCGGCAAAGAATGCCGCGGAGGAGCTGCAGAAGCTGGGAGGGGCGCGCGTGATCCTGGCGACGGCGCCGAATGCGAAGGCGATGTCGGAAATGGTGGGGGGATTAAGCGTGGGCGGAGAACTGCTGGCGATTGGCGTGCCGTCGGAGCCGCTGGAAGTGCCGCTGGCGACGATCATCATCGGAAAAAGACGGATACAGGGATGGCCATCGGGAACGGCGATCGATTCGGAAGATACGCTGGAGTTTTCGTCGCAGACGGGAGTGCGGGCGATGATCGAGAAGTATCCGCTGGCGAAGGTGAATGAGGCGTTTGAACGGATGATGAGCGGGAAGGCGGAGTTCCGGGTGGTGTTGACGATGGAGTAGGGGGGAGTAGTCAGTAGTCGGAAGTCTGTAGGAGCGGAGAAGCGTTGGACGCTTCTCCGCTTTTTGCTTTTTGGGGGAGGGATAACAGCGGTCAGATAACAGATAACAGGTAACAGGAGTCGAAGAGGGAATTGGCGGCATCGGAGGACAAAAAGGGGACTTAGCAGGGAGTTCGCAGAGGAAGAACGCAGAGAGCGTGGAGAAGAAGGCGGCGTAACCCTTCGCACGCGCTCAGGGCAAGAAGCCGCCCCTACACGATAAATGCGGAACCGCGGGTTGGCTAGAAGGGAATGTCTTCGTCGGAGATTTCGGGGCCGGAGGACGGGCCGAAATCTTCGGAGGGGGCGGCTTCGTGGCCGAAGTCGTCGCCACCGCGAGTTGCGCCGCCAGTTGCGCCCGCACCGGCGCCTGCGGCCATGCCGTCGCCGCGGCCGCCGAGAAAACGAAAATCGGTCACGACCACTTCCGTTGTAGTCTTCTTTTGACCTTCCTTATCCTGCCACTCGCGGGTTTGCAGCCTGCCCTCAAAATACGCCTGGCTGCCCTTCTTCAGATATTTCTGGATTACTTCGGCTGTTTTACCCCAAGCGACAAGCCTGTGCCATTCCGTGCGCTTCTGGCGTTCACCATTGCGGTCTTTGTAGGAGTCGTCAGTTGCAATCGAAAAATTTGCAACTGCCTGGCCACTGGAAGTAAAGCGGGTCTCCGGGTCACGACCGAGACGCCCGATCAGGATGACTTTGTTGACGGACATATTAGTTGCTCCTATTCAAAAAAATTGAGGAGGACAATATCCTTCGTCGCGCCGCTCCTCAGGACGACGATCCTTATCGGATCGTCGCTTTGTTGACGGACATTTGCGTTGCTCCTTGGAAACAAAAGCAAAGAGGACGGGATGAAGGAAGAAGATAACATGATGGAGAAGAAAAATGAAATGTGGGGAGAGCGTGTAAATGGAAATGAGGATTGAGTGTCGGGGGCGCTCGGCGAAGGCCGAGGACCGTGTCGCACCTGCGGAGCTTTTGGCTGTGAGGACCCACACCCAGTGCTTATGCACTGGGCTAGATTCCGGCACGCCTCTGGCGCTGGGTGAGAGAAGGAATGCGGCGAGAAGAGGGGAGAGGCTGGCGGGAAAGGTTGATAGTGGGGCTGAATGCGTAAAAGCGAGAGCTTCGCTCTCGCACTCAAAGGTTAGCGGGTGGAGGCGGTTACGGCTACGCCCAGTTCTTTGAGTTTGGCGCGGGCGCGGCGTTCTTCTTCGGTGCCGGGGTAGCGCTTTACGACTTCGCGGAGTTCCTTGACGCCGGCAGTTTTCTGGCTGAGTTCGATGAGGGCCATGCCTTTCTTATAGCGTGCCGGGGCGAGTTTGAAACTTTTTGGATAGTTGGTGAGGACTTTGTCGTATTCGGTGACGGCTTGCTGATACTGGCGCTGGGAGTACGCGATTTCGCCGAGGTAAAACTGGGCGTTGGAGGCGAGTTCGGTGTCGCCGTAATACTTGAGATAGTCCTGGAATTCGGAGCGGGCGAGATCGTTTTTTCCGGTCTGGATATCGCTGAGACCGTTGGAATAGAGGGTGTCGGCGGGGGGATGGGATGCGTCGGCGGATGGCTTTGCAGCCGGGCCGGCGGCAGCGGGAGACGCACCAGCGGGATTTCCGCCAGCGAGGCGGGCGTCAATGCTCTGCACGGAGTTTTGCAAATCGACTAATTGCTGATTGACTTTGCCGAGACGAGATTTGATTTCTTCGAGATTGTCGGAGAGACCCTGGACCTGGGTGGACATGGTGTCGAGGCGGGTGCCGGAGTTGGCCTGAACGTCCTGAACGGATTTTTGCAGGGAGCTCATCGTGGAATTAAGCCTGCCGACGGTGTCGGAGGATTGTTCGATGAGGGTTTTCTGGACCGTGTGATCCTGTGTCATCTGGTTCTGCAGGTCTTTTTGTCCCTGGAGGATCGAGGTGACATCGCGCTGAAGCTCGATGATTTCGCGGGCGACGGCCATGACGGGCTTGGGGCCGATGAGGCTGCCGGCGACGGCGCTGGCGAACATCGCGCCGGAGAAGAAAAGAATGTTGCGAACACGCATGATCAGGACCTCCGAAAGTTGGGCATGGGCACGGGGGACAATCTGGGATACAGAGCGAATTGCGCCCCAATATTCAATTTAACGGGAGAATGGGCGTGGGGCAAGTGGGGAATCACCGAAAATAGAAATTGGAAAATAGAAAATGGCAGGCACGGCTGGGATGGCCTCAAGCTCATTCGATGGGTGGAGTGTCTTGGATCGAAAAGCACAGCCAAGAATGGCTGTGCCACAAAGAAAGAGGGGCCGACCGAGGTCGGCCCCTACAAAATGAAGGAACAGAGAGGGCGGCCTACCCTTCGCAAAAATCGCTCAGGGTGAACAGCCGCCCCTACATGCGGATCCTATTACCGGGCCGGGACGAAATGGCCGCGGCGGTTTTGCTGCCAGCAGGTTTCGTTGGACTCGGAGCAGAAGGGCTTTTCCTTGCCGAAGCTGACGGTGTTCAGGTTGGCGGCAGGGATGCCGAGGTTGACGAGATACTGCTTGACGGCGTTGGCGCGGCGGTCGCCAAGAGCGAGGTTATATTCGGTGGAGCCGCGCTCGTCGCAATGGCCTTCGATGGTCACCTTCTCATTCGGATAGCCCTTGAGGAAGGCTGCGGTCTTTTCGAGGGCTTGGCGGGCATCGGGACGAATGTCGGCCTTGTCGAGGTCGAAGTAAGCGTCTCGGACTTCCTCTAGGAAGCGGTCTGCGAAGCTGGATGTCTTGGGGGCTTCGGCGACAGGCGCCGGAGCATTGACGGAGATGCGGACGTTGGCATCGGTGCTGCCACCGGGGCCGGTGGCGGTGATGGAATAGGTGGTGGAGTCGGCAGGGGTGACCGTAGTGGAGCCCTGCGGGGTGACGGCACCGACTTCAGGAGAAATGGAGACGCTGGTGGCGTCGGTGGTGGTCCAGGTGAGCTTGGCGGATTCACCCTTGTTGATTGAGGTGCGATCGGCGGAAATGCTGACCGTGGGCTTGGCGGCGACGGGCGCCGGAGCCGGAGGGGGCGGTGGAGCGGCTGGGGGTTTCTTGTTGCAAGCAGCAACGAAGAGTAGAGCCGTTGAAGTGAAGATGAGAAGCGAACGTTGCAGCGGGGAGTGCGGGTGATTCATTCGTGTCCTCCTAGAACACTACGGATTGGCTGTCGAGCGAAATCCACCGGAAGGGAAATCATACCACCGGAGGGAGGGTTCCGGGAATATATCGCCATACGATATATTGTAAAGTAGGGCATGGAGGGAAGGCAAGCGGGTTGGGGAGGGCGACCGGAGTGGATGGGGATCTTTGTAGTGACAGTTGAGAAGAGCGTTGAAGGTGAGATCCTTCGCCTATCCTCATCGGATAGGCTCAGGATGACAGACGCTTGTTGGTTAGGTGGCTTGAGATGGATCGAAGAACACAGGCCCTTCGGCTTCGCCCAGGACAAGCTGAAGCCTATGCTGCCGGGAGGGATTACTGATTGTTTGGTGGGGACTGCACAAAGAGTGATAAAGCGGATAAGCTGTGGTTATGACGCACACACTCGAAGAGTTGATACCGGATTACATTCAAGGGCTACCGGCGTATGTAGCCGGGAAGCCAGTGGAAGAAGTCGAGCAGGAACTGAAGATTCATGCGGTGAAACTGGCGTCGAATGAGAACCCGCTGGGGCCTTCGCCGAAGGCGATGGAAGCGGCGCGGCGGGCGCTGGGGGATGCGAACTGGTATCCCGATGGCGGCAGCAAGCGGCTGCGGGAAGTGCTGGCGCTGCGGTTCGGAGTGAAGGCGGAAGAGATTTTTGTGGGGCTGGGTTCGAGCGAGATTATTGACCTGGCTTCGCGGGTGCTTTTGCGGCCGGGGAGTGAAGGAATAACGAGCGAAGGTTCGTTCGCGCTGTTTTCGATTGCCATCCGGGCGAGCGGCGGGAAATTGATTTTGACGGCGCTGAAGAATTTTGGTTTTGACCTGGATGCGATTGCCCGGGCGGTGACGCCAATGACCCGGATTGTGTACATCGCGAATCCGAATAATCCGACGGGGACGGCGTTTGGGGCAGCGGAATTCAGCGCGTTCATGAAGAAAGTGCCGGGGGATGTGCTGATTGTTTTGGATGAGGCTTACCGGGAGTACGCGGACCGCGCGGATTTGCCGAATGCTATGGAGTTGTTCCGCGAGTACAACAATCTGCTGACACTGCGGACGTTTTCGAAGGTTTATGGATTGGCGGGATTGCGGATCGGGTATGGGATCGGGCATCCGACGCTGGTGGCGGAGATGAACAAGCTGCGCACGCCGTTCAATGTGACCAGCGTGGGGCAGGCGGCTTCGTTGGCGGCGCTGGATGATGAGGAGCATGTGCGGAAGTCGGTGGAGATTAACCGGGCGGAGCGGAAGCGGATGTATGAGGAGTTGAAGAAATTGGGACTGGCGCCGGTGGCGAGCGAGACGAATTTTTTGTTTGTGCCGATAGGCCCGCGGGCGAAGGCGCTCTGCGATGAGTTGTTGCAGGAGGGCGTGATTATCCGGCCGCTGGGTTGGATGGGATTGCCGGAGGCGGTGCGGATTTCGGTGGGAAGTCCGGCGGAGAATACGAAATTGATTGGGGCGCTGGCACATGCGCTGGCGCGGCCGTCGGGGAAGAGAGTGCTGGCGGATGAGTTTTCGAACCGGCCGGTTTGAAGGGCAGTTAGTAGTTGGTAGTCAGAAGTTGGAAGTCACAAGCTCTTAAGCCGTAACCCAGGTGAAATAGAACTCATCGAACCGGCATGAAGCTACATATTCCAGAAAAAGTTAATACGAGTAGCGATGTGGTGACGCAGATTCTGCGCGGGTCCAAGACCATCGCGGTTGTTGGGTTGTCTTCGAATCCGATGCGGGCTTCGCATGAAGTGGCGGCCTATTTGAAGAGTGCGGGATATCGGATTATTCCGGTGAACCCCAACGAGACAGAAGTGCTGGGAGAGAAGGCGTACGCGCGGCTGGAGGATGTGCCGGAGCCGGTGGATATTGTGGATGTTTTCCGGCGAGCGGAAGAGGTGCCCGCAGTGGCGGAATCGGCTATTGGGATTAAGGCTAAAGTTTTGTGGATGCAGTTGGGGATTGAGAATGCGGAGGCGGCGGAACGCGCGAGGGCGGCGGGATTGGTTGTGGTGGAGGACGCTTGCTTGCTGGTGGAGCATAAGAGGAGAAAGAGTTAGAAAATAGAAATTCGAAAATCGAAATTGGGAAGAGATGAGTTCAACGCAGAGGGCTACAGAGGTCATAGAGAAGAGTGTTGGTGGTGTTAGATCATAAGAGCCCACCCTTCGCAAACTGCGCGAAGGATGGGGCACCCTCAAGCCCAGATGTTTGTGGCGTTAGTTCGATCGAAGAACACAGGCTGAAGCCTATGCTACCGGACTAGAAGGAGAAGATTTGGAGGTTGCGCTTGCCGGGGAGGACTACGCCGAGGAAGCGGCCGTCGGGGGAGAGGGAATATTCGCGGACGGTGAGGCCGTGAAGGAGGATGCGCGGCTCTGGTTCGAGGACGGGAATTTCGGCGTGGGGCGGGTAGGAGCGGAGTTCAGGGACGCGGAAGGTGACGAGGTCGGCGGATTTTTTTTCGAGGGTGCGTTTCAGATAGAGTTGGGATTCATCGGCGGACCACTGAAGGACGCCGAGGCCGATACGCATGCGGGCAACGCGAACGGGCGCGGTGAGATCGCGGATTTCGAGAACTTCCTTGTCGATGAAGTAGGCGACGCGCGTGCCGCTCGGTGAGACGAGGATTCCACCGGCGTAGGCGTCGAGGGTAGCGATTTCCTTGTCTTCCTGGGCGAGAAGATCGAGGCGCTGGAGACGCGGCGGGCCGTCGAAATGCGGAGGGCGTTCGACGGCGATGGCGGCGTTGCTGCCGGAAATGCGAGAGGCTCCCTGGAAGGTGCGGCCTTCAAAGGCTTTTCCCGCCGGGCCGCTGGCTACATTTAAATACTGAATGGCGAAAAGATCCTGGGGCGTGTCCTCATTGGTGAGGTAGGCGAGCGTCTGGTTATCGCGCAGCCACAGGGGTTTCTGGGCCTGCATGACGAGGGGATCTTTGCCGTTGGGGCGGAGTTCGCGGCCGGAATCCTCGAGGAGGAGAAGGGCAGGTGCGTCTTCGCGGGCGCCGGCGTCGGGATCCATGGTGGTGGTGAAGAGCTGGACGGCGATGATTTTGGCGTTGGGAGACCAGGTGAAGGATTCGACCTGGTAGGTGAAAAGCTTGTCGTCGTGGGTGAATTTCTGGCCTTCAAGGAGGCGTTTGCGTTTGCCGCCGGATTCGAGGAGCCAGATGTCGTCGCGCTGGAGGTCGTATTTTTTGGTTTTGAACATGCGGCGGACGGAGAAGACGACGTTGCCGTTGGGAGCGTAGGCGAAGGCGGTGACTTCTTCGTCGATGTTGGTGACGGGCTTGTCGAGGTTTTGGGCGGGGGCGGGAGTGGGGAGGTAAAGGAAGTAAAGGAAGTAAAGGAGGTAAAGGAACGGATTGCGGGAGAGATTGTGGGGCGTAGTTGACTTTGGAGATGAGGGGGCGGTTGAGGTCCTTCGCACATCCTTATCGGATGCGCTCAGGATGACACATTGTGGTTGTGGGTTAGTTGGGTGGAGGGGTTGAGTGCGAAAAAGCGGTGGCAGAGCCACCGCACTCCAAAGTAGGAGAGGATTTTGGGGGCGAGAGATCATGGCTTCGGGTGAGGACCAGTGTACTCGCTGCAGCAGGGTTTTTCGACGGGAGTGAATTCCATGAGTTCGACGCGGGTGCCGTCGGGGTCGTAGAGGTTGAGCTGCCATTTGCCGTCACGGCCGATTTGGGGTGGTTCGGCGACGGACAAATGCAGGTTCGTGTCAAAGAGTTCGGGGTGCAGAAAACCGTTATGCATTGGAGGCACCGCGGGATTTGATTTTGCGAATTTCGTCCATTCGGGTGCGTAAGCGGGCTTCGAAACCCTGGTCAGTAGGTTTGTAGTAGGCGCGGGAGGAAAGGTTGTCTGGGAGGCAGGTCATGTCGGTGACTTTGGCTTCGAAATTGTGGGCGTATTTGTAGCCCTGGCTGTAGCCGATGTTTTTCATCAGGCCGGTGACGGCGTTGCGGAGATGGAGGGGGACGGGATCGGCTTCGGTCTTGTGGACGTCTTCGAGGACTTCGCCGTAGGCGGTGTAGAGGGCATTGGATTTCGGGGCGAGGGAGAGATAGACGGCGGCTTGCGCGAGGGCGAGATTGCCTTCGGGGGCGCCGAGGAAATCGAAGGCGTCTTTGGCGGCGAGGGTGACGGCGAGGGCGCCGGGTTCGGCGAGGCCGATGTCTTCGCTGGCCATACGAACCATGCGACGGGCGAGGTAGAGAGGTTCTTCGCCGGATTCGAGCATGCGGGCAAGCCAGTAGAGGGCGGCGTCGGGATCAGAGTTGCGGACGGATTTGTGGAGAGCGGAGATGAGATTGAAGTGCTCTTCGCCGGCTTTGTCGTAGCGGAGCATTTTGCGCTGGAGGAGGGATTCGAGGAGATCGGTGGTGATGCGTTTGACAGGCTGGGTGGAGGCTGAGTTCGAAGACCCACCCTCCAAAACCGAGGGTGGGGCACCCGGAGCTGCGCTTTTTACGCAGAGTTCGAGGATGTTGTAGGCGGTGCGGGCGTCACCGTTGGCAAAGGCGGCGATGCGGAAGAGGTCGTCTTCGCTGACGGAGATGTCCTCGTTGCCTAGACCGTGGTCTTTGTCGTCCAGAGCGCGATGGAGGAGTTGGACGATTTGCGGGGTGGTGTGGGCTTCGAGGACGTAGACCTTGGTGCGGGAGAGGAGCGGGGAGATGACTTCGAAGGAGGGATTTTCGGTGGTGGCGCCGATGAAGAGGATGTGGCCGGCTTCGACGTGAGGGAGAAAGGCGTCCTGCTGGGATTTGTTGAAGCGGTGGACTTCGTCGACGAAGACGATGGTGCGAAGGCCGGCGCGGGATTTTTTTTCGGCTTCGGCCATGACTTCCTTGATTTCTTTGATGCCGCTGGTTACGGCGCTGAAAGGGATGAATTCGGATTTGGTGAGGCGGGCGATGAGGCGCGAGAGAGTGGTTTTGCCGCAGCCGGGCGGGCCCCAGAAGAGCATCGAGGAGAGATTGTCGGATTCGATTTGGACGCGGAGGGGTTTGCCAGGGCCGAGGAGTTTTTCCTGACCGACGAATTCGTCGAGGGTGCGGGGACGCATGCGCTCGGCGAGCGGCTGGAGAGCCGCGGAGGTTTCGGGCTCGGGCAGGGTGGGGAAGAGGCTCATTGCGATTCCAGTTTATGAGTTTTGGCGAGAGAAATCGAATGGGTGAGGAAGGGAACGAATTCACCACAAAGTTAGCAGAGGGGCCGCAGAGTAAGCGGAGAAGGAACCTCAAGAGCACAGCCAGGAATGGCTGTGCCACCGGTGGAGGTCTTGTTTTTGTGATGGGGTGTGGGATAGGCTAATTGCCACGCAGGGAAACCCGAGGCCCTTCATGCTCTATTCACGGTGGAAGTTTCTTCCATCTGTTCTGTTTTTTACCGCAAATATTTTGATCGGTTGTGGAGGTGGCGGAGGTGGCGGCACGACGATGCCGGCCACGCCGACGTTTACGAGTACGCCAGTTATGGGGGCGGAAGAAGGAGTGATGTACACGTATCAGGTGACGGCGACGTCATCGGATATGAGCGCGATTACCTATGAGTTGAGCAACGGGCCTGCGGGCGCGACGCTGTCTGGCAACACGGTGTCCTGGACTCCGACACACCAGGAGTCGCGGGTGGGGAATGCGTTCACGGTGAAGGCAACGACGGCGGCGGGCGGGAGTGCGACGCAGACGTGGAATGTTACGCCGAACGGAACAGTGAATCTGATCGCTGTGTTCTCGTACTGGGGCCCGGCGGGTGAAAAGGATGTGGTCCGCAAGTGGCCAATTCTGGGCAACGCTCCTCAAGTTCTGATCCCGCAGCAGGACGGATCGTTGACTCTGTTAGCCGGTGGAGTGAACCCCGACGGGAGCTATAGCTTTCCGAATGTCCCGGCTGGCTACTATTGGCTGGAGATCACGCCTTCGAGCTTGTATTGGACTTCGACCAGCGAATTTGATGCCGGAGACAACCTGATAGGATATCCGGCTAGTGCGGGTAACCTGCAACAAACGACCACGTTTGACTATACGCTCACGGGCTTGACGCCGCCTCCCACGGGCGGCTTTATCGATGTGCGAACCGACCTGGTGAACCTCGAGCAATTGCCGCCCGCCCTCATTCCGGCTTTGAATTCGACGACCATAAACCAAAGCGTTTCGCTCGCGACACTTCTGGACTGGTCCCAGGTGGACACCCTGTATATCCAGCAGTCTCTTCTCAGTACACAGGGAAACTTTCAGGGGTTTGTTCTCGGATCGACCGCGATTGAAACCGGAGTAAGTTTTGTAAACGGAGGGACGAATTCGATCACGGCGACGTTGCAACCCAGTCCGTCGACTGCGATTGCTTTGAGCATCAAGGGGAGCGAGTGGGCCGCAGCAATGCAAGGGATAGGGCCGGGAACCGCGACGCCTTACTATTCCGATTATGTGGTGGCTGCTCAGCCGTATCTTGGAAAGGGCTTCGTTCCAAACGGGGTAGATATCCCGAAGCTTGGTTCCTTCGCCATGCTTCAGCCAGCCAGCGAATCCGCCGGCATCGCCTCGACGTTGCCGTGCACCACCTTACAATATCCTCCGCTGCCGATTGGAGTAACGGCTGGTTTGAGTCCAATTGTGAGCGATGTGGATTACGGTACACTCAATTACGGCGACCCGTTTCCGGCAACTTGGCAAAGATTATTGCAATACTGCCAGGCGTCGCAGGTAAGTGTTCCGCTGCCGAATTCGGCAAGCGCAAACACGTTCACGGTCGTGAATCGCCAGATTGTGCCACTACCAACGGGCCCGATTGCTCCTCTGGTGACACCAGTGCAAAATCCGACCTTGAATGGAAGTAGTTTCTTTTCCGGCGCAAATTTGACTTCCACAAACGTAACCTTGAGCTGGGCGGCGCCAACGAATGGGCAACCTTTCGGATATCGGGTGCAAGTCTACAAATTGATTACCCTCAATGGAAACTCACAATATGAGCCAATCATGGGGTTGGGAACAGCAAAGACGTCAATGCAGGTGCCGCTCTTGACCGGAGGAAACACCTATGTTTTTACGATTTCGGCGGAAGTGGACGCGAATGCAAATATGGAGACCAGTCCATTCCGAACGAAGGCGCCGGCAGCAGAATCCACCATCATCTCTGGCGCAGTTGTAATTCCGAGCCAGTAACACCCGAGAAATTGGAGAAATTGGAGGGAGACATCTGGCGGCCAGGTGTAGACCTGGCCGTTTTTTGTTGGCGAAGCGGGTGCGGTGGGAGGCACAGGCTAAAGCCTATACTAGTGGGGTTATTTGCGTTGGCGCTGGCGGAAGGCTTCGTAGAAGAGGACGGCGGCGGCCGCGGCGGCGTTGAGGGATTCGACGTGGCGCTGCATGGGGATTTGGATGCGGGCGTCGGCGGAGTGGACGATTTCTTCGGGGAGGCCGGCACCTTCGTTGCCGACGAGCAGGGCGATGGGCTGGCACCAGTCGAGTTCCCAGGGCGCGGAAGGAGGATCGCCGACGGAAGAGTTTTCGTGGACGCAGGTGGCGATCGTGGAGATGCCGTTGAGTTTGAATTGGGTGAGAAGGATGCCGAGGGCGGCGCC
>DASYXF010000117.1:0-17029 GCA_035935335.1 Candidatus Acidiferrum sp.
GATGGCCCCGATGATCCGCAACATCGGCGCGCTGCTCGTCAAGGGCGTTCCCCCGCGCGACATCTTCACGCAGCACATGGCGAAATACACCTCGCCCACCAGGGGCAAGGACGGCACCAGCCACTTCGGCGATCTCGAAAACCTGCACATCGTTTCGCCCATTTCGATGCTCGGTGATCTGATTCCCGTGCTTACCGGTGTCGCCATGGCCGGGCGTTATCTCGGGCAGAAAATTGTGGCCATGACCTGGATCGGCGACGGCGGCAGCTCCACCGGCGTCTTTCACGAAGGCCTGAATCTCGCCGCCTCGCAAAAAGCGGCGTTCGTTCTGATTCTCGAAAATAATCAGTGGGCGTATTCGACACCCGTGCGCCGCCAGGTGCCCATCGAAAATCTCGCCGACCGCGCCAAGGCCTACGGCATCGCCAGCTACATCGTGGACGGCAACGATCCCGTCGCCGTCTACTCGACCTCGAAGGAAGCCGTCGAGCGAGCCCGCGCCGGCGAAGGCCCCATCCTTATCGAAGCCAAAACCTTCCGTCGCCGCGGCCACGCCCAGCACGATCCGGCCGAATACGTTCCGGCCGAACAGCGCGAGTATTGGGAGAAGAGGGATCCCATTACACTCTACGAGAAATTCCTGACCGCCGAAAAAATCCTCGACGCGAAAGGCAAGAAAGAAATCGAAGACAAGATCAACGCCCTGCTCGAAAAAGAACGTGAATTCGCGGAGAACTCACCCATGCCCCCGCCGGAACTCGCCTCCGAAGGCGTCTACTGCACCGGCGACGATTGCCACAAGATCCGTCCCAAGTGGGAGCGCCCCATTTCTGAAGTGACCCCGCCGAAATCCAGCGTCGAGCCCGTCTGGAACGTCGAAGGCTTTGGCCGCGGGAAAACTTCATCCCGTGAAAATGCGCCCATCCATTTCGGCGACACGCAACCTGCCGCCGAAGAGCCAGCAGCTAAAACAAAATCTGCCGCAAAGCCCCTGGCAAAACCTCCCGCCCGAAAATCGGCCCCGGCAAAATCCGCCGCCCGCGGAAAGGCCCGGAGGTAGCCCATGGCCCCGATCACCTTTCTCGAAGCCATTCGCCAGGCCATGTTCGAAGAGATGGCCGCCGACCCGAGCGTCGTCCTGATCGGCGAGGACGTGGGCGTCTACGGCGGCGCGTTCAAGACCAGCGAAGGCCTGCTCGAAAAATTCGGCTGGGAACGCGTCATTGACACGCCGATCAGCGAAAGCGCCATCATCGGCGCGGCCTGCGGCATGAGCTATCTCGGCCTGCGGCCCATCGCCGAAATGCAGTTCATCGATTTCATCGCCTGCTGCTTCAACCAGCTCACCAACTTCGTGGCCAAGGGCCACTATCTCTGGAACGCGCCCGCACCGATGGTCGTTCGCGGCCCGTCCGGCGGCGGCGTCCACGGCGGCCCGTTTCATTCCTTGAGTCCTGAAATGTATTTCCTCCACACCCCCGGTTTTAAGATCGTCTATCCCTCCACACCGTACGACGCCAAGGGCCTGCTTAAGGCCAGCATTCGGGACAACAATCCGGTTCTCTTCTTCGAACACAAATTCCTGTACCGCCGCATCAAGGAAGAGATTCCCGAAGGCGACTATACCGTGCCTCTCGGCAAAGCCGTCGTCCGCCGCGAAGGAAAGCATCTCACCATCGTTTCCTACGCCGCCATGATGCACACCTCGCTCGAAGCCGCCGAGGCCCTCGCCAAGGAAGGCATTGAAGTCGAGGTCATCGATCTCCGCACCCTGCTGCCTCTCGACGAGGAAACGATTCTCCAGTCCGTCCGCAAAACCAACAAATGCCTGGTGGTCCATGAAGACACCAAGACCGGCGGCATCTCCGGCGAAATCGCCGCTATCCTCTTCGAAAAAGCTTTCCACGACCTCGACGGCCCGGTCCTCCGCGTAGCCTCTCTCGACACCCCGGTCCCCTACGCTCCCACGCTCGAAGAAGCCTTCCTCCCCAATGCCCAAAAAGTCTTCACCGCCGCCAAAGACCTCGCCAGGTTTTAACCGCTTAGCGGCCACTTTCAAGCTTGCCCTGACGAAGGAATGGGTGGCCGAGCTTCTTTGTAGGGGCCGGGCTTGCTTGTCCTGAGGCCGGCCGAAGGGGCTCGCTCTTCGTCCCGAATTAGAAGTTAGTAACCGATTGAATCTGCTCCGCCGCATTCTCCTACCCGCTTGTCACTGTCCCCGTAAAATCGAATCTGCACGGAGTTGGCACGGCAAATTCTCCCTCTCTTCGGCGCACCGCTCTGCCGTGATTCTCAACTTCCGCAAGAACCATGACCTTTGGATTCACGAACGGCCGAATCTTCCGACCTATGCGGCCGGCCCTCGTCTGCTTCGCGACGACGCTCCTCTGCTGCGCTTCCGCAAAGCTCTTCGCCGCGCCGGGCGGCACCAAACTCAGCGGCAAAGTGACGTTCAACGGTCCCGCTGTGAAGCCCAAGCCCCTCGATCTTTCGAAAGAGCCCGCCTGCGCGCAAATGCACGCCGCAAATCCACTTGTTTCCGAGTCGCTTCTCCTTGGTCCGGGCAACGCCGTCCGCAACGTCGTCGTTTATATTTCGGAGGGTGCGCCCTATCCGGGTCCCGCTCCCGCGGCTCCCGTCCTCTTCGACCAGCAGGGCTGCCAGTACACCACGCATGTCCTCGCGTTCCGCACCGGCCAGGAAGTAAAAATCTCCAACAGTGACCCGCTCTCTCACAACATTCACCCGCTCGCCAAGGTCAACCGCGAGTGGAACAAGATTCAGCCGGCCCGCACGCCGCCCTTCGCGTACGCCTACGAAAATGAAGAGTTCATTCCCGTGAAGTGCAATTTGCATCCCTGGATGCAAGGCTATTTCGTTGTTTTGAGAACACCGTACTTCGCCGTCACCGGAGACGACGGCAGCTTCATCCTTCCGGATCTTCCTCCCGGCCGCTACACCATTACCGCCTGGCACGAGACGCTCGGCACCCAGTCCCAGGAAATCGAAATCCGGTCCAGCGGCGAGCCGCAAACCTTGAACTTCACCTTCACCGCCAAGCCCTGAAGCCGCTTCCCGGGCGCCCTGCACCACTCTTTGGCCACCCGCAGGCGGCGGAACGGTTCCCCGGTGGAGTGGGATTCGGTAAAATAGAAGGTTGCAGAGTGGGAGGAAGAAACCACAATGGGGCAGAGAAACTTGAAAAAACTGAAGCACAACGGAAAGACGTTGGAGGAGATCCTGCTGGCGCATGAGTTGTTTTGGGCCAGCAAGGAAGGCGGGGCGCGGGCGGACCTGACGGGAGCGGATTTGTCCGGCGCGGACCTGCAGGAGCTGAATCTTGCGGGAGCAATCCTGAAAAACGCAAATCTGGAAGGAAGCGATTTGCGCGGGGCGCGGCTGCCGGGAGCGGATTTGTCCGGGGCAAATCTCCGGAAGGCGGATTTGCGGAAGGCGGATCTGACAGAATCGTTCCTGCCGGGAGCCAACCTGTCGGAAGCGCAGGCCAGCGGGGTGGAATTTTTCCGGTGCGACCTGACCAATGCCAATTTTCAGAAGGCAATGCTGCGAAACGTGAATTTCCGGGATGCTCATCTGGACGGAGCGAAGTTCGCAGGCGCGGACCTGGGAATTGCCATTTTGCGCGAGACCGATTTGCGGAATGTGGACTTGTCGGGGGTGGATTTGAGCACCACGTTGATGCCGCCGGGGTGGGAAGCCAAGAAGCAGGGCGCTTAAGAGGCGGGACTTGACGCCGAGAGTGCTGTGACGCGGGGAAGAGAAACCGAAGAGCACAGCCAGGAATGGCTGTGCCACAATGATGGCAATAGGGACCGTGGCGTGTTAGCCTCACGCGAATCCGGTCCCTGAAGGAATACCTTGGCGACGACCTCCCCACAATTGGATTTGCCGGGCGTGCGCGAGCGCGTGCTGGATGTTTTGCGCGAGTTGCTGGTGGAACTCGGCAGCCACGGCGCCTTGGCAGAGCTTTCGATTCATTCGAATCTCGACCGCGATCTGGGATTGGGAAGCCTGGAACGCGTGGAGTTGTTGACGCGGCTGGAGAGCGCCTTTGGCGTGCGCCTGCCGGATACAGTGGCTGCGGAGGCGAGTACACCGGAAGAGTTGACGACAGCGATAGTAGAGGCGCCCGGGACGCCGGTAGTCGAGGAAGAGGGATTATCCGGGCTGCGTGCGAGCGTGGTAACGCAAGAGTTGGCGCAGAAAGCCGCCGAGTCGATCGTGGAGAAGGCGGAAACGCTTTTGGACGTGATCCGATACCGCGGGGTGCATGATGCGGAGCGCCCGCACCTGCTAATCACGGAAGACGGTGAGCGGGGCGAGCGCCACTACACACTGACGTTTGGGGAGCTGTACGCGGCGGCGCAGAAGTGCGCCGAGGAATTGGCGCGGCGAGGAATCCCGCCCGGCGGACGTGTGTCGTTGATGCTGCCAACGTCGCGGCAATTTTTTGTCTGCTACGCGGGAATTTTGTTGGCGGGCGCGGTGCCGGTGCCGATTTATCCGCCGTTTCGCGCCGACCGGATTGAGGAGTATGCGGGCCGGCAGTCGGCCATCTTGAACAATGCGGGCGTGTGCCTGCTGCTGACCTTCCGGAGGGCAGAAGCGGTCGCGAAATTGTTGAAGCCGCGCGTGAAATCTCTTCACGACGTGGTGGAAGCGGAGAAATTGCTGGAAGCCGCGGAGAAAGCGCCGCCTCCCGCGCCCGGAGCGCTGCCCGCGTTCATCAGCGGGACGCGCATTCGCAAAAGCAGTGACATTGCGCTGCTCCAGTACACTTCGGGTTCCACTGGCGATCCTAAGGGGGTGGTGCTGACGCACGCGAACCTGCTGGCGAACATGCGGGTGATTGCGCAGGGCGTGCAATTGGGTCCCGACGACGTGGGGATCAGTTGGCTGCCGCTTTACCATGACATGGGATTGATCGGGGCGTGGCTGACGCTGCTGATGCACGGCGTGCCGCTGGTGGTGATGTCGCCGCTGGCGTTTCTGACACGGCCGGAGCGCTGGCTGCAGGCGATGAGCAAGCACAAAGGAACGATTACGGCGGCGCCGAATTTTGCGTACGAGCTGTGTGTGCGCAAGGTTTCCGACAAGGCGATGGAAGGCGTGGATTTGAGCTCGATGCGCGTGGTGATGAATGGAGCGGAACCGGTGAATCCGGAAACGCTGGAGCGGTTCGCGAATCGATTTGCGAAGTATGGATTTCGAAGAGAGTCGATGCTGCCTGTGTATGGGCTGGCGGAGGCCTCGCTGGGTGTGACGTTTCCGCCGCTCGATCGTTTACCGCGGGTGGAGCGCGTGGAACGGGAAGCGTTTGCGACGCAGGGACGCGCGGTGCCTGCGGATGAAGACGATGAAAACGCGATTGCGTTTGTGTCGTCGGGAAAATCATTTCCAGGGCACGACGTGCAGATTGTGGATGAGCAAGGCAATGCGGTGGAAGAGCGGACGGAGGGATTCTTGTGGTTCCGCGGCCCTTCGGGGACCAGCGGATATTTTGAAAATCCCGAGGCGACAGCAAAGTTGATGCCCCAGGGGCCGGCGCAGCACGAGGGCGAATATCCGTGGCTGAATTCCGGCGACCGGGCGTTTCAGGCGGACGGCGAGATTTTTATCACCGGCCGCGTGAAGGACATCATCATCAAGGGCGGACGGAATTTGTATCCGCATGAAGTGGAAGAGTTGGCAGCACGGGCGGAGGGAATTCGCAAGGGTTGCGTGGTGGCGTTTGGATTGAAGGATGCCAGCAGCGGGACGGAAAAACTGGTGATTGTGGCCGAGTCGCGAGAGGAGAACGCGGCGAAGCGGGCAAAGATCGCGGCGGCGATTAACGACGAGGTTTCGCGTGGATTAGGATTGCCGCCGGATCGGGTCGAACTGATTCCGTCGGGAAGCATTCCGAAAACCTCCAGCGGGAAATTGCGGCGGGATGAAACGAAACAGCTGTACGCGGCGGGGACGCTGGCAGCCGGGCGGCCTCCGGCTTGGGTGCAGATTGCTCGGTTGGGAACGGGGACATTTTTGCTCGAAGCGGCACGAAGCGTAGGCCGCGGTATTTTAACCGTCCTTGAGAAGATTTACGGCGTGTATTTTTGCGTTGTGTTCATTTTGTGGATTGTGCCCTCCTGGTTCATCGTGAAGCAGATCAAGGATGAGAAAGCTGCGGGGCGATTTACTTCGGCAGCATTGCACGTGTTGTTTGCGTTGGCGGGAATCCGGCTGAAGGTGGTGGGCAAGGAGTACATGGATACTCCGGGCGCAAAAGTGTACGCGTCGAATCATGCGAGTTATTTTGATGTGCTGCCGGTGATGATGGGGCTGGGGGTGAGCTACCGGTTTGTGGCGAAGGGCGAGGTGAACGAAATGCCGTTCATCGGGACTTTCCTGAATCAGATGGGGCATCTGTCGTTCAACCGGCATGACGCCGGCTCGCGCTTGAAGCAGGTGCACCAGATGGAGGATTGCCTGGAGAGGGGCGATTCGGTGTTCGTTTTTCCAGAGGGAACGTTTACGCCGGAGATTGGCGTGCGGCCATTTCAGCTGGGGGCGTTTCGCGGAGCGGTGGTAACGGGCGCGCCGGTGATTCCGGTGTCGCTGAAAGGGACGCGGCGCTTTTTGCGCGATGGGAGCTATTTACCGAGGCCGACGAGCGTGACGATTACGTTGTCGCCACCGATTTATCCTTCGCGGGAATCGCGGAGCGACGATCCGCACCAGTTGCAGGAGATTGTGAGGTTGCGGGATTTGGCGCGAGAGGCGATTGGGAAGTATTCGGGGGAGCCTGTTCTGTAGGGGAGAAGAAGAAAAAGATAACGCAGAGGCGCCCTTCGCCTAATTCGCTCAGGGCAAGCAGAGTTCGCTGAGGTGCGCAGAGAAAACTGAAAGAAGAAATGGAAGCCGGCATTGAATGCCGGCTTTTTGTTTGGTTCGGTGGGGCTACGAGCTTATTGGGTGGTTGTGCGAAAGCTGTAAAAGCGGCAGCAGAGCTGCCGCACTCCAAGGGGTTCAGTGGCTGAGTGTGTAGATGACGGTGATGCGGGTGTCAACCTCGATGGGGCGGCCGTTGAGGATGGTGGGGCGATAGCGCCACTCGCGGACCGCGGCCAGAGCCGATTGGATGAAGAGGGGGTCGCCGGAGATGACCTCCAGTGATTCGATTCGCCCTTCACTCGAAATAAAGGCGTGAAGCTCGACGCGCCCTTCGTGTTGAATTTGCCTGGCCAGCGGTGGATAAATGGGCTCTACTCGGTGGATCAGTTGGGCCATTTGCTGCATTTCACTCATTGTGCGCCGTTCCTTGATCACGGGAACTTTCTCCTCGAGCGGAGGAACAGGGCGAGACGTAGGCGGAGGATATCCTCCGTCAATGCCAGGAGTCGGCAGAGCTCCGGGGATTGGATCTCCTTCGGGGCCGTTGGATACCGGAGAAGGATCTGGAGCGTGCAGGGAAATTGTTGTTGGCACGCTGGGTGGCTGGCAGAACCGGCATGGTGTAGGAGTGCGCGGGCCTGGATCAGATGGAGCAGGATGGTGGACGCCGACGGGAGCGTAGGGCGGGATCGGCGTGGCGTATTTCAGTGAAATGCGCTCGCCCTTGCTGAGTAGCGGGAAAAGAACCAGGGCTACTAGGGCGAGGCTTTGCAGGACGATGGAAACGACGACGGCGCGCTGCTTGATACGGCGGGCGCGTTTTTCGGATTGCGGATCGCCTTCGACAAGGCAACTTGAAAGCGAACCGAATCCGTTTTCTGACACACCAGACACACGTTGGACTTCGAGAGTCATCACACACCTCCGGAAAATTTCCTGCGAGCCGTGGGAATTTGCGGCGCCAGCCTCCGGAGGTTGCGTTCCGGAGACCAGCGCCGCGCTCGCAGGGATGTGAGGTGCGCGCGTCCTCTGTGATGTTTGACACCGGAGGCAGGGCGAAGTGCCCGCTGCTAGAGTGACCGTGAAGCCCGGGGACCAACACGGCGCGCGCTAAGAATTGGCACCGCCGTCACTGAAAAGCGCGATGCAAGTGTGTGAAAAGGATGGCGCAAGGAGATCGTGGAGAGCCGGGACTCAACAAGTAATGTGTTTCTACTAGGATGGAGGGTTCGGAATATTCGGAATTAGAATTGAGGATCTAGTTACATCCAAACGATTGTTTGGGGCATCGAATTGTCGGACGTGGATCCGAGGAGGAAACCCAATGGAAAGGCATCTACCCGAAGTCGTCGGCGTGCGCCGCACGGGTTGGGCAGCTCTGGACCGCGATCCGCAGCAGGACGTAGTGGAATTTACGTGTCCTCATTGCGGCGCGAAGAGCCAGAAGAAGGCCCGGCGCGAGCGGACAGAGTATAAGTTCACAGACGGTTTTCTGCAGGACTTGCAGGGAGAAGGCGTGCAGTGCCATTTGTGCAAGCAGTCGTTGCGGATCGTGCCCGTGGTGATGCTGCACGACCAGGATGAGGCGAAGCGGTTCGCGGCGGTGTTTTCGGATGAACCGCTGGTTCACGCGGAATAATCGCGAGTCATAGGAAAGAAAAAGGGGCGCCCGTGGGTTGGGCGCCCTTTTGGTTTCGGTGGGCACATTGAGCCATGAAAGCGGGAGCTTTGCTCCCGCACTCAAAAAAATGCGGATTAATAGCGGTCGTCACGGTCGCGATGGTGTTCGCGGTATTCGTGGCGCAGATGCTCCCGTCGCTCATACGCCTCGTGGCGTTCGTGCTCCCAATGACGCGCGTCGCGGCTGTAGGGGCCGAAACGCTCGACGGCTTCACGATAGCGCCATTCGGTGTACGAGATACGGCGATTGCAATCGTCCCAATCGTTGGCCTTTGCCGCGGGGGCACCGGCGGCCAGGAAGAAACCGAGGGCCGCAGTGGCCAGAGCTGTCTTACCGAGGAACGAGCTGAGCTTGAACGAGTGAAGTTTCATAAGATTGCCTCCAGGAGCCTGGCCCGGGCTGGCGATCGGGTGTGCATCCTATCTTGGGGGTTCAAACACGCGTTTGAATAGAAGGTTTTGGCGGATTGTAAGTTGTAGAAAATGAGGATGTTACGAGAATCACAGGTATATAATGCTGGGAAGGGCATTCAGTATCTCCCGCTAAATCAGTTATTTGGTGGGATTACGACGATACGGCTAATAGGCTTGGAGAAAGGGCTCCGCTTTCATGTGGTATTTTTCGAGCCCCATGCGGATCTTGTCGAAAGCCTCATCGACGCTGTCTGCGTATTGCAGATTGTCGAAATCCTCCTGGCTGATGGTGCCCCAGCGGACCATGTTCTTGAGGTTGAGAACTTCGTTCCAATATTTGCGGCCGTAGATGAGGATCAGGGTGTGTTTGGGCATCTTGCCAGTTTGCGAGAGTGTCATCATCTCCCAAAGCTCGTCGAGGGTGCCGAAGCCGCCGGGAAAGACGATGAGTGCCTTAGCGATTTGCGCGAACCAGAGTTTGCGCATGAAGAAATAGTGGAAATTGAAGCTGAGCTCAGGGCTGATGTAGGGGTTCGCGAATTGTTCGTGCGGCAGTTCGATGGAAAGGCCAATGGACCTGCCGCCGGCTTCGTAGGCGCCGCGGTTGGCGGCTTCCATAATTCCCGGTCCGCCGCCAGAGCAGATGACAAAGCGGCGAGGCCGTGGGCCCAGCGTGAGCGCCCAGGTCGTGATCTTGTGTGAGAGTAGACGGGCTTGTTCGTAGTAGGTGGACATTTCGAGGGCGCTCTTGGCTTCTCGCAGGTGCAAACGATGCCTTTTTTGCCGGGCGGCGCTCCACCGGGAGGTCTTCATTTTCTTCAGGCGGGTGAACCGCGACGAAGCGGTTTCATGCGACTCGATGCGCGCGGAGCCGAACATCACGATAGAGTCGCCAATGCCCTCTTTCTTCAGTTGGACCAAAGGATGAATGTATTCGGAGAGAATGCGGATGGGGCGAGCGGGCGTGCTGGCTAGGAACTTCTGGTCCTCGTGCGGCGCTTTCGGAGCGTGTTGGGGCTTGGGGCGATTTCCGTCGGGCATGGGAATTTTCTCCAATCTAGGTGCGTTTAGATTGTAGGCAGGGCGAAGCGCGGCGGCAACGCCTTTGGGGTGGTTGGCGTCGAATTGAGTACGCGAGGGTGCGGCGGATTCCTTCTGGAGAGATAACGAATGGCTTTCGAGTCTGGCGGTTACTGCCGATGAAGAGGCCCCTTGCTGCTTTTGGCGGCTTCCTTGCGATGGTGGCGATTGCGTTGCCGACCCTGCGGGCGCAGGCTCCGGAGGGACCAATGACTCCCCCGCCGGGAGTACCGATTCAGAAGGGGCCCGCATCGATCAAGCTCCGCAGCGTGCTGGTGAATACTCCGGTGACGGTGAGGAACGAAAAAGGCGATATGGTGCATGACCTGGAAGAATCCGATTTCCGGGTTACCGATAACGGCGCGCTGCAAAAGATTACGCATTTCAATTTGGGTGGAGACCCGATTTCGCTGGTTGTTGTCGTGGAGATGAGCTCGCGAATCGCCTCGATTCTGCCGCAGATCCGTAAATCCGGAATCCTGATTTCACAAACCGTCACGGGACCGACGGGAGAGGGCGCGGTGGTGGGATTCGACGACCGGGTAGCTACGCTGCTGGACTTCACGCCCAGCTCCGACGCAATGGAAAAGGTGATGTCCGGATTGCCTGAGGGAACGCCGGGAACAAAGTTGTTCGATGCGATGTCGAAGGCCGTGGAGCTTTTGAGCGCGAGGCCGGAAGTTTCGGAGACCGAGCTGGGGCACCGGCGAGTGATGCTGGTGATCGCGGAAGCGCATGATTCGGGGAGCGAGGAGAAATTGGGCGAGGTGTTGCGGCGGGCGCAACTGGCGAATATCACGATATACGCGGTGGGTATTTCGAGCATGAAAGCGGACCTGAAGCGAAGGCCCGAGCAGGCGGGACCAACGCGGGCAACCCCGGAGGGGACGTACGGTGCGCCACCCCCGCCCGGAACAGTGCAAACGCCAACTACGGGGGACACCAGTCAGCCACAGGGAGCGAGCGTGCTGGCGCTGGCGGTTTGGGCGGTGAGCCATGTGAAGGATCAGGTAACGGCGCATCAATTGGAGATTGCCGCCGCTGCGACGGGCGGGCTGCACGTTTCAACGTGGAAAGACCGGACACTGGAGAAGGTGATCGATGAGATGGGCGGGGAGCTGCATGCACAATACACGCTGACGTACACACCGGGCGGAGAGAACACGGACGGCTATCACGAGATCAGCGTAACGGTGTCGAAGGAGAAGGAGCGGGGATTGAAGGTGCGGGCCCGGCCGGGGTATTACCTGGGAGCACCGGAGATTTAGAATGGCATGCAGCGACTTGGCGGGGGGCCAGCCATGGCGGGACAAAACCACAATTTCGCGATTCGGCTGGCGACGAGCGGGGATATTCCGGCACTGCGCGAGTTGATTGACAAATCGGTGCGCATATTGCAGCGGGAGGATTATTCCGCGGAACAATTGGAAGCGGCGCTGGGAACAGCGTACGGCGTGGATACGCAACTGATTGCGGATGAAACGTATTACGTTGTGGAAGCGGTTGGCGCGGGCGGGAAGAAAGTGCTGGCGGCTTGCGGCGGGTGGAGCATGCGGAAGACGCTCTATGGCAGCGACCACGGACCCTATCGCGATAACGCGATGCTGGACCCGGCTTGCGATGCGGCGAAGATTCGAGCGTTTTTTGTGCATCCGGAGTGGACGCGGCGCGGGATTGCGAGCTTGATTCTGAAAACCTGCGAGGATGCGGCTTATTCGCGCGGGTTTCGGCGGTTTGAGATGGGCGCGACACTGACGGGAGTGCCGATGTATGCCGCGCGGGGCTACGCAAGGGGTGAACAGATTGAAGTGCCGCTGCCGAATGGGATGTCACTGACGGTGGTGCGGATGGCGAAGACGCTGGCGTAAGAACGCATAGGCAGCTCGAATCACAAATCCCAAAGACAAAAGGCAGCCGTTACAAAAACACTCCCTTGGCCACGTGAAACGCTTGGATGTTGTTCAACCGTAAAAGCGGCAGCTTTGCTGCCGCACTCAAAAAAAGGCTATGCGAGTTGGTGCCAGAAGGCGGCTTCGCGGGAGGCGAGGAGCGCGTCTTTGCGGGCGTTCCAGCGGAGGAAATGCGGGGTGCGGGTGTGCGCGGTGTGGTCCTCGCGGGCTTCCCAGACTTCGTGGAGAAGGAAAGCGCCTGGCTGGTCGGGGCAAGCGTGAAGATCGAAACGCAGACAGCCTTCTTCCTTGCGTGAGGGAGCGATCAGCGCGCGGAGTTCGGCTTCGAGGAGCATGTGCTGGCCTTCCTTGGCGCGAAGAGTGACGACGAGGGTGACCGCGTGCTTGGGAAGTTTCGTGACCGCAGCGCCTTGAGAGCGGCGCCGAGCGGGGCGGCGGGAGGCTTTGCGGGATCTTTGTTTCGGCATGTCGGCGGCGATTGTACTCCAAACAGCTTTAATGGCAAGGGGAGCCGGAAGCAGGGGAATTGCCTGGTGGAGATTTGCGTGCCGCTCTCGGAGCGGACCGACCTGAAGGTCGGCCACTACAAAACCGGGGACGGCCCGCCTCGGAAGGCAGGCCCTACAAGAGCTATGGCCCTTGGCCGGACCGGGTCGTGGCCGCTACTTCTGGTCGGCGTCTTTTCTGCCGGCGTTGAGGCTGTCGAAGTTCAGGAGCGTGTTGAGAACCAGGGAATAGGTGTTCTCGGTTTCACCGCGGTAGACCGGATTAATGGAAAAAAGGACGACGTGGCCGGAGCCGTTCGGAACATCGAGCACGGCGGGGTGTTGGGCGATTTCGTTGCCGTTTTCGACGAGGCCGGAGATGAGCAGGTCTTTGGAGTCGGCGTAGCGAAGGATGACGCGCGCGCGGCTGGCTGGAGGGATGACGCGCGGATTGTTGAAGCGTTGTTCGTCCGTTGGTTGAGGAGCTTCCCAGAGTTCCTTTTCCGGCTCGTCGGGAATTTCGGAAGCGGGGCGGCCGACAACGAAATCGGGATCGTCCTTGGTGCCGCGTCCCGTGGGCCGCGAAGTCATCGTGGGGCCGAGATGACGCCGACGGGCGCCAATGATGTTGGTGACGGAGAAGATAGGGCCATTGTCGCAATAAGCGGAGACTTTTTCTTCGTAGCCATAGGCGATGGGGCTGGCCGCGTCAACGAGACGTGTGCCGACGATGGAACCGACAATTTTCATTTTTTCAGAATTGCTGAAGGAGACTCCGTTGGCCATGCCCGTGGCGACGGCGAGCTGCGAGGTGTCAAGCGCAGTGAGAAGGACGCCGCCTTTGCGCACAAAGCTTTGCAAATTGGCGAGGCCTTCCCAGCCGAGGCCGGGGCGCATGTCTGGCGTGGAATCGTTCTTGCCGACGAGGTTGGGCGTTTCTGGCGTGTTCATCCACGGAAGGGGATTGCCCCACGACGTTGGTGTGCCCTGTACGATGAGGTTGGAGTTGGCGTTGCCGGTGACGGGAGGAAACAGGATCACGTCGTACTTGGCATTCAGGTCCGGAATTTTGGCGAGCGCTTGCGTGCTCATATAGTCGTAGGGGATTTGCAGGTTGTCGAGGGCAAGGCGCCACCAGCCTTCGGATTGCGTGCTGATCCAGGTGTGGATGTAGGCGATGCGCGGGGCGCGGACAGGATGCGTTTTGATCGGAGGAGCCGTGGCGAGCGCGACAGCCTGCAATCCAAGCGATTTCGCGGCGGCATCGAGATCGGAGCGGCTGACGCCGTGAATCAGGAATGTGCCGCGTGAAAATTTATGGTCGCCGGACTGGAAGGGCTCTTCCGCGGCGTCGATAGAGGCGTCTTTCAGGCGATAGCGGAGGGAAGCCAGCGCGGGCTCGGCGTGATTGTCGATGGCGAAGACCGAGCCTTCGCCGTGAACGCCGCCGAACGGGCGCAGTTCGGTGACGCGCTCCATCGGAACCGAGAGGACTTTGGAATCGGTGACGCGGGCGACCTGCACACCGAAGAGTTCGCCGAGGGTCCAGCCCGTGTCGTCGTAGGGAGTGGTCTGCGGATCTTCGGGGCTCCAGTATTGATAGTCGAGCAGGGCGTCGGCGACGCGGGAATAGGGTTGGTCCATGCGAATGACGTAACTTCCGGCGGGAAAGTCGCGGGTAGTTGGCGCCGCGGGTTTTGGTTTTTCCTCCGTGCCTGCTGCTTTGCTGGACTTCTTCTCTTTCCTGGTGGGGAGAGCCACCTGAAAGGCGCTGGTGGCTCGCGAAATCTCGACGTGCTGCTTGAACATGAGGCGCAAGAGATCGGCCTGCACGCTGGCCCGCGGATCGTCCGCAGGCAGAATGTAGGCGGCCGGGCCTTCGGCTGAAGGTTTTTGGATGGAGCGCTTCCCTTTCAAATAGAAATTCTTGAGGAACAGGCGCTTGTTCTCGTTGAAAAAGTGGAGAGAGGTGAGCAGGCCGGTTTCCTCGTAATTGTTGTTGTTGCGCTGCGACCAGAGCGCTTTGGGAAACGGCGGATTGGGCTTGAACCAGGTGCGCGCATATTCGTCAGGCTGCAAGGTGCGTTCTCGCGTGTCGGCGCCGGCGTTGCCGAATGTTTCATAGAGGCGGCTGATGCCATTGTGCATCGCGCCGAGGAACATCAGATAGCCGGGGGACCACGTGTCGAAATCGCCGTGAGTGAAGACGCCGGGCATGCCGAATCTGGTCATGTCGGCTACGTTGCGCGCGCCAATCATTTGCCACTCATCGACCAGGATTGGATCGACCCAGGCGTTGTAGGGGCCGTCGCCGGCGGTGTTGTCGTAGAGGTAGGGAACGGATTCGTGGAGATCGTGGAGCACCTGGGCGTTCCAGGCGAGGAATGTGTTGAGCACATTTTGCGTGAGCTTGAGGGTCATGCCCATGGCGTCGCGGTTGTTGTCGTGCGCGACGTACTTGCCCCAGTAAATAAGTGGCGGATAGAAATCCTTGGGATGGGCGAGATGCCATTTGTAGAGATCGACCATGCGGTCGCGGCCGTCGACCTCGACGACGGGAGTGATTAGCGTGATGACGCCATCGCGGATTTCACGGACGTAGGGGCTTTCGTCGACGGCGAGGCGGTAGGCCAGCTCCATCAACGCGGTGGGTGCGCCTGTTTCCGGCGAGTGGATGGTACCGGTGATGTAGTAGACGGGCACGGATTCAGCCACGAGTTTGTCGGCTTCGGCGTCGTCGAGATGGATGGTGCGGGGGTCGGCGAGTTTTGCGAGGCGCTGCCGATTCTGTTCAAGGTTTTTCAGATTGGCTTCGGAGGAGACGGCCACGGCGATCATTTCGCGGCCTTCTTCGGTGGTGCCGATAGAGACGACTTTCACGCGCGGCGTGGATTTTTCGAGGAGGCGCATGTACTTGTACACGTCTTCGGCGTAGGGAAGGATGCCTGGGGCGCCGGCGACGTCACCGAGGACGATTTCGGGCGTGGGGACGGTTTTGCTGGCGGGGAGATAGTCAACGAGCGGCGAGGAGAAGTAGGGGGCGGTCGTGTATTTGCGGATCTTGGCGGTGTAGGCCTCGTCGATGGGCTGCTTGGGATCGCGCGCGGGGGACGTTTCGCCGTCCGCCAGGACGATACGGCCGGTGGCGAGGGCAATGATGGAAGTCAGAATAAGTCCCAGGGAGGATTTGCGGGGCATGAGAGCTCCTTGATGAATGCGAACGCGAAAGTTTAACTCAGGATTGGGTGGGGAAGGAAATGCGGTGACTGTTGAAATTTTGAAACGGAAGAGCAAAGACTTAACACAGAGTGCGCAGAGGAAGAGCACAGAGGCCACAGAGAAGATGCGGGCTACGTTATGGGATTCGGAGAAAAGTGAGGCAGACAGGGCTTGGGACCCCTTCGGTCATTGAGATTTGCGAGAGTGCGCCCGTTTCGGTGTTGATGCGGAAGACGACGATGGAATTGGAGTTCTGGTTTTCGGCGAGAAGGACTTGGCCGGTGGGATCGATGGCGAAGTGGCGCGGTTCTTTGCCACCGGTGGAGACGTCGGCGACTTGCGTCAGTGTACCGAGTTTTGGATCAATAGCAAAAACCGCGATGGAGTCGTGGCCGCGGTTGGAGGCATAGAGCAATTTTCCATTCTGATGAATGTAGATTTCTGCGGCATCGTTGCGGCCGGAGAATCCGATTGGGAGAGCGGTTATTTTTTGGCCAGGAAGACCCGCGTAGTTGCCTTCAATTGTAGTTGCGAACAGAGATACAGTCGAATCGAGCTCGCCAAGCACGTAAGTTAAACCGTGACCCTTCTCAGTAGAGGAGAAGGCGACATGCCGCGGGCCCGTTCCGGGACTCAGTTTCAGATCGCTCGAAAAGAAAGGATGCTTAGCATCGGGCCCTGGTGCTTTCCGCAATGTTCCCTTTGTGGGGTCGAATCCATAAAGAAGAACACGGTCGAGACCGAGATCAGCCACAAAAACCTCATTCCCGCGCGCTCCGACCCAGTGGGCGTGGGGGGCTTCCTGGCGCTCCTTATTGGGGCCGAGAGTGCCCTGATCCTTCACGTTTGCGGTGGCAGCGCCAAGTTTGCCGTCGGGGAGGATAGGGACGACGACTACGTTGCCGGAGGTGTAGTTGGCGACGAAAAGGTATTTGCCGGTTTTGTCGAAGGAGAGATAGCAGGGATCGTCGCCAAGAGCAGGAAGTTTGTTTAGGAGCGTGAGTTTGGCGGATTTGGCGTCGATCGAGAAGGCGCTGATGGTGCTTTGCTTGCCGGATTCGTTGGCGGCGTAGGCCCACTTGCCGTTGGGATGGATTACAACCCAGGAGGGATTGGAAGTTTCCGCGGCTAGGCCGCGGGGTGTGAGCTTGCCAGTTGAGGCGTCGAATTCGTAGGCGTAGATGCCTTTGCTGTCGGTTTTGTCCGTGTAGGTGCCGACGAAGACCAGGAATTTTTGACTGGGCGTTTGCGGGATGGCCGGAAAAGTTGCCAGCAAACACAGGAAAAAGAAAACAAAGCAGCGGCTCGTGATTTTCATAGGCTTGTAGTGTAACGCGGGAGTGACCG
>DASYXF010000118.1:0-17994 GCA_035935335.1 Candidatus Acidiferrum sp.
CTCGTTCCGCGTGATAATGATGCTTTCTCCCGCCACCTCCCGCAGAAAAAATTCCCCTGCCCGCGCAACCTGCTCGCTCCGTCCCGCGCACACCCACATCCCATAGAAAAACGTCTCCATCTCGCGCCGGAAATTCTCCGGGTCCGTGTAGTATCTCCCCGGCAACGTCTTCTGCTGCGCGCTCTTCCCCGCTTGCCTGCTCCTCGTTGGCTTCCTCATATTCCACTCACTCCCGCTAAAATCTATTCTGTGATTCGGATAAATTCCCGCCAAGCGGTCTTGTCATTAAGGAGCACATCAACGCGATAGATTCCAGGCCGGAGAGAAGCCACCGGGAGGCCCCAAGTTGTCCAGGCATACTTCCCAGGCGACAGCGAGATTTCCTGGGGCTTCGAGGAGCTAATCATTTTATTGTCCACGGTGAAAAGCCGAAGAGTGGAGGCCACCTTTTCCTTGGTGGAGGCTTGCCAAGTCACATATACAGCGGCGTGGTTGTCATGTTGCGAGAAGATCGTTTTCGATTGCCCAGGGAGTCGAATTCCCCCTGTTTCTTTGCCGATGGAGTTCGTGACGGTCATGTACTTAACCGTATTGGACCGGAGAACTAGGGGGGCGAATTCCCCGCGCTTGACAAGCTCCGCAAGCGAAGTAGGGGCGCTGCTCGACGGGAGATCGGGCAAAACAGATTGCGGAACGGCGAGACCAGTGGTCTGCCAGTCGATCGTCGAAGAAGATGTCCCCGAATCGCTCAAAAGGGCCAGAATGTGAACCGGGTCCGCCGAAGGAACGATACTCCCGCTGATGATGCCTGTGTAGTCGCCGAATTCATCCAGCAGGGCTCCACCTATCGACTCGGAGCTAACGCCGGAGGCAACCAGCAATCGTGAGCCGGCGCGAGGGAAAGAAGTCACACCCGTAACGGAGCCGTCCGCCAGTTTCGAACCAACCGCGCTTTGCTCCAGAAACGCGCAGCGGTCACCGACGTTCGCCGCTCCACCAGCCGTCCGTTTTAGAAATCCTTTCGGGCTCGCATCGACCTTGATTACAGCCCAATCCTGCCAGCGATTCCAGGCGATTACTTGATCGGTTTTGATCTGAGCGCCGGAACTGAGAGAAACCCGAAGAAATGCAGCGCCGTCGATGCTCTCAAAAGAGGTAAGGACCTGCCCCTCGCCGATCCAGAAACCAGTCGATTTTGCCGCTGAAGTGCCATCCTCAGTGAGCTTTTCGATGATCACCGACGCATCCAAAGCTCGTCGATAAAGTTCGGCCAGGCTGACCGGTTGAGGCCTTGATGGCGCATGAGCCACGGGTGAACCCGTGACGACAAAGCTCAGACTCCCCGCCGGCTCACCGTCGATCCGTGCTTCGAGGTTCCATTCCCCAGAAGGCGCTCCATCGGACAGAAGCATTGTCCAATAGCCCGAATATTGAGGGGACTTTGCCTCGTAACGGAAGTCGGAGAGAAGCACAATTTTGCCTTCGGGGCTTTTCCAAAGGCCTTCGAAATGATGTGGGCCAAGCGGGCCTTCCCACTCGAAATAGACGATTACTTTCGCATCTTTGCCGGCCTGGAAGAGGCTTCTCGGATCATCCATCACAAATTTGTCTTTGTCTTCGTGGCCTGCGGCACCCGCGATCGACCGAATCACCCGATACGGGGTTCCCTTCGATGGTGGGCCAGGTAAACCAGTGGACTGTGCAGAAACCTTTTCGATGCCTGTGAAAAAGAAGGAAAGGAGCAAAACCACGAACCATGCCAACCGAGTTGCACGGGGATGCATTTCAAACCCCTCCACCGGGATGTCGATTCTTCACAACCGCTATATTGTATGGACGTGCTGAAACAGTTTCGTTGTATGAAAATATCATGATTCCAGGCGCAAAGTCCTGGGTACGCGCGAACCGCAAAAGTTCTTACTAGCGAGTGAGACTGAATCTGAAATCCACCAAACATTCCGAAGCCGGCAAAATGCCGAGCGAGGAAACGACCGCCCCGATGGGGAAGCAAAACTAGGGGCAGGCGAAGGCGGGAATTCTATTCAATGCGGCGGGTCTGTATCTGCGGGAGTATATCGACGTCGAATGATTTTCCGCCGAGGTACCTACACGGAACTTTAGCCTTAGCGCGGTCTGGCAACGGCGACAATCAGCGCGAGGTAGGCGAGAGTCAACGCGCCACCAAAGAAGAACTTGCCCCACTTGCGCTTGTCGGTCTTCAGCTCGAGGAACGCTGCTAGGCACCCCGCAATCAGGATGAAGTGTCCAACGCCGCCAAGCGGCACGAACATGGTATCAAGCCGTCGCACCTGGCCACTCCGCAGGAAAGACCAAATCTCCACCGCGCCTGCCTGCATCAGATGCGTCACAAAAAGATTAAGACTGTTCCAGGCAACCGACACCGTGCAGCCCGCCCCGAAACCCCACGCGCTGTTGCGGCGCGCCAGAATCACGACCACGACGTAAATCACCGCTTGAAGAAGGTGAAGAAGCCGAAGCTGTGGAACGATCAGCGCTGACCCAGTCAGCGCCACAACAAAAATGACAGCCCCGGTCGGAATCCACACCCGCGTCCAGACATTGGTCGTCTTTACGTCAGGAGCTGGATCAGGCTGCATTCCCGTAAAGACGAATGCCAGACCTGCCCGGTTAGTTGCTCGCGCCTACTGCTCCGTCACTGCAGCCCAACCTGCCCGTGCAGGCTTTCGTAAATCGCGTTCGAATCGTAGCCCACGCCCCTCTTGAAAACGATCTCCGGCTTTTCGATCACTGTGATGTCTTTCACGAGGTCGCCATCGAGCAGCACCAAATCCGCCTGCTTCCCCGCCGCCACGCTTCCAATCCGGTCCGCGGCCCCCAGGAACGTCGCGCCATTTTGCGCGGCAATGTGAATTGCTTCCGCCGGCGTGAATCCCCCCTCGACCAGCAGTTCCACTTGCCGCTGATCGCCCACGCCGGCCACCGTCTGCCCGAAGCCGGTCGGATCGCACCCGGCCAACAGCATTCCTCCGGCCGCCACGAAGTTCCGCTCGAACTTCATCTCCTTCTGCAGCCACGTTCGCATCAACGGATCGAGATCCACCATACTGGCTCGTATCGTCATCACTTTTGACCACGCTTGCGGGCTCATCAATTCCTGCGACCTCTTCATGATCCCCGAATTCATCGCCGGGCGGGTGCCACTTTCGAGTACCGCCAGCGTGGACGTGACGGCCACATGATGGGCCACAAGCGTGTCGATGGTTTTGCGCAACTCGGGGCCGTCCGGGTCGACATTTTTGATAATGTCCAGGAGCAGCGGGAAGTAACCCGAGAAATCATCCACGCACACGCCCGGCTTCCTTTTCGGATTAAGTTCTCCGTCGGGCGCGCCGAATGGGCCGTGCTCCAGATCATCAATGCCCATCTCCGCCGCTTCGATGTAGCCCACCGAGCACAGATGCCCGGTCACCTTCATTCCGAGCTTGTGCGCCTCTTCGATTCCCGCCCGCAATTCATCGGGCTTCACGTCCACGTAGGCCTTCACCGACGTAAAGCCAACGGAGTGCCAGTATTCGACGAAGGCGCGGGCCTCCGCCGCATCCTTCAGCGGATGCAGTTGCAGAAAGGCCGACGGCCCCCCTTCGAGGTAAGGCGTCGTGAGATAAAGCTCCGGCCCGGGCAATTGGCCGCTGTCCACCCGCGCCTTCACCTGCAGGTCCGTGTAAGGTTCGAGCGAGCCGGTCGTCCGCGCCGTGGTCACCCCGCTCGCCAGATATAGCTGCGGGAAAGAGAACGGCTGCTCGACGAAGATCGGCTCCCCATCATTCGAGGCCGGATAAAAAAGATGTTCATGCATTCCCACCAGTCCGGGAATCACGGTCTTGCCCTTCGCATCGATCACTTTCGCGCCCGCCGGCACCTTCGTGCTCGCCGCCGAACCCACCGCCGCAATTTTGCCGTGGTCGATGACGATCGTCTGGTCCGCCCGCGCAGCCGCGCCAGTGCCGTCAATCACTTGGACATGCGTCAGTGCGATCACCGGCGAGTTCTCGCGAATCAACTTCGAAGTTTGCGCCGCTTCCTGCGCGACGGCGCTGGAAACGAAAAGCATGGACGCGGCCACGACGATAAAAAACAAAACTCCATCCAGGGAGACACATTTAAGCACTTCAATTCTTCTCATAACTGAGCTCCTCCGCATCCTCTCTGATTTGTCTAACTCAGTGGCCCGTACCCGGCCTTCACTCTATAGTCGAACGGCCGGACCTGAATTCGACAAAGCGCCAAGAAATTCTCCGCGCTTCTATCAGCTACTTTTCCTGCAGCAGCACCACGTCGGAGTTATTCTGCCCCCGCGCCACCGCGAGCGTCTTTCCATCCGGCGACCATTGAAATTCCGCAATGTGTTGCGAAGTGAAGTTCGTAATCTGATGTCCGGGCGAACCATCAAGCGATTGCACAAAAATGTTGTCCACTCCATCGCGATGAAGGCCTGGCCATCCTGCTCGCCAACATCGTAAATCGTGCATATGTTCGGATGGTTTAAGGCGGACGCAGCCTGCGCCTCGCGTTGAAAACGGGCAAGCGACTGCGGGTCGCGGGCAATCTCTTCCGGCAGGAACTTCAGGGCGACGAAACGGTGCAGCCGCGTGTCTTCGGCCTTATAGACGACACCCATCCCGCCCCGGCCGAGCTTTTCTACCACTTGGTAATGCGAGATGGTCTGGCCGATCATTTCTGGAGATGAATAGTTTGGAGACGAATAGTTTTTGGGTCGCCTCATGATACGGAGGCGCCGTCCGCGAGTCAACGAGCGGGAGCTTTATCGCCGCCGCGCCAACGCCCAGCAAAGCTCCTGGCCACTTCTTTGAGTAACGCAAATGGAAAGCGCGCATGCCGCACTCCCAGCGAACAATCTCTCTTCGTTCCGATTCGGCCCGGAGTATGGGGCCGCCCTTCCCGCAAGGCAACGCGCCGGTTCCAGTTTGAGCGAAGCATCCAGATTTTTCCTTTGATCGCTGGACTTGATTCTTCATGTTCAAACCATGGTTTAATTCTTCCAGCAAGAGGAGATACACCGAATGTGGTTAGCACTCCGGGTAGGGGTTTCGATCCTTTTAGTCGTCTGGATTTTCAGGCAAGTTCGAAAGCCGAGCGGTCCGCTGGGCAAACGCGTGGTGCGAGCAATGAATTTCAGTCACTCCAGAATGACAAACTGGGGACTGCAACAGCTGACCGTGCCGAAAAACGCCATGATTCTCGATGTCGGCTGTGGCGGCGGAGGAACCATACACACTCTCGCGGCGTTGGCCCCAGAAGGAAAAGTCATTGGCCTGGACTACTCGTCAGCCAGCGTTGCCGTCTCTCGAGCTACCAATGCCGAGGACATTGCGGCCGGGCGAGTCCAAATCGAGCAAGGTTCGGTTGAAGCGTTGCCATTCCCAGACGGCACTTTCGACCTCGTCACTGCCGTGGAGACGCATTATTACTGGCCAGACCTTCCTGCCAACGTTCGAGAGATCCTAAGGGTCCTCAAACCCGGCGGCACGTTCGCCCTGATCGCCGAAACCTACCGCGGCGGTCCGTTCCGGTTCCTTTACGGTATCGTTATGCCGCTGCTCCGTGCCGCGTTCCTGAGCGACGCGGAACACCGCGATCTCTTGGCGCAGGCGGGATTCACCGAAGTGGCGACCAGGCACGTCTCGGGAAAGAATTGGATCTTCGCCACGGGGCGCAAGCCGGCATAGCGGCCCGTTCGGACCCTTATAACTGCGTCTTCCTGCAACTAAGCGCTCAAACGGGAGTTTCCGCGCTACAATAGCCCCACTTTAGTCCAAGGAGATATTTCCATGAACAAGATCAAGGGAGCCCTCGTAGTTGTGCTTCTGCTGGCTGGTGGTCGCCTTGCCGTGGCACAGAACGCAAAACCCGCGGAACATCGCACCGTGGCCCAAGACCTCGACAAAAGCATCACCAGCGTGGAGAAGGAATTTGTTCCCGCGGCCGAAGCCATGCCGGAGGACAAATACTCGTTCGCGCCCACGAACGGCGAATTCAAAGGTGTCCGCACCTACGCTCAGCAGGTGAAGCATATTGCGGCAGTCAACTACATCCTCGCAGGCGCTGTCCTCGGTGAAAAGCCGCCGGTCGAACTGGGTGGCGAAAACGGCCCCGATTCCATCAAGACCAAAGCCGAGATCCTGAAATTCCTCAAGGAGTCCTTCGCTTATTTCCACAAAGCCGTGGACACCATCAAGGAATCCAATCTCCTGGCTCCCGTCAAAAATCCCTTCGGCGAAGGAACCACCACGCGGCTCTCGCTGGCCACCCTGAACGTCGGGCACTGCTTCGATCACTACGGGCAAATGGTGGAATACTTGCGGATGAACGGCATCATCCCTCCCGCTAGCCGCCAATAAATAATGGGTACAGCATAGTTTCCTGCCGGAACAATCTGGAGTTGCGAAGAGTCGTTTGAGGTATACTTTCGCAACTCCAGTCCCGAAAAATAAAAACACAGGTGATCGATAAATGACTGCGCAACCACAGGCTCCTCCCGCCCACGTCGGCATCCTTCAAATCCTGAACGGCTTTCATGTCGCGGGCGCTGTTTCTTGCCTCGCCCAGCTCGGCATCCCCGATCTCGTCGAAGCGGCTCCCAAATCCACCGACGAACTCGCCAAACAGATTGGCGCCGATCCGCACGCCCTCTACCGCCTCATGCGCGCCACTGCCTGCGTCGGAGTCCTCTCCGAAGGCCCGGACGGGAAATTCTCGCAAACGCCGCTGTCGGCGGTTCTGCGCACCGATGCCACCCCAAGCCTCCGCGCCTTTGCCATCATGAGTGGCCGGGAGTGGCACGGCCGCGGCTGGTCGAATCTCGAACACTGCGTCCGCACCGGTAAGCCCGCCATGGAGCAGATTTACGGCATGCCCATCTTCGACTTTTTCAAACAGCATCCCGCCGAAGCCGAAATCTTCAATAACGCCATGACCGACTTCTCCATGATCGACAGCCCGGCCGTGGCCGAAGCCTACAATTTCGAAGGCATTCGCTCAATCGTGGACATCGCCGGAGGCCACGGCCTTCTTCTCGCAACCATCCTCAAGAAGAATCCTCACCTCCGCGGCACTCTCTTTGAAGCGCCCCACGTCGTCAAAGGCGCCGCGAACGGCCCGTTGAAACCTCTGATGGATCGCTGTACCCTCGCCTCCGGCGACATGTTTTCCTCGGTTCCCTCCGGCGCCGATGCTTACATCATGAAGCACATCATCCACGACTGGCCCGACGAGCTTTGCATCCGCCTGCTCAAAGCCTGCCGCAAGGGAGTGAACCCCGGCGGTAGACTTCTCGTGGTGGACGCCGTCATTCAGCCGGGCAACGATTTCTCTCCCGGCAAGTTCCTCGACCTTCAAATGCTGATCTTCCCCAGCGGCTGCGAGCGCACCGAAAAACAATTCCGCACTCTGTTTTCCGCGGCAGGCTGGCAGTTGACTCGCATCATCCCTACTGCTGCCGGCGACTCCATCGTCGAAGCGGTCCCCGCATAACGCCCCGGCGCTGCGTAACCCGCCGCCACCCGTCCAAAAGGACAGTCTATTGGTTTCGCATCGCCTGTACCTCAACCGTCTAGACCCGGCTTCTCCTCTCGAATATCCTTGCTAAATGAGCCGAGAAATCCGCGGTCTACGATTTTCGTTTGATGCCACAGCCGAAATCGCGCCCGAAACCTCTCCCAAAGCGGCGGTTCCCGGCCGTGTCACGGAAATCAGCCTGCAGGGCTGCTTCCTCGAAACCTCTGCCTCGTTCCACGAGAAGCGCCACGTCTTCGTCAGAATCCACGAGGCCGGCGAATCCTTCGAATCTGAAGCCGTCGTCCTCTACACCCGTCTCACGGGCCTTGGCCTCGTCTTCCGCGACGTAAAACCCCGCCACCGCGACACCCTCCAAAACTGGATACTCAAAGCCCTCGACCGCCAACTCGAAGCCCAGCAAATCCCCGGCTAGCATGGCTATCCCTCCAAATCCGGCCTTTCTACGCATCCTTCGTGGCGCGACCAACATTACATCACTCTCGGTCGAGTCCTGCGATCATACAAATGCGTACCTTAGGTTGCTACCTGCTAGCCATTTTCGAGGCAAGCAAGGCACAGGCCGAGAGGGGCGCCAGGCCGACGGCGATGACGCTCAAAGATTCCGGCAATCGTGCTGAGTCGCATCCCAGTCCCCGCTCCCAGAATTGCAATTCAAAGCGGTGATTGTTGGGCCTTCCCTTACAACTCATACGCGCGTCCACCTGGTGGAGACCGAAACCAGGGGCGGTGCTGGTCTCGGTCCAGGAACGAAATACCTTCTGTCCTGAGCCATGAACGCTATTGAGGTACGCGCTCTAGTTCCCCGTGAGCGCTGTTAGATAATCGCGCAGCTCTTTGATCTGTCGGTCCGTGGCTCCTGCCGGAAGTGGCGGCATGGAGGTGGATTTGCCTTCCCGGAGAGCCTGAAGAACCTGCGCGATCTGCTCTCGGGTGAGCCTCTTGCCAACGTCGCTCAAGGAAGGTCCTGCGTTCCCGCCTTTTCCTCCGATGGCATGGCATGTGTCGCAGCCTTGCGCCTCATAGAATTGGCGGCCGGCTACGGTCGTTCCTGACGGCGCCGCCTGAGCGGCCGGCTTGTTCAGCGATTTGCGGTGCACCTCATCGTAGTTTAGAAAATCCAGGATGGCTTTGGCCTCCGCGCTGTTGAATTGCGAGCTCGCCATGGCCTGCATTTTCTTCACCTCGAAGGTCCACAGGGCGGGCGACAAGCTGGGCTTCAGACTTGTGTCGAGACCGTGGCATGCGCCGCATTTATCGCGGAACAATCGATAGTCCTTTTGAATGTCCGTGGGAAAACCAGAGGAGTCGACCGTTATTCGATCCCTGTTTTGTGTAAATTGCCCGTTGGCAGGTTGTGGGGCTGCCATCCAGACCAATCCGGCGAGAGGCAAGGTGTAGAGCAACCGCAATAGAGATGATTTTTTCATAATATTCGCTCCATGATCCTTTTTAGAAGTTAAAAGCGATGTCGGCTTGGAAGAGTTTGTCCGTGCTCTTCACTGCGCCGACAGGCTCACGGCCGGACAAGTAGCTGTAGGCAATCCGGCCGACCACGTTTCCGGAAGGAGTAAGGGTCTTGTTCGTCCCTATCGTCCAATCGTGAGTGCTCCGCTGCCCGACGCTGCTGGCGCCCGTAATCTTGTCGCGGAGCAGGTCGTACCGACCGGAGATTGCGAAACCTCGCGTGATGTAATAATCCAGCGCCACATAGTAATCGTTTCCAATGAAGCTGGCGCCAGGCGAGCCTGCTGCCGGTAGCCAGTCATCGTGGCTGTGCATGTAGCCACCCAAAAAGTCGTATTTATATTTCAGCATGTAGTTCGCGAAGACACCTTGTCGGCGAATCTTCGGATGAAACGTCGTCACGCCATCTCCCGCTAGATTGTCTTTCTTGCCGTAATAGTCGAGGAAGGTGACGCCGCTTTCCGGCGCATACCAGAAGTCGATATCCGCCCAGAAATCTTTAGAGTTCCTTGCCGATGGCCCGAGAATTTCGCTTCCGTCCGGGTTATCGCCGTTCGTAACCTTCATCGAGGCGGCAAAAACTTTGCGGTAACTGCTGGAAATCCAGGTATAGCCGACGTTGACGCCGACGGGAGACTGATCAAACACGAAATTCGTCGGGCTGGTGTTTTCAAACAGCAGGGGTGAGCTGGGAAGCAGGCTGTAGATTTGTGCGGCGCGAGTTCCCTGGGCTACTTGCAGGTGCTCGCGGCCGCCCACCACGTACCAGCTGTTCCTGGCCGTTCCTCCGGCATATCCAATACAGGCGTTCGAAAGGTCTACGTTCGTGGCCCCACCAGAAACGATGTCTAACTCCGCGTGGTAGAAAAAGTTGGTATCGGGCAACCAACCCGCGAAGTAGTTGTTCCACGAACCTACCTGGAACGCCGACGTGGACGCCGGGCTCGTGCCTTCCTGCGTGGTGCGCTCCGCCGAGTAACTGAAGTCGGCGACAGCAACCGAGACGTTGTTGCTCAGGCTCCAAGTGGCCCCTTCCGGCGTTGCGGAGAGCTTCGGAGAAACTTCGCCCGGTTGTAACGCGGGAGGAAGATGATAACCGAGCCTCTGGAATAGCTCTCCCTGTTCATTTAAGACCGGAGCGATGGTGTGGCAAGCGGAGCACTTCAAGTTGTAACGGCGTGCAAACTGAGGTAATGCCTCAGCTTTTTTTGGCAAGAGCCCAACTAGGCATGCCATGACTAAGACAACGGCAATTCCTAACGGTAACCACGAAACTTTTTGGCGAAACACATTATTCTCCTTCTACGTTCTCGGACGTTTCTTCGATTGTTTTCGTCGCTGCTGCTGTTGATCCTGATCCTGCGTTTCCCGGCAACTCTCTGCCGTCGAAGGGAGTGATGTTTTTATCGTTCAAACCTTGACACTGTACGAGGCCGGTTCTGACTCGGCCTACGATTCGCGAGCTCGAAAAATCTAGACGTGGCAGGGCTTAGATCAGCAGGGTGCAAAGAAGAGAAATTAATTTGGGCGGTGAGGACTCGGCTCGATAGACGGGCATCGATTGCGGCTTGGTGAGACTGACAGAAAAAACCTGCGGAATAGTTCGAACCAGATTAACGGTGGGCGATTTGAGGGCAAAGGAACGCGGCCCTCTGTCTGTCGCCGCTTGCTTCAACTTGCAGCAAGGCAATTGCCCTGCCGAACTCATCATCGTGCTGGAAGCCGCTGTTTCCATTTCCATGCCCATGCCTGAACAATGCATGGCGGATGGAAAGTGCGCCAGCGCGCATTCTGGCCTCGCGCAAGCCAGACTCGCTGCCTGCGCAAAAACGATAAGGAGAACGGCAACCAATGCGGCGATTGTCCTCCGCCGGACACCGCCGTTCCTCTGCTTCGCCTTTCGCCGCTGTTCCGCCGACACAACCTCGGCCACGGCGAGCGCCCTTGTCTCTTCGCATTCCGATGTTTTCGCAAGGTCCGCGACGGTAATGCGCTCGAATTCCTTGTGGCAGCGAGCTGTGGCCCGTTCCAGCGCAATTAACAATTCATCGCGTTTCCGCGGGCGTTTCTCCGGAGTGTGATGAGCGAAGAAATCAGCTACATCCGTGACGCGGATGCGATTTGCAGGCTTGACCAGCCAATAACCTCCCTTTGTGCCACGGCGGGAACCGACAAACCCCGCCCAAGTCATCAATTGAAGCATCTTTGCGGTCTGTGCGGGCGGCAGGTCGGTCGCCGAGGCGATCTCGTGAGCTTGCAGCGGGTCCGAAACACTGGCCAGGCAGCACAGTATTTTGAGGGACTCGTAGATGCGCGGTGGCAGACCCGAGCAAAGCATGCATTACCGCCTTTCGGACCCGATTATCCGAAATCAAGGTGCTCGGCGTCAGTGACCTAAAGCAACGTGAGCCGTGATGGAGGTCACATCGCCCGACGGTGGGACAAGCGAACATACTTAGCGACCATGCAGGCCATCTACCTGCTAAACTGGAGGGTAATGCGAAGGGTATTTATTCTCGGACTTGCATTGAGCGTCGCCGCCGCCGGCATGATGCCCCTCTCGGCCTGTGCCTTGCTTACCTCCAAAATGGCGGAATGTGCGGATTCCTCGGCCCAGTCGCCCTGCGATCAGATGCACCCGCACCGTTCGGCGCCGCAATCCTTTAAAGATTCCGGCAAATCGTGCTGCGTCGCATCTCAATCCCCGCTCCCGGAATTGCAATTCAAAGCAGTGGTCCTCGGGCCTTCTCTTACGACTCCCGTCACACAGCAAATCCTCGCTGTTCCTGGCGCGGCGTACTGCAGCCTGCCGCTTCTTCTTGCGGATACCTCTCCGCCCGCTACGCAATCCCTTCTCTGCACCTTTCTAATCTGAATCTCTCTTGATCCTGCCCAACTCTGCGCACGGGTGTATTCGTGCGTTCCGTTTCCCAGGCTTCAATTCCATGCGTTGCAGCCGGCTTGCGGCTCCACACCGTGAAAGGACAGTTTATGAAGTTCCCTTTTATTTGCATTTTGGCGGCATCTCTCCTGCTACTCTCAGCGCTCGGCATTCGCGCGCAGAGCAGTGCCGCGGCAGGTCCCACCCCGCTAGCCGACCTCTTGACCGAGGCGGAAAAGAACAATGCTCAGATTCAGGCGGCTCGCCTTGGCTGGCAATCCGCAAAGCAAGTTCCGACCCAGGTCGCCACGCGGCCCGATCCTCAGGTCGTCCTGCAACAAGTGAATGTAGGCAGCCCCCGCCCCTTCGCCGGCTTCACCAACAGCGACTTCTCCTATGTCGGTGTCGGCTTTTCGCAGGACCTGCCCTATCCCGGCAAACTCCGCCTGAAAGGCGAAATCGCCCAAAAAGACGCCGACGCTACCGGGCAAAAACTCGAATCCGTCCGTCGCGCAATCATGGCCGGCGTAAAGATGGCTTACTTCCAACTCGGCTACCTGGCCAAGCGTCAGACAATTCTCGATGAAGACGCCCAACTCCTCAATCAAGTCGAACAGGCCGCGGAGTCTCGCTATCGCAACGGCATGGGTAATCAGCAGGACGTCCTCCAGGCGCAACTCGAACGCACTAAGCTGCTTCGCGAAATCAACATCAACCAGTTGGAACAGGGCAAAATGCAGGCAGCGCTGAAAAATCTCTTGAATCGTCCGCAATCTTCGCCGGACATCGAAATCGCGGAACTCTCCGAAAGCGCTCCCGCTTATAACTTCGATCAACTCCTAACTGATGCCAAAGCCGGCAATCCCGAACTCGCCGGAATGCAAAAAATGATAGAGCGCCAGGAATTGCAGGTGGACCTCTCCAAAAAAGATTTCTACCCCGATTTCAACGTCCAGGGCATGTGGCAGCGCACCGACCCCACGCAATACCGCGCCTACTACCAATTCTCCGTCGGCATGCGCATCCCGATCTACCGCACCCGCCGCCAGCGTCCCGAACTCGCGCAAGCCGAATACGACCGCGACCGCGCAAAAAGTGAACTCGAAGCGCAATCCCAGCAAACCGCTTTCCAGCTCCGCCAGCAATTCATCGGCGCCGAAAAATCCGCGGAGCTGCTGAAAATTTATCGCGAAGGCTTAATCCCCCAAGCCCGCGCAGCGCTCCAGGCCGGCATGGCCGCCTATCAATCCAATCGCCAGGATTTCCAGGCTCTGCTCGCTTCCTTCCTCGATGTTCTTAAACTCGACGAAGAATACTGGCAGACGCTTTCCGAGCACGAAACTGCCCTCGCGCAGATGGAAGAAATCACAGGAGCAACCCTGCGCTGACCTGCCGCGCAAAGGAATCATTGCCATGAAAAACTATCGAACCCCATTCCTCATTGTCCTCATCGCCAATCTCGTTCTGATCGCCGCCTTCGCCGGCTACTGGTGGAGTTCGCATCCTCCCGTCGCCACAAACACGGCCGTTCCCGCTTCCACTCCCGCACCGAAGCAAGACTTGACCACACCCTCCACTCCGCCGCCTTCCGCAGAGACGCCGCTCTCTCCCATCCAACTCTCCCCCGAACGCCTGCAGTCCATCGGCGTAAAATTCGGCGTAGTCGAACGCAAGGATCTCAAGGACACCATCCGCACCACGGGAACCGTCGCCATCGACGAGCGCCGCGTCTCCTACGTCCAGACCCGCATCTCCGGCCATATCGAAAGAGTCTTTGCCGACGCCACCTACCAATACGTCAAAAAAGGCCAGCCGCTCTTCACACTTCACAGCCCCGAACTCATCACTGCCGAACGCGAATATCTCCTCGCCCGGCAAAACGCAAACAATCTTTCTCAAAGCTCCATTCCCGGCGTCGCCACCGGCGTCTCTTCCCTCCTCGACTCCTCCCGCGAGCGCCTCGCGCAATGGGACATCTCTCCCCAGGAAATCTCCCGCCTCGAAACCACCGGCCAGGTCGAAGATACCCTCACCATACAATCTCCCGTTTCCGGTTACATCACCGAGCGCACTGCCCTTCCCAATATGATGGTCCAGCTCGATACTCGCCTTTACACCATCGCCGACCTCTCCACCGTGTGGGTTCTCGCCCAAATTTTCCAGAACGATCTTGGCCGTATCAAAGCCGGTTCGCCCGCCACTCTCACCATCGATTCCTATCCCGGCCGCGTTTTCCGCGGCAGAGTGGATTTCATTTACCCCGACGTTGATATGACCACGCGCACCGCTCGCGCACGTCTGGTTTTCGCAAACCCGCAACTCACCCTCTCTCCCGGCATGTTTGTGAACGTCAGTCTGGACGTAAACATGGGCAAGCAACTCACCATCCCCGTCGGTGGAGTCTTGCAGTCGGGCTCCCGCCAGATTGTCTTCGTCGATCGTGGCAGCGGCTACCTCGACCCTCGCGAAGTCCAGCTCGGTCCCCAGGCCAACGACGAGTACGTCGTGCTGAAAGGTCTGAAAGCGGGCGAACGCATCGCAACCTCGGCAAACTTCCTGATCGATTCCGAAAGCCAGCTCCAGGCCGCCATCGGCTCTTACGTTCCACCGCCGCCAGGCGCGGGCGGAGCAGCGGCCATGAATCCATCCGCGGCACAATCATCCGCTCAAATCGAATTCTCCACGCTGCCGGCAACCCCGCACAAAGGCGCGAACCTCTATCGCGTAAAACTCACCGCATCCGGCGGCTCTCCTCTCACCGGTGCGCAAATCAGCGTGCGCAGCTACATGGCGGGAATGCCGGAAATGGGCATGGCGGCGATGAACGTCGTCACTCCTCTCGCCGAAAAAGGCAACGGCGTCTACGAAGGCCAGGTGACTCTCGACAGTGGCGGAACCTGGAAAATCACAGTTACAGCGACTAAAAACGGCGCCGCTCTCGCCACCAAACAGCTCAGCCTCCAGGCCGAAGGAGGCATGTAGCCATGATCTCTCGCGTCATCGATTGGTGCGCCGGCAACCGTTTCCTCGTCTTCACCGGCACTCTCCTCCTGCTTCTCGCCGGAATCTGGTCGCTAAAAAATATTCCACTCGACGCCCTGCCCGATATTTCCGACGTCCAGGTAATCGTCCACATTCCCTGGGAAGGTCAGCCGCCCAACATTATCGAAGATCAGGTCACCTACCCAATCGTCTCCGCGCTTCTCGCCGCTCCTCACGTCAAAGCCGTTCGCGCCCAAACCATGTTCGGCGATTCCTACATCTTCGTCGTCTTCGAAGATGGCACCGATCTTTACTGGGCCCGCTCCCGCGTCCTCGAATACATCCAACAGCTCCAAGGCGTTCTTCCCAAAAATGTTTCTCCCATGATTGGCCCCGACGCCACCGGCGCCGGCTGGGTCTACGAATACGCCGTCATCGACCGCTCTCATCGCCACAGTCTTGCCGAATTGCGCAGCCTTCAGGACTGGTATCTTCGCTTTCAACTCGAAACTGTTCCCGGCGTCGCCGAAGTCGCCTCCATGGGCGGCTTCATCAAGCAATATCAAGTCAATGTCGACCCCAACAAACTTCGCGCCTACAACATTCCTCTCTCCATGGTGATCGACCGCGTCCGCGATTCCACCAACGAAGTCGGTGGCCGCGTTCTCGAAATGGCCGGCGCCCGTTACATGATTCGCGGTCTGGGCTACTTGCATTCTCTTCAGGACCTGGAATCTGTCCCCGTCGCCACCAAGAACGGCACACCGGTCCTCGTCCGCGACCTCGGAACGGTCACCTTCGGCCCGGATATCCGCGAAGGTGTCGCCGAGTGGAACGGCGAAGGCGAAGCCGTCGGCGGCATCATCGTCATGCGCGACGGCATGAACGCCCTCACCGTCATCGACGGCGTCAAGAAAAAACTCGCCGAACTCAAACCCTCGCTGCCCACCGGCGTCGAAATCGTTTCCGGCTACGACCGCTCCGGCCTCATTCACGCCTCCATCAAAACTCTTCAGCGCGATCTTCTTCTCGAAGTCGCCATCGTCAGCTTTGTCACCATCGCCTTCCTTTTCCACTTCCGTTCCGCCCTCGTTCCCATCCTCGCGCTCCCGATCGCTCTCGTCGCCTCCTTTATCCCCATGTATTTCCTCCGCGTCAGCTCCAACATCATGTCGCTCGGTGGTCTCGCCCTGGCCATCGGCGTCCTTATCGACGCCTCCATCGTCATGGTCGAAAACGGCTATCGCCACTTGTCCGAACACCCTTCCTCCGTGCCCGGATCAGATATCGTTCTGTCCAATCAGGAGAGGCGAAATATTCTCCTCGGCGGCGCGAAGCAGGTCGGCCCGGCAATCTTCTTTTCTCTTTTGGTCATTCTCGTCTCGTTTCTGCCCGTTTTTCTTCTCGAAGCGCAGGAAGGCCGTATGTTTCGTCCACTCGCCTGGACAAAAACTCTCTCCGTCGCCTTCTCCTCTATCCTCGCTATCACCCTCGTTCCCGTTCTCATGGTCATTTTCATCCGCGGCCACCTTCGTCCGGAATCCGAAAATCCCTTCTCCCGCTGGACCCAGGCGATATATCTGCCCGTGCTCCGTCTCTGCTTGCGCTACCGGAAAACCACTCTGCTCCTCAATCTCGTATTTCTGCTTGTCACCTTTCCTCTCGCCTGGCGCATCGGCAGCCAGTTCATGCCTCCGCTCTATGAAGGCTCTTCCTTGTATATGCCCACAGCTCTTCCCGGTATCTCCATCACCCAGGCCTCTTCTCTCCTTCAAGAGCAGGACCGCATCATCAAATCTTTCCCAGAAGTCGAAACCGTCTTCGGCGCCGTCGGCCGCTCCAACAGTCCCACCGACAACGCTCCCCTCGACATGTACGACACCACCATCATGCTCAAGCCGCGCGAACAATGGCGCCCTGGCATGACCTACGAAAAATTAATTCGTCAGATGGACGAAAAACTCCAGTTCCCCGGCCTCACTAATACCTGGACCATGCCCGTGCAAAATCGTCTCGACATGGAACTCACCGGCATCAAGACCCCCGTAGGTCTGAAGATTCAAGGCCCCAACGTGGAAGTAATCCAGCAGGCAGGCACCCAGCTGCAGCAAATCCTCGGCAGTATTCCCGAACTCCGTTCCGTCTTCGCTGAACGCGTCGCCGAAGGCTTCTATATCAATGTCGAAGTGAATCGCCTCGAAGCCGCCCGCTACGGCCTCACTGTTGGCGACGTTCACCGCGCCGTCACTTCCGGCATCGGCGGCGAAAACATTGCCGAAAATGTCGAGGGCCGCCAGCGCTACCCCGTCAACGTCCGCTACAGCCGCGATTTTCGCGACGACATCGAAGCTTTAAAGCGCGTCATAATCGCCACACCCGCCGGCGCGCAGATTCCCATCGCGGAAGTCGCCAAAGTTTATTTCAGCCGCGGTCCCGCCATGATCCGCGATGAAGACGGCCTTCTCACCGGCTACGTCTACCTCAACCTTTCCACCAAAGACTACGGCGGCTTCGTGGACAAAGCCGACCGCCTCCTCCGCGAAAAACTGAAACTCCCGCCCGGCTATACCTACAAATGGTCCGGCGAATACGAATTCGAACTGCGCGCCAAATCCCGTCTCAAGATCATCGTCCCCATCGTCTTCTTCGTCATCTTCCTGCTCCTCTACATGGTCTTTCATTCCGCCACCGAAGCCGCCGTCCTCATCTTCCCCACTTTCTACGCCATGACCGGCGGCCTCATCCTCCAGTATTGGCTAGGCTACAACTTCAGCGTGGCCGTCTGGGTCGGCTACATCGCCCTCTTCGGCATCGCCGTCGAAACCGGGGTCGTCATGGTCGTCTATCTCCACGAATCGCTCGACAAGCGCCTCGCTTCCGGCGTCCCGCTCAAGCACGAAGACATCGAAGCCGCCGCCATTGAAGGCGCCGTCCAGCGCTTGCGACCCAAATTGATGACCGTCACCGCCGTTCTCGCCAGCCATTTGCCCATCCTCTGGGAAACTGGCATCGGCTCCGACGTCATGAAGCACATCGCCGCCCCCATCGTCGGCGGCATGGTAACCTCCACCATTCACGTCCTGATCCTC